>CAJWXP010000042.1 GCA_913049785.1 uncultured Dehalococcoidia bacterium | reverse complement strand
GTCGATCGAGCCTGTGGACATCTTGAATCTGCCGGATTAGTTCCAGCGGGCTGGACGTTTCCTGGCAGGATGCCGGTCGCGAGGCCACGGTGGCTCCCACCTACGACGATATGCTCAAGCGATGGGTGAAAGGCCGATGACCGGAGGCATTGAAGAGTCCGGCATTTTCACCGCCATCTGGTGGGTCATTGCGACCCTAACCGTGGTGGCTGCTTTGCTGGTGGTGTATTTGCAGGACTTGGTGAAGGCGGCCATGGCCCTGATTGGCACGTTCCTGGGCATCGCAGGCCTGTTCGTGATGCTCAACGCAGAGTTCCTCGCGGTGGTGCAGGTTTTGGTCTACGCCGGTGCTGTCTCGATCCTGCTCATCTTTGGCATCATGATGATCCGGGACACCGAGCGAGGTAGTCCGGCCAACAGCCTTCGGATACCAGCATTCGTCCTTGGTGTAGCGTTCGTGGGCATTATCACGTTTGTAGTCATGGATACCCAGTGGAACCTGCTGGGCGATGCTGTTCTTACGCCCGCGGCACAGGTGGGGATTGAAGAAGTATTCAGTGACAGCCCGCCCGTGATAGGTGGGTTGCTGCTACGGGAGTTTGTGCTTCCCTTAGAGGCTGCTGCGCTGCTGCTGACGGCGACGTTGGTGGGTGCCATCGCGCTGGTGAAGGGGGAGTAGATGGTAGGGCTTGAACACTTCCTGATCCTCTCCGCCGTGCTCTTCGCCATTGGGTTGTATGGCTCGTTGACCAGACGCAACGCCATCGCTGTGCTGATGTCCATAGAGCTGCTGTTCAATGCGGTCAACGTGGCTGTTGTGGGAATCGCCCGGTACACAACGCCCTTCGGCTTGACCGCCGATAACGTGGACCTGCTGCTGACAGGGCAGGTCTTTGCGCTGTTCGTCGTGACGGTTGCTGCTGCCGAGGTGGCTCTGGGGCTTGCTATCGTCATAACCATGTACCGGACTCAGGGGTCTGTAGACGTCGGCGAAGCCAACATCATGCGCCATTAACCAAGGGCGACAGCTTGATCACGAGCCAAGGGGGTTCCGGGGGCACGTCCCCCGGTTTGGCCGGGAAGTCCAGATCCCGATTTGTCGGGACTGGCAAAGGGTTCTGGGAGATGTGCTCCCAGTTAGCAGTGATTCCGGGTAAAAAGGCCAAGGGGGCTCCGGAGGACGTGCCCCCGGTTTAACAGTGCCCCCGGTTATACGAAAAGGACAACATGTGGGTTGAGTTCAAAAAAGTGCCAAGCCTGATGATGGCTGAGATGTGGAAGGACACCTTCGAGTCTGAAGGTCTGCCCAGTCGTATCCTGCCGGAAGGCGATATCTTGAGTTGGAGTGAGACCGTTCCCTTCATTGTGTATGTGCCCAAAGGCCGTGAACACGTGGCCGAAGAGATACTGAGGAAGCTGTAGCATGTGGGAAGCAGCAGCCTGGGCTATCTTCTTTCTCCCCTTGGCCTCGTTTGTTCTTATTGGCCTGCTGATACGCCCTTTCCTGAACCATCGCAGTGAGCTTGCGGGATACCTCACGATTGCAGCCATTGGTGGTGCGTTTGCTCTCTCGCTGTGGGCACTGAAGGCCACGACAGGTCACTCAAACGAAATCGGATACGCCTCCCACGAATGGTTGACCGTCGGTAACCTGGACATACGCGTAGGAATCCTCATGAACTCCCTGACGGCCATCATGCTGGTGGTGGTCACGGGGGTCAGCCTGGCTGTCCAGGTGTACTCCCAGGCGTATATGAAGGGCGACGCTGGATACGCGCGCTATTACGCCTACATGTCACTGTTCACCGCGTCCATGCTGGGCCTGGTGCTTGCCAGCAGCATCCTACAGATGTTCGTGTTCTGGGAACTGGTGGGTCTGTCCTCGTACCTGCTCATCGGGTTCTGGTATCACCGGCCCTCTGCGGCGCGAGCGGCGATAAAGGCGTTCCTGGTGACACGACTTGGCGACCTGGGTTTCCTCATAGCGATCCTATACCTCTTCTTCCATCAGGGTGTGTTTTCCAACGCAGGCCTGAACTCGCTGGATATACGCGATATCTATGTGGTTGCTGGAGCGGGTTTGCTTGGCACAACGGCTCTCACGTGGTTGGCTATCGGGTTCTTTGCGGGTGCTATAGGCAAATCAGCCCAGTTCCCGTTGCACGTCTGGCTCCCTGACGCCATGGAAGGCCCCACTCCCGTCAGTGCTCTCATCCACGCCGCCACAATGGTGGCCGCAGGTGTGTTCCTTGTCGCGAGGATGTTCCCGGTCTTCGAGGCCTCTGAATCGGCGATGAACCTGGTGGCTATCACCGGCGGTATCACGGCGGTCTTCGCCGCAACGATGGCGATGACCAGCAATGACATCAAGCGCGTGGTGGCCTACTCCACTATCAGCCAGCTTGGCTACATGATGCTGGCGCTGGGAATCGGCGCGTACACCGCGGCAGTGTTCCACCTGTTCAACCATGCATTCTTCAAGGCCCTGTTGTTCCTGGGAGCTGGCAGCGTCAACCATGTTGCTGGCACCTTCGATATGCGCTTTATGGGTGGACTGCGCAAAGTGCAGCCGTGGACCTACGGCATGTTTGTCGTTGCGGCGTTGAGCCTGGCCGGGATATTCCCGCTGGCGGGGTTCTGGAGCAAGGATGAGATCCTGGCTGAGGCGTTTCATAACGGCGACTTTGTGAGTCGATTGGTATTCCTCCTTGCGATGGCTGCGGTGTTCATGACGGCCTTCTACATCTTCCGGGCGTTGTTCATGACCTTCCACGGAGAGTTCCGTGGCGGGGTAGAGAGCAAGGCTGAAGCGGCTGCGCTGCCTGACAGCGAGTTGGTGTTGACCAGCGATGAGGAAGAGAAGATCGCCGAGGGCGGCCATGCGCACATGGCGGAATCGCCGCTGGTGATGGTGCTCCCGATGGGCGTTCTGGCAGTGCTGTCAGTGGTATCTGGATTTGTTGCGAACGCGCCATTCAAGCTGCTGACCATACCGAAGCACTGGATCAGTGAGTTCCTGGTCGCACCTCTGGGTCACCCGGAGACGCCTGAGTTCATCGGGTGGGTGGCGATCCTCTCCATCGGGTTGGCGTTGGCGGGAGTGGGGTTGGCATGGGCTATCTACGCTGCTGGCAAGATCGCACCGGAGCGTCTGACGTACAGACCGCTCTACCAGCTAACGATGCGCAAGTACTACATGGACGATTTGTATGAGCGGTTCATCGTGGGCCAGGTCTTCTATCGTTATAGCGCTGGCCTTCTGGACTGGTTCGATAGGGTGTTCGTCGATGGCGTGTCCGACAACATCGGCTGGTTCGGTCGAAATATCGGGCGCGGCATAGCGACGATGCAGAACGGTCAGGTTCAGGCGTATGGAGGGGTGTTCACCGTTGGTGCGGTGATAATCCTGCTGGTCTATCTGATCAAGTAGCCCCGACGTGTTGGGGCACCCAAGATACGAGCCAAGGGGGCTCCGGGGGACGTGTCTCCGGACTAAAGAGAAAGAGTGTCATTCTGAGCGCAGCGAAGAATCTAGATTCTTCAGTCGCTGAGCTTCCTCAGAATGGCGACAGTGGTTTTTGGGTAGGAATGAAATCATGAGGGGAACTTTGAGGAATACCGCAAAGGTAGATTCGCAACAATGCTAACGGCAGTCGTGTTTTTGCCGTTGGCAGGTGCCATTACCATCATCGCCCTCCTTGGGGACAACCCACGGGGTGTGAAGTGGTTCGCAGCGGGCATCGGCATCGCCGAGTTCGTGCTGTCGATCATCGTCTTCGCCCAGTACGACCACGCTGCCGGCGGCTTCCAGCTTGCAGACCGCTACGTGGATTGGGTTCCGCTGATGGACATCCAGTACCACCTGGCGATCGATGGACTGAGCGCGCCGTTTATCCTGCTGACCGGCATACTGGGGTTGGCTGCCATCTACAGCTCATGGAGCGTTGCCACTCGACACAAGGAGTACTTCGCCTGGTTGCTGGTGCTTCAGACCGCGGTAATGGGCGTCTTTGCCGCTCAGGACTTCATCCTCTTCTTCATCTTTTGGGAACTTGAGCTCATCCCCATGTTCTTCCTCATCTCCATATGGGGCAGCGGCCGTAAAGAGTACTCGGCAATGAAGTTCCTGCTGTTCACGTTCACGGGCAGCGCGTTCATGTTAGTGGGACTGCTCACAGTGTTCTTCTCCGTGAACACCTTCGATATGACCCAGCTTGTGGGCATGGACCTCAACGACCTGTTGTTACCAAGCCAATTAGTTTTCGCATTCTTCTTTATTGGCTTTGCCATTAAGTTACCTATATGGCCATTCCACACGTGGCTACCGGACGCCCACACCGATGCCCCCACTGCGGTCAGCGTGATGCTGGCTGGCGTACTACTGAAGATGGGCGGGTACGGCCTCCTCCGCATCAACGTTTCCATGTTCCCGGACGTGGCAATGGATGCGGCGGTTCCTATGGCTATCCTGGCGGTCATCAGCATCCTCTACGGGGCGATGGTGACCTTCCGTCAGAGCGACCTCAAACGACTGGTGGCCAACAGCAGCGTGAGCCACATGGGGTTCGTGTTGCTGGGCATCTCTTCGATAGGTGCCACGGCAGGGAACCTGTCACCCGTGGGCCTGACCGGAGCAGCGATGCAGATGTTCAGTCATGGCGTGGTCACCGGGCTGCTCTTCGTCATGGTGGGTGTGATTTATGACAAAGCCCACACCCGGCACATCCCGGACCTGGGTGGGCTAGCCACCAGGATGCCCATAGCTGCTGTGGCGTTCTTGGTTGCCGGGCTTGCGGCGCTGGGACTCCCGGGCACAAGCGGCTTTGCGGCGGAGATCATGATATTTTTGGGCACGTTCCCAGCGCATGGAGTCATCACCGCGTTGGCCACAATAGGAGTGCTCCTTGCAGCGGGCTACGTACTTTGGATGGTGCAACGGACGTTGTTCGGACCGCAGCGTGAACGTTGGGCGCAGCTGACCGATGTCTCCGCAGTGGAGGCGGTGGCGCCTATGTTGCTGATGGCGGCCATCCTAATCGTGGGTATCTACCCCGCCATCGTGAGCGATGTGTTCAGGGCTGGTGTAAACGACTTCTTTCCGAGGTTGATGGGATGATGACAGCAAGGTGGGAAGCATGAGCCCCCACGACATCTATCTCCTTTCGCCGGAAATCAGCCTGGCCGCTGTGGCGTTCATGGTGGTGTTGGCTGATATGGTCAATGGCCCTAAGAACCTGGTGCCTGGTGTCGCGATCGTCGGCCTGGCGATACCGTTATTCTTCATCGTCCTTCTCTGGGGAGAGGTTGCCGACTGGTGGAGCCTGCTGGATCCCCAGATCGGTGAACGAGAAGGGTTTTCAATACCCACTCTCTTCGGCACGTTGGCGGTGGACCGGTTCGCGTTGTTCTTCAAGTTCCTTTTCATCGGGAGCGTCGGCCTCGTACTGATGTCGTCTTATGGCTATGTTGAACGCTTCTCTGAGCGTCGCGGGGAATTCCATGTACTGATCATGCTGTCAGCAGTCGGCATGATGCTGATGGCAGCGGGTACAGAGTTGATTACGCTCTACGTCGCCCTTGAGCTGTCCACCCTGCCCCTGGTGGCCCTGGCCGCCTTTGGGGGTGACAGACGCTCGTCGGAGGCCGGGCTGAAGTACCTCGTGCTGGGCGCGATTGCTTCGGCAGTGCTGCTCTATGGAATGACGCTTACCTTCGGGTTCACCGGCAGCACCAATCTGGAGGCAATCGCCGTTGCCGTGGGCAATGTTGCAGACGGCACTGACGTCTTCGGTATTCCTCTGCTGGCCGTGGGCATCATCCTAATGGTGGCGGGTTTCGGGTTCAAGATCGCCGCTGTGCCGTTCCAGGGTTGGGTGCCGGACGTGTACGAGGGCTCGCCCCTTCCGGTAACAGCGTTCCTCTCTGTGGCCAGCAAGGCGGCAGGCTTCGCAGTCATCATCAGGGTCTTTTTCACGGCATTTGAATCTCTGGAAGTGGATTGGGCGCTCCTTTTTGCGGGGATTGCCGCTGTATCCATGACCATCGGCAACCTGGTGGCTATCGCACAGACCAACGTGAAGCGGCTGCTTGCCTACAGCACCATTGCCCATGCTGGATACATGCTGGTGGGACTGGCTGCTGTGGCATCGAGGACGACAGACAATGTCTCCATAGGCTCTGGGACGTTGCTCTTCTACCTGGGAGCTTACGCGGTGACCAACCTGGCGGCCTTCTTCGCCATAATGGCTATCATGGAGCGCACTCGCAGCGAGCTCATCGAGAGTTTTGCGGGGATGAGCCAACGTGCACCGTGGCTGGCTCTGGCTCTTTCTATTGCGTTGCTGTCCCTTACCGGCATCCCACCCACCGTGGGGTTCATGGCCAAGCTCTTCGTATTCGGTGCCGCCATCAAAGCTGACCTGGCATGGTTGGTAGCTCTTGGTGCGGTGAATAGCGTTATCTCAGCGTACTTCTACTTGCGTGTGATCCGTGTGATGTATCTCGCCGAACCGAAGGACCATGAGCGGTCTCCCCGCGTCATACCGTTGGACATATCGGTCGCTGTGACAGCCATTGCCGTCATCGCCCTGGGTGTGTGGCCAAAGGCACTCCTTGAGATAGCCGACCGCGCGGTCCAACAGATATTTTGAACTTCCTGGTTGTCGAAGTAGATTCTTAAGCGTACCTCTACCGTGATATGCTATGCGCATCGCATCATCGCGATGAAACACCCTGTCTAGGAGCCTCCAAACGTCATGGCAGATAACCAGCAAATCGGCGTCATCTACAGCCCCTGGGTTGAAGAGGCTGAGCCCCTTGCAAAGACCCTTGTGGATGCCCTGAGCAAGGACCACAATCCGTGGGTGTGCTCTGTCCTGGAGTTAGACGCCAACGCGGATACGGCCAAACGTTGCTCCACCTTCGTCACCATAGGTGGTGATGGCACCATCCTCCGCACTGTGCGATTGGCTGCGCCTTTGGGCATCCCCATCGTGGGCGTGAACCTGGGACGGGTAGGTTTCATGGCGGAGCTGACGGCAGAGGAAGCCGCTCAACGCATCAACTCCTTCGCTAGCGGTGAGGGGTGGATGGAGGAGCGCACCATGTTGGAGGCGCAGATACTGCCTGCCCATCAGGCTACAGACAAACTAGTGAGCTACACCGGCCTCAACGATGCTGTGGTGAGTCGAACCAAGCCGTCACGCATGGTCTACGTTGAGGTGCGCGTCGACGACTACTCCCTCGCCGCCTACGCTGCAGACGCCGTCATCGTATCCACTGCGACTGGAAGCACCGGGTACGCTCTGGGCGCAGGTGGCCCCATCCTCTACGCGGAGTCGACGTCGCTGCTGGTGCAGCCGGTGGTGCCGCAGCTCGCAGACAGCGCTGCCATAGTGCTTCACCCCGGCGCGGTGGTGGAGATCGAAGTTGAGGCCGACCAGGACGCCATGGTTAGTGTGGACGGCTACATGGACCTGGACCTCTCGCCTGGCGACACCGTTCGAGTCAAAGAGGGCCCCCACAAGGCGCGTTTCCTGCGACAGGGCTCGCCGCACAAACTTCCCCTCGCACTGTCTCGAAGGCTAAGCTCTATCAGGCGGCAGCGAAACGGCGGTACTACCCCCAGCGAGTAAGGAGAAGACCCGTGGCCAAAGAGGAACTGATCAAGAGTGAACGCGTCTACGAAGGCGCGTTTCTTAGTGTTCGACGTGACACGGTGCGTGTAGAAATGGAGACCGGCCCGATAGAGGCTGTGCGTGAGGTCGTCGATCACGTGCCGGCGGTGGTGCTGGTGCCGGTCGACGCGCAGGGAAACGTGTTGTTGGTGCGTCAGTACCGCTGGGCGATAGCATCGCTGCTCCTTGAGGCCCCTGCTGGCAGATTGGAACAGGGCGAGGAACCGGAGGAGGGTGCGCGTAGAGAGTTGCGTGAGGAGACCGGTCATGCTGCTGACACCTTGCTACGAATGGGTGGCTTCTGGATGGCCCCCGGCTACTCCACGGAGTACATGTATGCCTTCCTTGCCACTGACCTGCGCCCTGACCCGCTGCCCGCCGATGAGGACGAGGACATAGAGGTGGTACCGACTCCTTGGAAGGACATCCCGGACCTCATCCGAAACGGGACTATCCAGGACTCTAAGAGCACTTCAGTGCTTCAGATGGCCTACTTCTTGTTTCAGAAAGAGGCGGGGGTAGAGGGTTAACCCCCCTCAGCCTGGATCCACAGCTACTCCTGGTGGCCTATTTCCTCTTTGAAAAAGATTCAGGTTTGGGGAGTGTAACCACGGAAAACTCGGGTGCAGGGCTAGCCCTGCTGGCCGTTGTCACGCATAGCTGTATTTGGTATAGTTATCCGGGTTCAAAGACGCTATGTACAACGTTGCTCGTTGGCACCTCAAATCATAGCTACAAATCGACATTAAATCGTACGCCACCCCCACACCGCACTAGGCGTGTGTGAGGAAGAAGGGGAAAAGCATTGTACTCCCATGATGTCCTGGTACTTGGAGCTGGCCTGGCCGGCATGCGCGCGGCCCTGGAAGCGGCCAAAACCGGTGCCAACGTTGCCATGTTATCCAAGGTCTACCCGGTCCGTAGCCACTCCAACGCGGCCCAGGGTGGCATCAACGCGGCCCTGACGGATCGCGGTGACGACTGGACTGACCACGCTTATGATACCGTCAAAGGTAGCGACTTCCTGGGGGACCAGGACGCTATCGAGGTCATGTGCAGGGAGGCGGGTCAGGAGCTGATCAACCTGGAGCACATGGGCGTCATCTTCAATCGTGACGAAGAGGGGCATCTTGGCACGCGAGCCTTTGGCGGCCAGCGGAAAGCCCGTACCTTCTTTGTGGCTGACATCACCGGACAAGCGATTCTCCACGTTATGTTTGAGCAGATTCTGAAGTACAACGTCCGCGTTTACGACGAGTGGTACGCAACTACGTTGATCATGGACGGCAACCGATGCGGCGGCGTAGTTGCAATGGAGATGCGCACGGGCGATATCCATGCCATCCAGGCCAAGGCGACGATCCTGGCCACGGGCGGTTCAGGCCGCGTCTTTGAGCCCTCAACTAATGCGCTCATCTGCTCCGGTGACGGTATGTCTCTGGCCTATCGTGCTGGCGCACCGCTGATGGACATGGAGATGGTGCAATACCATCCAACTACGCTGAAGGGCTCCGGCGTCCTGCTGACGGAGGGGGCACGTGGCGAAGGCGCGTATCTCATAAACACAAAGGGCGAGCGGTTCATGGAGAAGTACGCTCCCAACATGATGGAGCTGGCCTCCCGTGACGTCGTATCCCGTGCGGAGACCATTGAGATCAATGAAGGCAATGACATCGACGGCTGCGTGCTGCTGGACTGTCGCCATCTGGGCACAGCGAAGATCATGGAGCGGTTGTCCTACATCCACGAGATATCCCTAGACCTGGTGGGCGTGGACATCACCAAGGACCCCGTCCCGATCCGCCCCGGCGTCCACTACCAGATGGGCGGTATCAAGACAGACATCGATGGCAGATGCTGGGACCCGAACGGTGCCTGGAAGGGTGTGGAAGGACTGTTCGCAGCTGGAGAGACAGCGTGCGTCAGCGTCCACGGCGGCAACAGGCTGGGAGCCAACTCGTTGCTGGACACCGTTATCTTCGGTCGACGAAGCGCCATAGGAGCTATGGATTACGCAAGCCAGAACAGCCACCTGAACTTCTCTGAGAATGATTGGGTGAACGGCGAGAAGGCCAAGCTGCAAGGATTCCTGGACAACGACGCTAGCGGCGACCTTGTGGCCAAGCTCAGGATGGACATGGCGGTTGCCATGGACAAGGGCCTGGGTGTCTATAGGACAGAAGATGGCATGCAAGAGGCACTTCAAGCGGTTCAGGGCATGAGGGAGCGGTTCAAGAAGGTGGTGGTCCAGGACAAGGGCAAATCCTTCAACACCAACCTCATATTCGCCCTGGAATTGGGCTGCATGCTGGACTGCGCGGAGACCATCGCAATTGGTGGCATAGAGCGCAAGGAAAGCCGTGGAGCGCACAGTCGTACAGACTACGATAAAAGGGACGATGAGAACTGGATGAAGCACATTCTCCTTCGCCAGGGTGATGGAGGGGAAGTCACAAAGGAATACATGCCTATCGTGGTTACCCAGTGGCAGCCTGAGGAGAGGAAATACTAATGCAGGCAAACGTCAGCGTCCGGCGCTTCAACCCGGATGAGGAAGATCCTAAGTCATATGACCAGGAGTATCAGGTGGAGGTGGATGAGAACTTCACTGTGCTTGATACGCTCATCAAGGTGCGAGAGGAGATAGATGGTTCCCTGGCGTTGCGCTGCTCTTGCCGGGCATCCATCTGCGGCTCCTGCGCCATCAGAGTCAACGGTCATGCAGTCCTAGCGTGTAAGACCAGGGTCAGTGAGCATCTCTCAGAAGACGGCTCTTTCAGGGTTGAGCCCGCTGGCAACCAGCCGGTCATTAAAGACTTGGTTGTTGACATGAACCCCTTCTGGGACAAGCTCCGCGCGGTGGAACCGTACATGCAGCCTTCCATGCCAGAGCCTGAAGCGGAGTACCTGGCGCCCAACGATGTCATGCTCCATCTGGTTGATGTGATGGGCTGCATCATGTGCGGCGCTTGCGTGTCTGATTGCACGGTGCTGGAAATAGACAAGAACTTCCTTGGTCCTGCCGCGTTGGCCAAGGCCTATCGCTTCGTCGCAGATACCCGTGACGTCGAGGATGACAAGCGACTCAAAATGTACAACGAGTACGGCGGAATGTGGGACTGCACCCGCTGTGGCGAGTGTGTAACGGTATGCCCCAAGGGTGTCGCTCCCATGGAGCGCATCATGGCGCTGCGTGAAAAGGCCATCGAGGCGAAGATCCCCACCGGCTCCTACGACGGTGCAGCTTACGGGTATCGCCACTCGCTCGTGTTCGAAGATATTGTGTCCCACAATGGTCGGTTGGATGAGACCAAACTGGTGATCAAGACCTTAGGAATGTTTAACCTGCCGAAGCTGATCGGCCTCATTCCGGTAGCTATGAATGCAGCGTTCAGACGCAAGATGCCGCCACTACTTCACCCTGCCATTCCGGGTGTGGGACAGGTCCGCCGCATCGCTTCACGTATCAACGCCATCAAAAAGGAAGCAGCCAAATAGGCGCTTCTCATATCGTTCAAGGAGGGCACGGTGAAATTCGCTTTCTTTCCTGGCTGCGTCTCACGGGGCGGAGCTCCGGAGTTGTATCTGTCCACCATCGCGGTTTGTGAGAAGATCGGTATTGAGCTAGAGGAGATTGAAGGGTGGTCCTGCACTGGTGCGGGAGCACTACAGGAGAGCAATCCCCTGCTGGGCGATACGCTCAACGCTCGAAACTTCGCCCTGGCGCAACGTATGGGGCTGCCCATCATGACTATTTGCAGCACCTGTCAGGGTGTAATGGCCCAGGCTAAGGTGAAACTGGAGAACGAGGAGTACCGGGCTGAGGTCAATGCGATCCTCGAACCCGAAGGCCTTGAGTACACCGGCGGAATAGAAGTGAAGCACATGCTGTGGGTCATGGTAGAGAACATTGGTTTGGACAAGATCAAGTCCCTTGCAACCCGATCCCTGGAAGGCGTGTTCCTGGCTCCCTTCTACGGCTGCTACATCGTCCGCCCCTCCGCTGCGTTGGAGTATGACGAGCATCCACAGCGTAAGATAGCGTTGGAGCTTGTAATCGAAGCCCTGGGCGCCAATGCTGTGGACAATGACGGAAAGACACGGTGCTGTGGCTTCCCCATCCTGACGATCAATGAAAAGAACTCCCTGGCCATGGTTGCCAAGCACACCGCTGAAGCCCAGGACCTGGGCGCTGACGCCATGGTGACCCCCTGCCCACTCTGCCACCTGAACCTGGACGGTTTCCAGGCCAAGGCGGCCAAGCAGTTGGGTAGGCAGATCAACGTACCCATACTGCACCTACCGCAGTTGATAGGAGCGGCATTGGGCATGGATGCACCCACATTGGGGTTGAACAAGCACATTGTTTCCGCCTTTGACGTCGCTATGAAGATGGGCGTCAGAATATAGGCATGAAAGCGGCATAACAGTATGATCGAGATCGGTATCGGACCAAACATCATCGATTCTGGTAGCTTTGTCCTGAGCTGGCATGGCTTCTTGAGTTTTGTTGCTGTCATCGTTGCCGTACTCCTGACAGCGAGGCTCGCCCCCCGACATGGCATCTCCACTGACGATGTGTATGCCGTAGCCACCTGGGGCATCCTGGGCGGCGTCATTGGGGCGAGGCTGCTCCACGTCATAGACGAGGCTGACTTCTACTGGGATAACCCTGACAAGATCATTCAGGTGTGGAATGGCGGCATTGCTGTTTGGGGCGGCGTGCTGGGCGGTTTGGCCGGCGCGTGGATCTATGCTTCCAGAGTCGGCATCGTTCGAGGTCGACTGGCTGACATCACAGCTCCGGGGTTGTTGCTGGCGATGGCCATTGGCCGAATCGGCGACATCATCAACGGCGAGCACCTGGCAGAAGCCTCAGACCTCCCGTGGGCCTTCGTGTGGACGCACACGAGCAGTGTCAGCTACCAAAGCCATTTAGACCCGATAACAGGAGTGATCGCAGGTAGCCACCCCGCAGTGGTCTATGAGGGAATGCTTGACCTTGCAATCGTGGCTTTGGCGTTGTGGGTGCTGCCCAAGCTCATGCGCCCTGACGGCATGGTCTTTGCGGCCTCTCTTGGCTTGTACGCCCTCGGACGCGTCTTCATCCTCATCGCGCACGACTACGATACATGGTTCCTGGGGCTGAACGAAGCTCAAGTGGTGTCCATCCTGGTACTGATGGCGGTCGTGCCCATCTTAGTGGTGAAGGGGAAGTTCGGGAAATTCGACGCCCCTGAGCCCTTAGAGATGCGGAAGGAAACCAGATCCGTTAGGCGACGGCAACACTAGCTTCCCGCCTTCCTCCATCGCAATCCCTCTCAGTCGTATAATGCCGCGTGTAGTCTGTTGGCTGTGGGGGTTACCACAGAGAACCTACGAGACGCCCCAATACCTGCCTCAAAACACCCTGGCGGCCGGGTTTCGTAGTGGGTCACTGGTCTCCCGCCCCGAGAGCGCAGTATAGTTGCTAAAATAAGTAGAGGGCCCCTCATGAGGGCCCTCTACTTTTCTGCGCTCGCTTCTGCCTGGTTAGGTAGCGGTAGCGGGTTCCGCCGGTTCTGCGGGCTCGGGCTCAACCGGTGTCAGGTCGGGACTGCTTACAATCTCGCCCTCATCGTCCACGTCCAAGATGATCCTGTCGCCTATGACATATTTACCGGACAGGATTTCCTCTGAAAGTTTGTCCTCTATCTTGCTCTGAATAAGACGGCGTAGTGGTCGAGCGCCAAGGTGCGGGTCGTAACCATCCTCCGCCAACTTCGCCTTGGCAGCTTCTGTGACCACCATGGTCATCTCTTGGTCCTTCACCTCTTCTTGCACCTGGTCCAGCATCAGGTCAACGATCTTGAGGATGTGCTCTTGTTCCAGGGCATGGAACACTACAGAGGCATCTATCCGGTTCAGGAACTCTGGCCGGAAGAACTTTTTCACCTCTTCCATGACCTTTTCCTGCATCTTATCGTAGTTTTGCTCAAAGGTCTTGCCGTCATCCAGCTTGGCGGAGAACCCCAGGTGAGTATCCCGCCTGATCAGGTCTGATCCAAGGTTGCTGGTCATGATGATGACCGCGTTGCGGAAGTCCACTTTCCGTCCCTTGGCGTCGGTCAAGTGACCGTCGTCAAAGATCTGAAGGAGGATGTTATAGACGTCCGGGTGAGCCTTTTCAATCTCGTCCAACAGAATGACTGAATGCGGCTTCCTGCGGATCGCCTCCGTCAACTGACCACCATCGTCGTAGCCTATGTATCCGGGAGGTGCGCCCACCAGACGGGCCACCGTATGCCGTTCCATGAACTCTGACATGTCCAGCCGGATCAACGCGTCATCAGACCCAAACATGAACTCTGCTAGGGCTCTGGCCAGTTCCGTCTTACCAACACCCGTGGGTCCAAGGAACGTGAACACGCCCACAGGACGCCGGGGATCCTTCAGTCCTGACCGCGCACGTCGCACAGCCTTAGATACCGCTACAATGGCATCTTCCTGACCGATGATGCGGTTATGGAGATGCTCTTCCATGTGGAGCAGTCGCTCAGTCTCCTGAGTTTTCAACCGAGTCACCGGGATGCCGGTCCACATGCCCACAACCTCTGCCACATCGTCAGCGGTCACCGTGGGCTGTTCGTTCTCTTTAGTCTCCTGCCACTCGCCCTCAAGGTTTTCCACCTTGCCAGCAAGGGACAACTCACGCTCGCGGAGTTCTGCAGCGAACTCGTACTGCTGATCGGACAGCGCCTCTTCCTTCTCGCCGCGCACACTCTCCAAGACCTTCATCGCCTCTTTCACAGAGAGCGGCATGGTGCTGTGGAGGATACGGACTCGTGACGAGGCTTCGTCGATCAGGTCGATGGCCTTGTCCGGCAGGAACCGATCCGGTATGAAGCGGGCGGCCAGTTTGGCAGCTGCCACCACCGCTTCGTCGCTGATGATCAGCTTGTGATGCTCTTCATAGCGGCCTTTCACGTGCCGCAGAATCTCAGCGGTCTCTTCTTCAGTCGGCTCTTCTACAAGAATAGGCTGGAACCGGCGCTCTAACGCGGGATCCCGCTCAACATACTTGCGGTAGTCGTCGAGGGTCGTTGCGCCGATGACCCTGATCTCACCACGGGCCAAGGCCGGCTTGAGGATGTTGGCGGCGTCTACAGCGCCTTCTGCTGCGCCTGCGCCTACCAGTGTATGCATTTCGTCTATGAAGAGGACGCAGTTGCCTGCCGTCTTGATCTCTTCAAGGACCTTCTTCAGACGTTCTTCAAACTCACCGCGGTACTTTGTTCCCGCTACCAGGGCGCCCATGTCCAGAGTGACCAGCCGCTTACCGGTCAATGTCTCTGGTACGTCACCGGACACGATCTTCTGTGCAAGGGCTTCAACGATAGCGGTCTTACCAACGCCTGGCTCACCCATGAGCACAGGGTTGTTCTTGGTTCTGCGAGAGAGGATCTGTATCGCTCGCGCCAGTTCCTTCTGCCGACCCCAAACCGGATCGAGTTTGTTGCTCCGTGACAATGCTGTCAGGTCAACACCCAACTGATCTAAGATGGGAGTGCGTGTTGTGCTGGCTGTGGCTGCGCCACGCCCGCTCCCCTGACCCTGTTGGCCGGGAGTGAGGCTCTGGCTCAGCAGGCGCTGCGTCTCAGCCCTGACCTTGTCAAGAGTGACGCCCAGGCTCTCCAGCACGCCTGCAGCAACGCCCTCGCCCTCCCGCATGAGGCCGATGAGCAGATGCTCCGTACCGATGTAGTGGTGGCTCATCCTGCGAGCTTCGTCAACAGCAAGCTCAATCACCCGCTTGGCCCTGGGGGTCAAGCCGATGTTCTCGCCGGACACGGGCTTCTCACCCCTGCCGATAATGAACTCTACCGCTGAGCGGACTTTGCTGAGTTCAATGCCCAAGTTGCTGAGCACGCGCGCAGCTACGCCCTCTGTTTCTCTGACCAGACCCAAAAGGATGTGCTCCGTGCCAATGTAGTTGTGGTTGAACCGGAGCGCCTCTTCTTGAGACAAGGAGAGAACCCTGCGGGCCCGTTCTGAGAACTTCTCAAACCTACTAGCCATAGCCATCCCCTAACTAAGCAGTTTTTTGGGCAGGCCCCTCGCGCGCTTTGCGCAATAGGAGCGCAGACCTACAATTCCTCAACCACCCGCCTTCTGCTAAGTCCTAATCGGTGCCGTTCCGGATCCAGGTTCAGGATCTTGAGTTCCAGAACCTCCCCCTCCTGCACCGCCTCTTTCGGATGTGTAATGTGCTTATCACTCAACTCAGATATATGGACCAGGCCTTCAATGCCCCCCTCAATCTGAGCAAAAGCACCGAACGTTGTCAACCGGGTTATTGTACCAGTTACGATCTGTCCTATCTCAAACGCTTCTGTGATGGTGGTCCAGGGCTCCGGGTCTAGTCTACGGAGGCTCAAGGAGATGCGTTCCTTCTCCTTGTCTATATTTAACACCATTACATCAAGTTCGTCACCTACGTGGACGATATCCTCCGGGTCTGAGACGGATTGCCAGGAGAGTTCAGAGGTGTGGATCAGGCCGTCGGCCCCGCCAAGATCAACGAATACGCCGAACTTGGCTACTCCACTGACCTTCCCTTTCCTGGTCTCCCCTTCCACCAGTTCTTCCAACAGCCTGGCTTTCTGTTCCTCTCGCCAACCCTGCCATGCCAATCGCTCTGAGAGGATGGCCCTTCTCCCTCTCCGGTCAACCTCCAGTACCTTGTACTGCTGAGGCTCAGCCGGTGGGGTGGGAGTTCCTGCCTCTGCTTGGTCTCTCAGTTGTCTTGTGGCTGGTAGGAGGTGGGAAAGGGGAACAAACGCTTGAACACCCTCGATATCTACCACTGCACCACCGCGATTGTGTTCTACGATGGTACCTTCTACCAGAGTATCAGCTTCTAAAGCTTTCTCCAGCACAGCCCATCCGGTCTCGCTGCGGGCTCTATCCAGGGAGAGGATTGCGATGCCTTCTTCTCGCTCTGTCCTGAGGACATATGCAGTAAGAGAGGAACCTATCTCTAGTGCGGCCATGGCTTCTGGAGTGAGACTTCTTGCTTCTCTAGAGGGGATTATACCTTCTGACTTACCACCGACGTTGACCAGGATACCCTCTTGATCGACGCGCATGACTACGCACTCGACCACTTCGCCCCTGTGGAGGTCTTTCCAACCTCCGGACATCTCCAGGAGCTCACCCATGGTCAGAGTTTCAGGGGTCTGCTCTTGCGGAGAAGAAACCAAGATAACCTACCGCTTTCCTGGATACGCGAACCTTGAGGCCATTATAGGGTGGGCTTCCAGAGGCTGTAAAGGTTATAGATGCGTATTCCATGAGGGTTTACCCCCAAATACGTACAGAGAGGGTTTTTGGATTGCCGAAAAGGGAAAATTTAAGAGAGGAGTTTTGGACAAAAGAAGCCCCCGGGCAACGGCCGATTTTCCCACCCCCTCCCGAGGGCAGTATCGTTGGCGCTGAGGCGTTTCACTTCCGTGTTCGGAATGGGAACGGGTGGTTCCACCTCGCTCTAGTCACCCGAGGATTGCTTCACATAAGGTACGCACAGTCCCGAAGAATCGGGACGGGAAAGAGCAGCAGTTTTTGTTGTTGTTTTAAGAAGAACATCTCCGAACCTTGGAGTGGAGAAGGCCTCGGCCGATGAGGAACGGTCAGCTAAAGCGGTTGCCCGCCGTACACCTCCGTCCTCTAAACAGGTGGTCTACCTGCGGCCTTACTTCCAAATTGGAAAGGGAGGCCTAGTCTTGGGATGGGCTTCGCGCTTAGATGCTTTCAGCGCTTATCCCGACCGGCCATGGCTACCCGGCTACGCCCCTGGCGGGACCACCGGTACACCAGCGGGCCGTCCTTCCCGGTCCTCTCGTACTAAGGAAAGATTCCCTCAAGCCTCCTACGCCCACGGCAGATAGAGACCGAACTGTCTCACGACGTTCTGAACCCAACTCACGTACCCCTTTAA
>CAJWXP010000041.1 GCA_913049785.1 uncultured Dehalococcoidia bacterium | reverse complement strand
TCCAAGCCCGGTTTACCTTTACCTGAAAACGGAGGTCTTGTGTTTCCTTGTCTTTCTCCATCCAAGCCCGGTTTACCTTTACCTGAAAACGGAGGTCTTGTGTTTCCTTGTCTTTCTCCATCCAAGCCCGGTTTACCTTTACCCGAAAACGGAGGCTTTGACCCTGCCATGAAAGCACGTAATTTACGAAGATTGGGTCTAGCATGGCGTTCGAAATCTGGTCGGTGTCGGCGGTCAAATTCCCGGTTGTTTTCAGGTGGAGAACCCACTATATCAACAGAATTCTTTGCCAACCCTTGGGCCTGCTCTTCGGTCTGAGAGTTTCCTGCAAACACGAATATCAAAGTAGAAATGACCATAGCCAAAGCAACAATAACCAACGCCACGGGAGTAGTTAAACTATTCACGGCTGGGGTTTGCATTATTTCCTCCTTAAAGTACTGAATTCTAACTCTAAAACGCCGATGAATCCTAAAAGTTAGTACCGGCGCTAATTCTCACATCGCAACCTGTTGAATAAGCCTGTAGTTTGTGACTTACCTCATGACATGGGATGAAGAACATAATACATATGATTTCTCGCATGTGCTGGAATGGTTCGCGCTTCCACGACTGTCGCTTCTACAATGGCATTGCCTGCTACGCTGCCTCGACTAAGATAGAAGAGTAAGTGGCACAGTCACCGGCAAAATTTCCCACGGATGGTGGATGGTTGCCGAGTCGTTTGTTGGCGCTGGCCTAGGCATGGGTATCGGTGGTGGGGTAGGAACAGTTGGCTCAGAATCACACGCCACTCCCAAGGAGAGTACGAACGCTAGTAAGAGGACTGGTAGGAGTTTCATATCGATTGGAGGCTGCCACTACTCCTACGGATCCGATGGTCTAAGGCTCGCGACTTTTCTGGCTTCCAGTGGAATGAGTTGGACTCTGAGAAACATCGATGTTGGAATCATCTTCGCACAGTCCGGCAAACGCCTCATGCGCACAATTGATGTATTCTCTTCATCAAGAAATGAGAACAACTATTTTGAGGAGGTAACCCAATGGAATTAACTCTGCTTGGTACCGGAACTCCGAACCCAAGTTCGGTCCGCGCTGGCCCTAGCCAACACATAAAAATCGGTGATGCTTCTGTGCTTGTGGATTGCGGAAGCGGTGTCTGTAGGCGATTACTAGAAGGAGGAACGAGCGCCAAGGATATAGACATCCTGTTTGTTACCCATATGCATTCTGACCACACTATTGACCTTGCGCACTTACTCATTGAAGGCTGGCGCATGTACAGGACGAAGCCCATTAAGATCATCGGTCCTGCTGAAACGAAAAACTTTGTAGAGCGTCTTATCCACGCCTTTGAAGTGGACATTAACCTCAGACACTTGGAGGAACGGGTAGGATCGGAACTGATGAAGATTGAAGTCGTTGAAGTCGGGCATGGTGACACCTATGAAGGTGATGGCTGGAAGGCAACGGTGATCGAGGTAGAGCATGGTTACGTCAAACCAGCTCTGGGGTTTGTATTTGAGGAAGACAATAAAAAACTCGTGATCTCCGGTGATACCACCCCGTGTCGAGCTTTGATAGACGCATCAAAAGGGTCTGACCTGTTAGTCCATGAACTAAGTCAAGCTCGACCAGACGGTGACCCTCACCTCATCGATATGGAAAAGGTTCCGGCGCTAAGGCGCCGTATCATGGAGTCCCATACATGCCCGCACGGGGTGGGGCCTGTCGCTGAAGAAGCAGACGTGGCAAAACTCATCTTATCTCATTTGCCAATAGACCCCGATGAGGATTGGGTGCGAGAGACGATTGGTGCTACGTACAAGCGTGAAGTCGTTATTGGCCATGACTTACTGCGAGTAAAAGTTTAGCCACTACCCACGCAACCAAAGCTTTGTCCATAAGTCGTAAATTCATCCGGAAAATAGGAATATTGACTCCATTTGGTCTTTCTGGCATTAGTTGTAACTCTTTACGTGGCAAACTCTTTTGCTAGATGCAAAATGAACGATAGGGCATCAAACGGGGTGTCAACGCTTAGCTAATCCATAGCTGGTCGGAGGGTCTTCGGAAGGCGCGCCGGAGGCCTCCGCTTACCGCAACCCATAAACGACCTAATGAGTTTACCCGCTAGACTGTTGAGACGAGGGTAATGCAAGTCATGATGAAGTTGACTAAATATGTATTCAGTGTGACTATATTCGCGTTAACTTTGGGTAGTCATTGGATATAAACCTGAGAGAATCTCAAATTTTGCCCTAGAGGAGTGTAATGATAAAAGGAAGAGCATTGACCTATGTAAGCCTACTTCTTTCGTTAGTTTTAATGCTGACTATGTTGTCAGCTTGTAGTGGTGATGCTGATGACTCAGCCGCCTCGGCTCCGAAGGTGGATCGATTGATTATTGGTACAGCCCCATTCAGCCAAGAATCTAACGTCCGGCGCATCGTTGGCCAGATTGCCGCGGTGCAGTTCGACATCATGGATGAGCATCTTATAGGCCTAGATGAAACAAATGGTCAGCAGATACCAGAACTGGCTTCAGAGTGGAGCCTCGAAGCTGGGCCTGCCTACCGCTTCAAACTTGAGAAGGGCATCCAATTCCATAATGACTGGGGAGAAATGACCGCGGAAGACGTGGTCTTTACAGTTGAAGAATTCATGAAAGAAGACGCCATTGGAGGCGTCCGAGCTCCGCTGGTTCGGACAGTCGATCGACTGGAGATTGTGAATGACCATGAAGTGGTATTTCACATGAAATCCTATGATGCTGATTTCCTGAACATCTTTGCTCGTCAACAGCCAATTGCCGGCATTACGAGTAAAGCCCACTTTGAATCGCTTGGCGGGGATCCCACAATGGCCCAGGAGCCTTTAGCCGCAACGGGTCCCTACCAGTTCAACGATAGAGGCGAGAGCGAGTTCATCCGTTACGAACGCGTTGCCAATCACTGGGACAAGGATGGAGACTTTAAAGAGATTGAGATTACATTTATGGCTGAAGCTTCAACCAGATTGGCGGCTCTCCTAACGGGTGAGATTCATATCACCAACCTTCCTGATGATCTGATTACCATCGCAGTAAATGAAGACATGCGGACCGTCCAAGGAACCGCGACGCTGCGCCGCGCCTTCTTGCGATTCTTATGTTGCTACGTAGATCCTAAAGCCAAGACATATCCTATGCATCCGGGCTCACCGCTTCAGGACGCGAATGTGCGAAGGGCTTTGAACAAGGCCGTTAACAGAGATGAATTGAACCAAGCACTCTTTGGGGGCAAGGGTGAGACCATGTTCCTCAACAATTACCACCCAACTCTCGGAGCTGGTTGGAATCCGGCTTGGGAGGCCAGATTTGACGAATCCTATGGCTATGATCCAGCAGCAGCTAAGGCGCTGCTGGCGGAAGCAGGATACACCGCTAGCAACCCACTAGAAACTAATGTTCATGTGTACAAAGATGCAAGCCTCCCAGGAGCTGATGATGTAGCTGAGTCTGTGGCCGCCTACTTCACGGAAATCGGAGTAAAGGTCAATTTGATAACCGATGATGCCGCCACCCGCAGAGCTAAAAGCAGAGTGCAGGGCTATACCAATCACCTTTCGTTATACGACACTAGCGCGGCGCAATTCACTGGACTAAGCGTGTATGCAACCAACACGTCTTTCTCTCGTGGAGCAACGACACCGGCAGCGGACGCGAAGTTCCTTGAAGCGCGTCGTGCATCCACTGCAGCAGATCAGGATCGATTGCTGAGGGAATTAGGTAACATCATATATGATAGTTACGCTGACTTTCCGTTGTATTACCTGCCTGCCGAGGTTGTTGTGAACCCAGATTTCGTCGACGAGTGGGTATGGCCAGGATTTCTATCAGGATTCTGGTCCCACCTTTGGAATGTCAAAGGCACTCGGTAGACTTGATTTTGCTCTGACCTAACAAACGGTCCCGGCTCTAAAAGGGCCGGGACCGTTTGTTATGTGGACTGGGAGTATGAAGGTCAGCCTTGGCACTGACGACATGACCCTCACCTTTGACTAAATCGACTCTTCGAACATCAACAGCAAAGCAAGGAGGCCACCCAATGGGATACCCAATATATGCATCAACAGGTTTGACGCACCACGAACAATCCAAGGCATTTCAAGGCGTGACCATCTATACGCCGATGGGTAGCGGTAATACGTACCTTATCGACATGCAAGGGGAAATTATTCACAGCTGGACAGCACCCTTACCTCTGAAACCCTTTTATGGTTTTCTGCGGGACAATGGAAACCTGTCCTTGCATTGTTTTACAGGTGATGAACCTTTCCAGGGCGGAGGATTTGGCAGCGTTATCCTAGAGCTTGACTGGGATGGGCATGAGGTTTCACGATACGAAAACCCTGCTTTGCACCACGACCGTGAATATCTTCGCAATGGCAACATGATGATTATTGGTTGGGAAAAGCTCCCTGAGGAGTTTCTCAGTAAAGTCAAGGGCGGCTCAAACGCTCCTGGAGAGGAACCCACCGAAATCATGGGCGATTATTTGAATGAAGTGACGCCGGAGGGCGAGGTAGTATGGGAGTGGCATGGTTCAGAGAAGCTAGATACAGATATTGATGTCATCTGTCCGCTTGACGGTCGCCATGAATGGACACACTGCAACTCGGTTGCTGAAATGCAAAACGGCAATATTCTGTTAAGCTTCCGTTCCACGAGCACCATCCTGATTTTGGACAAATCGACGGGGGACGTTATTTGGCGATTTGGTCCTGGCGTTCTATCCCATCAACACAATCCTACACCTCTTCCCAATGGAAACATTCTAATTTTTGACAATGGTGAACATCGGATACGTGGTGGGAGTTTTTCTCGCGTCGTAGAGCTTGACCCTAAAACAAAAGAGATCACCTGGGAATACAAAGGCAAGCCATCATTGTCTTTGTTCAGTACAGGTATCAGTGGTGCCCAAAGATTACCTAATGGAAACACATTAATCTGTGATGGGCGTTCAGGCATTTTGCTTGAGGTTACGAATGGCGGAGAACTCGTGTGGGAGTTCGTCAATCCGGAGACCTTTCTTTGGCGAGGAGAGGTTGGCACCCGCGCGATTTTCAGAGCGCAGCGTTACGCGGTGGACGGGCCTGAAATCCAGGGACGTGTGGAACAAAAATAAAGAGTCGAATCGATTCTTTGTGGAGTAATCCTAATCAGCTATAGACCATAGCTTTCAAAGAACCTAGGCAAACCAACATGCTTAAGGATTCGCTTTCACCACTGGATCATACCACTAGACCTATTCGAATACCAATCATAGAAAATAATTCTAAAAGATAATCTCCAAAAACGATTAAATAAAAAGGTGATTTTATGGAAACGGAAATCCGTTTGGACTTCAATCGCAGGATCAGTTGGTCCCGTCACTAAAATGCTCCACAATACGAACCCAAAGGAAATATTACGCATAACTCCGACTAAAGTAGCCGTTATTCACAAAATAGGAGGATTATTCATGGCAGGTGAAAAACAGACTATCGAGATAGAACTGAATCCTGACCAAGTAGCTTTCATAGGTACGATGAAAGATGTTTATAACATAGCAAGCGAAGGTAAGGTCATGCGCATCATCATGGATTACTTACAAGAAAACAAAGATGTCCACGACACGGTGTTTAAGCAGTGGAGGTGCCTCCGCTGCGCGGGTGCGCGAAGTAACCGAATTTATGGCTAAATGTTTCATAGTTTTCAACGTCACAGTTAAACCGATGGACACTCTATGACACAGAGCCGGAAAGTTCAAGAACAAAAAACACCTATCGAACCATGGCAGGGGCGACTGCCCTTCTTTTATGGATGGGTGATCGTAGTTGTTGGTTTTCTCATGGGATTCATAGCTGGTGGAGCGTTTTGGGCCGCTAGTGTAATCGCGATTCCAATGCGGGAAGACCTTGAATGGAGCCTCTCGTCTATTTATCTTGGGTTGACTATCCGAATGTTAGTAGGCGCAGTTGGTATGTTCCTTTTTGGGCGTTTTGCTGATCTTAAACATGGTGCGAGAACCATTGGAGTGATTAGTGGGGCTATAGCCGCAGTATCGCTGGCGGGTATAGCTTTTATCGATTCTCAGTGGGAATTCATTCTCTTCTATGGCGTTATTGGTGGGATGACTACCTCGGGAACAGGATTTCTGGTGATGTCTGCAGTGGTTCCTCGTTGGTTTCTGCGACGCCGGGGGCGTGCAGTTGCGATGGCTACGATGGGTACGGGAGCGGCGGCGTTTGTCCTGCCACCGTTCATAGCCTTTGTTTTAGAGTTTATTGGTTGGAGAGGGACATGGGTCGTGTTAGGATTCTTAACCTTTTTATTTGCTTGCCTACCAGCATTATTGGTCTGGCGGCAACCTGAAGATATAGGACTTTTTCCGGACGGAATACAAACAGTACCTTCAGCCCAATCTCCATTAGCGCACTCCGAACGGAATTACACAGCTTCGGAAGCCATCCGTACTAGGGCGATGTGGATTTTACTTCTGGCGATAGCAGCAGCAAGTTTGTCACCTAACGGCATTCCTTCCATGTTGGTGCCAATGTACATTGACAAAGGTTTTTCTACACAAATAGCTGCTCTGGGGTTTAGCATTTATGGATTATTCAGTATGTTGGCCCGATTTTTCTGGGGGTATCTGGCAGATCGATACCATATTCGAACAGTTTTGATATCTATTAGCATTTTTACCGCTATGTCGATTCCCCTGATGTTGATACTCCATGGCAATAGTGCGCTCATTTACGCGGCATTTGTTGGTTTTGGCATAGGTGGTTTTGTCGGCACCCAACAATTGGTGTGGCCTACCTATTTTGGTCGAAGGCACCTGGGTGCGATTGCGGGAATGTCGATGCCGGTCACTTTTGGGGTTATGGCTATTGGCCCCTTATTGATGGCCCAAAGTTTCGATCGTACAGGGGGATATGGATTTGGCCTGGCTTGTATGGCAATATCTTGGATTGTCTGCGCGGGGGCTATGTTTTTTGCTAAATCGAAACCTTCTAACAGGTTGGGGACTCCTTAGATCACATAAACAGAAATTTCGTGCTGTTAGTGCCCTAGTTGGCAAAGAATATTTATGCTCTTTCTGTTCCAGAAGAAGACCTGCATGTCATATCATTAGAAAGCCTGACTTTACATATGTGCACTTATTGATACAAAAAGGGACAGGTTCACCTGCCCCTTTTTTGTAGTCGACCAATGAACTTCGCGACATAACCAGGAGGTTGGATGCTTTCACCAACCTCCTAGCGTCCAAACATCTTGGTTGAGGCTCATCTGGAGTCAAGGTTGTCAGACGAATCTCTTACTAGTGTCTGGCTGTAGCTGTTTCCCTTTGAGTCAGATGCAGTGCTATCACCAGCATTCAGTATTGGCCAATTGTTAATCAACCTTGACCGTGAGCATGGTCGGCATCCTGAGCCATGGGAAAATACACCGGCTGTACTACCCCAATGGAAGCGTTGACCATTATTGGCGTTCGTATACCCAGTTACCACTATCGTCAATGCCTAACAAAATCTGCGAGATAGCCTTTGCCATTTTCTCCCCACCATGGGCGGAGGGTTCTATTGGATTGGCGTAGTCTGAAGCCTCATCCATTATCTGGCGCAAATCCAATACCGGCAGGCGCATACGCATGGCCTCGGTGAGAATAACATCGTTGAAGAGGCTTAAAGCCATCAATGTGACTTGTTGGAGGGTAGGCTCATACTGTGGACGGTATATCGTGCAGACTGTGGCAGGGATGTTGGTCGCAACAAGGTCATCGAGCATCCGGCGGTAGGCTGTTTGAAACTCTGTAACCACTCCACTCAGAAGACCCAGCCCTTCCGCTACGGAAGATACTTTTTCAGATAGTATGCCCATGCTCTGGAGGCCATCATTCCCTCCAACACTAACGACGATGTGGGATACATCCTCGGGAAGCCCTTCTAGTTGTCTTGATACATCATCAGTGACGCTTCCGTCGATGGCACCGAGGGTGACCTTCCACCCATCTGGAAGAGCGTCCCTCAGTTGTTGTTGAACGTCCGGTTCAGGTTGGACATACACACGGTTATCAAAGACCGAATCCCCGATTAAAGCAACGTGGGTCATTGGTACTCCTTTCTCACTAGGCCCTTGGGTTGGGCCATTTAAATTCCAGATTATCGACCCCGATTTCATTTGTCAGATGTGCGGATTTTGGTACAAAATCCCGTAGTGGCGCACGCGTGGGGCCAACGCCACCGCCCGCGGGACGGGTACGTTGACCGCAGGTATATCATTGACCGCAGGTATATCATTCTGCGCATGAAACTCCTACCAATCCTCTTACTGACGTTCGTACTCTCCTTGGGAGTGGCTTTAACCCAGCCACGGCGGTAGAAACGGTCAGCAAAAAAGCAGCCATCGTATAATGTCTAATTGGTGGTTGAGTAAATACTTTCCTACTGGTTTCTGCTGCAGCATCGGAGGAATGATTTATGGCACGTGATGTCTATTTCACAGGAAGCATCCCTCTCTCTCCGGCGGCTGAAGTTTTCCAAGCTGTGGGTGAGCATGTTGGCGCGTTTGCACCACGCATCCCAGACGGAGAACAGGGTGGTTGGATCCAAGTTGCGCGCAGGACATTAGCGAATAATCCAGCGTTGGAGGAGGGGCATCGGATCAAACGCAGTGGAGACGATGCTGTTGGAGTTCCAACGTACCATCTAAAGCCTGGATTTACGGCGAAGGACTTAACGCTTGGTCCCTATGGCTACGGGAAGAATGCACTTGATTCTTATGAACAATTCAAGCGGATTCGAGTTGCGCACCGCCTTCCCGAGGGGACTCGCTTCCAGTTCACGATGCCCGGCCCAGGAACCTCAACCTACAACGTTGGTATACCAGCAGAGCAGCTCTTGCCCATATCCGCAGCGGCGCTCTGGCGTGAAATCGAAGAAGTATTGCCGCTTATTCCCGCGGAAGACTTGTGCTGCCAGCTTGATATTGGAATGGAAGCCGAGCACGAAGAGTATCGCCGAAGGCCAGAGGTGTTCGATACTCCGAATCACGAGTTCTTCGACTGGACAACGGAGCAGATAGCTGACTCCATTGCATTCGTTGTGAATCGAATTCCCCCGGACGTGGAAGTCGGATTCCACATCTGCTCCATCTGGCACCACTTCCAAGGTGGAGGCCAGGACAATCATGTCTTGGTTGATACAGCGAACGCACTAGCAAAACGCCTTACGCGCCCTCTGGGCTATGTACACATTCCAGTCATTCCTGAGCACGAAGAAGAAGATTATGCTGTTTTCTCAAATCTCCGGCTCCCCACAGAAACGAAGCTCTACTTGGGCGTCATCAATTTAGCTGATGGGGTCGAAGGGGCCAAGCGTCGATTGGAGATGGCTGAGAGACACGTGAATGTTGATGGGGTGGCGTTTTTCTGCGGCCTCGGCGGGGCAGCCCAAGCTAGAAGTACCGCGCCTTTCGCACCTCCTGTGTACCCTCCAGAGCAACTGACGAATCCCCAGCTGAAGCGTGCAACTCCGGACACAATTGGTGCGGTTCTAGACCTTCACCAAGAAATTGCAGAATTGTAGAGGACCAAAGCGTTGACCCTGACTGGTTACATCTGATAATGGGGTGTACAACTGGGTGTACAAAGGGGTTTTGGACAAAGAAAAGAGAGCCGGATTAACCGACTCTCTTAGCTAGGACTCAACTATGGCGGAGGGAGTGGGATTCGAACCCACGGTGAGTTGCCCCACACCTGTTTTCAAGACAGGCGCCTTCGTCCACTCGGCCACCCCTCCGGGATTACGAAACTAGGCTGTGATTACATCATAGCCCATGTACGGCTTGAGCACGTCTGGCACCTCCACAGAGCCGTCAGCCCGCTGGTAGTTCTCCAGTATTGCGATGATGATGCGCGGCAGGGCCAGGCCTGAGCCGTTCAACGTATGCATGAACTGCGGTCGCGCCCCGGCTTCCGGTCGGTATCGCAGGTTGGAGCGACGGGCCTGGAAGTCCTCGCAAGTGGAGCAGGAACTCACTTCCAGCCACTCCTCGCACCCGGGCGACCACACTTCGATGTCGTAGGTCTTCGCCGATTGGAAGCCGATGTCACCAGCGCAGAGCGATAGGATGCGATAGGGCAGTCCGAGTCGCTGGCACAGGTCTTCTGCGTCTGCCACCAGCGTTTCTAATTCTGCAGCGCTGTCCGCAGGATCGACGAGCTTGTACATCTCCACCTTGCTGAATTGGTGTACGCGCTTGATGCCTCTCGTATCGCGACCTGCCGCAGCCTTCTCTCGACGGAAGCAGGGTGTCTGGGCTACATAGCGTATCGGCAACGTGCCCGGCTCAAGGATCTCATCACGATGGAGGCCCGTCAGCGGCACTTCCGCAGTGGGTAGCAGCCACAGATCTTCCTCGGCGTCGTGGTAGAGGTTCTCGCCGAACTTCGGCAGGTTGCCGGAGCCGATCATCGTCTGCTCGCGCACCATGGCGGGCAGGGCCATTTCCGTGTAGCCGTGCTCCCGGGTGTGCACGTTCAGCATCCAGTTGATGAGGGCACGTTCAAGCTGAGCGCCGGCTCCCTTCAACACGTAGAAGCGCGCGCCGGAGATCTTGGAACCGCGCTCCATATCGATGACACCAAGCTGTTCACCCAGATCCCAGTGGGCCTGCGGGGTGAAATCAAACGTCCGCGGATCGCCCCAGGAACGATCGATGATGTTTGCGGTCTCGTCCAGGCCTTCCGGGACGCTGTCCAACGGGAGGTTAGGGAGAACCAACATCATTGTTTCGATCTTGGCTTCTGCATCGTTGATCTGGTTCTCCAGAGCTTCGATGCGCTCACTGGTCGATTGTGTTTCAGCGCGCAACGCCGTCATACGTTCCTCGTCGCCGCCACCCTGTTTGGATGCCGCCATCAGCTTGCCGAACTCTCGACTCATCTCGTTGTGCGTCGCACGAAGTTCGTCTCGCTCCGTCACCCATACGCGCCGACTGGCATCCAGATCAATCAACTCCGCCAGGGCGGTTTCCTCGCCACGACGGGCCAGGCCTGCAGCAACCAGTTCAGGATTCCGGCGAATGAGTTCGATGCTCAGCATGCACACTTCCGATACGCAGAGTTAAGATGCGGGCAGCTCCCGCAGGAGATTCAATGATAGCTTGCGCTCGGCTTACGTTCAATACGATGGGTGGCGTTACTCCACGGGCGGACGTTGCTTCGACCACTCAGTCACTCTTTCGTAGGCGTGAGCGAGCCGGAGCAGTGACGCTTCCTCGAAGGGCTTGGCTGCTAGCTGGAACCCGATGGGCAGGCCGTCGTCGGTGAATCCGCAGGGTATAGAGATCGCCGGGAACCCCGTCAGGTTGAAGGGCTGCGTGTACCTGGTCACAGCGGCGCGAACATCCAACGTTTTACCGCCCACTGATACATCTGTCTGACCGATGAGAGGCGCTCCCAAGGGCATCATCGGCATCATGAGCGCATCGAAGTCCGCCAGCGAATCCAGGAGTTGCTCCCGCACGCGACGTTGCGTGTTCCGGGCAGCGATGTACGCCGTGGCGGGGTGGTCTCGCCCGATGGAAAGTCGACCGAAAACGTCTTCACCGTAATCGCCCGGGCGTTCGTCCATGTTGGCCTGGTGGAAGGTGGCGGCCTCCGATGAAATTATTGTAATGTTGGCGGGCAGTGTGTCCTCGATGTAGGGAAGCTCGACAGGGTCGTTCACTATCGCGCCCAGGTCCTTCAGCGCTTTGATGGAATCAGCCAACGCGCGTTCAATGTCCGCGTCCATCGGCAGGACGTAGCTTCCTCGAAGCACGCCGATCCGCATACCCTTGATGCCCTTTCCCAGGTCTGTCGTGTAGCTAGGCACAGCAACGTCGGTCGAACCCAGGTCTTGCGCATCGTGACCGGCGATTATCTGGAGCATGAGCGCAGCATCTTCCGCCGTCCGCGTCATCGGCCCCACGTGGTCCAGGGACATGGATAGTGGAAGCACGCCACGCTTGCTCACGCGACCATACGTCGGTTTGAGCCCGACGATGCCGCAGAAACATGCCGGTATGCGTATGGAGCCGCCAGTATCGGAGCCGAGAGCCGCTGCGCAGAGGCCTGCCGCAGTAGCCGTACCGGAACCACCGCTGGAACCTCCGGTGATACGGTCCGTGTTCCACGCGTTGCGAGCAGAGCCGTAGTGCGGGTTGACGTTGGTGATACCGAAAGCGAACTCGTGCATGTTCAGCTTGCCCAGCAGTACAGCGCCCGCTTCAGCGAGTCGCGAGACCACCACGCCATCCTCGCTTGGCACATGGTCAGCCATGATCTTGCTGCCGCCAGTGGTGCGAATACCCTTGGTATCGAAGAGGTCTTTGAGAGCGATGGGCATCCCGTGGAACGGCCCCTTGTACTCACCCCGGGCGATCTCTACTTCCGCCTGTTTGGCCTGGGCCAGGGCGCTATCGGCCGTAACAGTAATGTAGGCGTTGATAACTGGGTTTATCGCTGCAATGCGGTCGAGGTACGCTTGCGTAAGTTCCACGGGCGACAGCCGTTTGGCGGCGATCTCCGCCGCGGCTTCGGCCACGCTGAGGTAGTGCAGGTCGGTGTTAGGCATTTTTCTCTCCTGGATGAGTTGGTAATTTCACGGCAGATGGTTCTACAGCCTAAGGTTCTGTATTAGTTTCCAGTGCGGCTTCAAGCTCCTCCCGCACCCATGGGTCGGTCTCAGCCTCGTTTGCAGATTCTAAAGCAGTCTGGGCTTCAGTCCCACCCAACCTACCCAACGCCCAGGCGGCGTGGCCACGGACGAGGGTTGAAGCGTCCTGCAAAGCTGCTACCAGCGCCGGGATCGCGTTTTGTTCGCCGAGGTTGCCCAGCACGATGCAGGCGTTACGTCTCAGCCCCTCCCAGGTAGCGCGACGTATCGGGTTGCCCTGAAACTTCGCTCGGAACGATTCCTCGTCAAGGGCCAGCACGTCGACCGGGTCCAGCGACGACCAATCAGGGTTCGGGGTGAAGGCATCGTCGTGCGTCGCATCGCCCCGGACATCGTTGACGGGGCAGACCTCCTGGCAGAGGTCGCATCCGAACATCCAGTCGGCAATGAGCGGTCGAAGCTCCCGGGGGATAGGGCCGCGGTGTTCGATGGTGAGGTAGGAGATGCACCGGTTGCTATCGATGACGTACGGCGCGATGATTGCGCCCGTTGGACATGCTGGCATGCACTTCGTACACGTGCCACACGACTTCTGTGATGGCGCGTCCGGGGATAACTCCAGGTCTGTGATGACCTGACCCAGGAACGTCCACGAACCGGCCTGGGTGAGGATCATGGTGTTCTTGCCGAAGAATCCCACCCCAGATCGCTTGGCGACCTCCCTGTCCAGCATCGGACCGTCGTCTACGTAGACTTTGTGCGTGATGGGCTGGCCTACGTTCTCAGAGAGCTTCGTCATGAGTTGCTTCAGACGCTTCTTGAGCACGTTATGGTAGTCGCGACCCCACGCGTAGCGGGCCACTCTGCCTTTGCCGCTGGCGTGAGCGGGTCGAGTAGACGGGTAGACGGCGGCTATGGATATGACAGACCGGGCTTCCGGGAGGATGACACCCGGGTCTTTGCCACGCTGGATACGTTCTTGGGTATACCAGGGCAAGTCGGCCATGAAGCCGTCGTTGAGTCGAGATGTAGCAGCTTCTGCGCCTTCCGCGAAGGGTTCTGCCGACGTGACGCCGAGTATTGTCAGGCCAAGTTCCTTAGCGCATGCGTCAAGCTGGGCCCTTAGGGCCACCTGGCTGGGCACGGTGATATTCAGCATAGCCAGACCAGCATAGTGGTCATGAACGCCGGGTGGCAAGGTTGAAGGCGTTGAAGCTATTCCTAGAATGGATTCGTGCTATAATTTCCCTTGAAAAGGGGATATAGCTCAGCTGGGAGAGCGCTGCGTTCGCAACGCAGAGGTCGGGGGTTCGAGTCCCCCTATCTCCACCAGGCCCCTGTAGCTCAGAGGATAGAGCGCCTCCGTCCTAAGGAGGGCGTCGGGGGTTCGAATCCCTCCAGGGGCACCAGTTTCCATACGTGTAGGAGCGTAGCTCAGTTGGTAGAGCGTCGGTCTCCAAAACCGAATGTCCGGGGTTCGAATCCTCGCGCTCCTGCCAAGAAAATCAGACCCGCCCCGATGACCGGGGCGGGTTTTCTTGTTTAGTGCCCGCCATGTTGCGTATCTGACCGGCCACTGCTCATAATACGAACATGGGACGCTGGAGCCTCTACCTTCTCTTGGCTGCACTAAGCACGTTGGTGTTTGCTGCCTGTTCAAGCGATTGCCAAGACCGGATGGCAGCGTCCCCGCAAGGGACGAGGTATTCGTCATCGATGTGGATGGTGACCAACCTCCCATCGCCATCGCAGACGGGTCTCTGGCCTTCTGGTCTTGGAATTAGCTAGCTGGACATCGCTTGACACTCGTCGAATCGGATACTACAGTCGCGCTAATGCATCTAAGAAGCATGACACGAAGGACGACCAATGCTGAAGACCGAATGTGACCACGCAGAGCAGATCGTGGAGGGGGTGGAACCCAAAGCAGCTGTCTGCGAGACCTGTGGGATAGAGGGGCCGCTACGGATGTGCGCTACCTGCGGGTACGTTGGCTGCTGCGAGTCTAAGAACTCCCACGATACCGACCACTGGCAGGAGACCGGCCATGCTATCATCATGCGAATGCCGCTCAACGCCGATTCTTTCACGTATTGTTACGAGCACAAGGACTATCTGAAGTAGTAGGGGGGATTCCAAGGCAGGGCACTGGCCCTGGAAAGGAGATTACCTATGTCTATGCTGAAGACCGAGTGCAGCCATGTCGACCAGATAGTAGAAGGCATGCAGCCTCGAGCGACACTGTGCGAGGAGTGCGGTTCTGAAGGCCCTCTTCGCTTTTGTGCCACCTGCGGCTACGTAGGATGCTGAGAGTCTTTAGCCTCACATGACACGGACCACTGGAAGAAGACCGGGCACGCCATCATCAGGAAGATGCCGTTCACCGAAGAATCCTTCACCTGGTGCTATGAACATCAGGAATACCTGAAGTAAGCACCGTGTCACAAAGAGGCAAGCAGGGTCTGGGACTCTGCATGAACATCGATCAAATAACAAGACACCTCCGATCTCGGAGGTGTCTTGTTATGTCAGTCAAGAAAGTCGAGAGGGCTCGAACGTCTACCCACCCATTGGCGGGCTCTCCGACGTAAACGGAAACGTCGGAGTCCACTCCCTTCATTTCAGAGCGGACAGGATGAACGGAGGGGTAAACGTTGTGAGCGACATGAGGCGCAAGTTAGGTGACCGCAGGCACATGAGTCTAGGGCTTAGCCCTGGGCGGTTGCAAGGGCAAGGCCGAAGTAGCGCAGCGGGTCTGTGTACCAGGCGTCCAACGTCATGCCAGCGTCCTGGAGCATGGATGTTGCGGTGGCTTCAGTGAACTTGTGGGAGCTCTCCGTCCAGATGGACTCGTCCTTGGCGATTTCCACCGTCATGTCCAGGTCAGCGATGTGCACGGTCTGTGGCGAATTGGCGTAGAGGTGCATCTCTATCCTGTCCAGGTCACGGTTGTAGTGGGCGCGGTGTCGGAACTCGGCGACGTTGAAATCAGCGTGCAGCGCGTTGTTGATGGCCTTCAGGATGTTGAGGTCAAAGGCCGCCGTCACTCCCACAGCGTCGTTGTACGCAGCTTCCAGCACAGCGATGTCCTTCACCTGGTCCATGCCCAACAGTAGGAAGTCGCCCGGGGCTAGCAATTTCCTGATCTCGCCGAGGAGTTCCAGCCGCTCTTTGGGCTCTAGGTTCCCGATGGTGCTACCGATGAAGAGCACAAGGCGCTTCCCTTCGGCGGGCGGTACCAGACCAAGGTGTCGCTCGAAGTCGCCGATGACGCCATGGAGTGCCATGCCCGGGTAACGTCGCTGCAACTCGATGAAGGCGCTCTCGACGATGGTCTGACTGACATCGAAGGGGATGTAGCGCGTCAGGGTCTTGGCCTTGTAACCCGCGTCCAGCAGCATCCGAGTCTTGGTGGACGAGCCGGAGCCCAGTTCCACGATCTCCCGGGGCGCAACACGTCCCATCAATTCATCAGCGATGTCCGTGAGGATGCTGAGTTCCGTGCGGGTGGGGTAGTACTCAGGCAGCTCAGTGATCTGCTCGAAAAGCAGGGAGCCCTCTTCGTCGTAGAAGAACTTGGGGAGTAGATACTTCTGCGGAGAGGTCATGCCTCGCCGGACGTCCTCAGCTATGGAATCCAGCAACCCGTGCTCGCTCAAGTGGACATCAATAGGGAACCCTGCCATGCGGCCTCCGATGCTGTGTTTCCGGATCGACCGATTGCACGTTCACAGCAATTTCGGACGGCGGAACAGACTTTTGAGTGGATGGGACTAGGGTAGGGGGCGGACAGCGGCCTCGTCAACATTGGCGGGCGTTAGTCCACTGCCTCCGGGACCAGCTTCCTCGCTGAGACCACGTACACCGGGTCTGAGGGCGTCCCAAGCTGGGGACTGATGTCCGATATCTTTGGATGCTCCCAGCCGGTGGATACGGCGAAGTAGGAGGTGAGGAGCTGCCCCCGCTGAAAGTCGTCAAGGGCCTTCCATATGGCCACCGCCTTGGTGCCGAACATTCGGTTGGAGAAGATGATGTGGAAGCTCCCGCGGTCTTCCAACACACGGTTGACCTCCCTGAAAAGCTCAACGGGATGGGTCATGTACTGGACGGAGACTGTGACCACCACGGCATGGATGCAGGAGTCCCTGAAGGGTAGTTCAGGCAGGGCGTTGATATCCTGGACGATGCGATGGTCAAGCTGCGGGTTCTCCGCCATTTCCACAGCGTTCAGCCCCAGGCCTATCAACTGCTCCTTCACGAAGTCGTCCGGCAGGTGGGTGCGCCAGCTGCTCATCAGATCCAAGATGAGGCCGTCATGGGGCAGGGCTTCACTGAAGAACTCGCCGATGGCCCCAATGGCGTGATCGTCAATGTGTACCAGCAGTCGAGGCTCCTTGTAGAACAGGGAGTCGTTGGACTCGTCCTCTCGCTGGAAGAACTCTGGGCGGAAAGGGTTTTCAGCTTCTTGTTCCATGATGGTATGCCCATCGTATCGAAATACGCCTTCCGAGGCTAGCCCTGAACCCGGCTAATTCCAAGCTGCACACATTGACAGTAGGTAGCTCAGAATGGGAAGATGGCTACGGAGCAACGCCTCATTGCTTCCAACCTGTCTGTAGCATCATCCCTGCCCAGGTGGTGGAATTGGTAGACACGCGGTCTTGAGGGGGCCGTGGGGCAACCTGTGTGGGTTCGAGTCCCGCCCTGGGCACCAGAACACTCCAAGGCGACGTAGCCAAGTGGTTAAGGCGAGAGTCTGCAAAACTCTTATTCGGCGGTTCGATTCCGCCCGTCGCCTCCAACGCAAATCCTCAGCATTCTACCGTTGCCGTAGTCTGACGCCCGCTGATAGAATGAACCATGTTCTGGCATGAGCCGAGGTGGCGGAATGGTAGACGCGGCGGACTTAAAATCCGCTTCCCGCAAGGGAGTGTGGGTTCGACACCCTCCCTCGGCACCATAGCTAATCCGTAGCTAGGAGAAGAGTCACTTCTAGCGTTTGACGTTACCCCCAAAACTACCATGCCTCCCCTCATCCATTTAGAGAACCCCTTGCATCCCTTGACTGGGAAAGGTGTATAGCCTGGCCAATACAGCTACTGATCCGGACTTAGTCATTGCCGGCCACACTGAAGAGGGTGTCTTGCGTAGCGATGACGGCAGTTCAGACGCTTGAACCACGCCATTTAAGGCTGCGTGAAGGTAGCAATCACCGTTACGTCCCGATCCATGGTGATCTGGCAAGATCCCGTGCCGGGGCAGGCCCCGGGCTGGTCCGCCACCGACCACCCCTGGAATACCGAGCCGTGATCAGGTAT
>CAJWXP010000040.1 GCA_913049785.1 uncultured Dehalococcoidia bacterium | reverse complement strand
CTCCAACTTCTGCTCCTGAGCCAGCCTCTGGTGGTGTGCGCCAACCTTGTGAGTCTGCCAGTGCATGCCGGTGGTGTTGCGGTCATACACCTGCATCCGGTAGATGCCGATGTTGCGCACGCCTGTCACCGGGTCCTTGCTGACCACCAGGGGCAGCGTGATGAACGGGCCAGCATCGTCAGGCCAGCAGGTGAGCGCCGGTAGCGTCGAGAGGTCTACATCGTCACCAGTCACCACAATCTCCTGGCACGGAGCGCTCTTCACCGTCTTGGGCTGAAACGATGCGATGTGCGCCAGCTGTCCCACGGCACGGAGCTTGGCCATCAGACCCTGGTGTGGCTCCTTCGCCATGCCCAACAAATCGCGGACGCGGGCCGTCAGTTCGTCCAGGCTTTCTACACCAAGCGCCCACGCCGAGCGCTGGATGGTGCCGAAGGCGTTGATGAGCACGGGCATGGTGTGGCCTTCAACGTTCTCGAACAGCAGCGCGGGGCCGCCCGACTTCACCATACGGTCGGTTATCTCGGTGATCTCCAACTCTGTGCTGACCGGAGTGGTGATGCGACGTAGCTCGCCCTTCGATTCCAAGAAGGCGATGTACTCACGGAGGTCTTTGAACTTCCAGGTCATGGGTGTCCTTTTGCGTTAGGTGTTCGTACAGAAGCGCGTTCATTGTCCTTACCATCAACAGGGGGTGTCAAGGAGGCGCATGTAGCTTTACGCGAGAGAGGTGGTACACTAGCGTGCCATCGGGCCAAGGCTCCCAAGATTCACATTCGGAGGACAACGTATGCCCAAGCTGACCGGAGGACAAGCGCTGGCTAAATCCCTGTACAGAGAGGGCGTGCGGGTCATCTTCGGCCTAGTTGGGGCCCAACTCTACTATGCCACCGACGCATTGTACGACGAGCCCGGCATCCAGTGGATCAGCGCTCGCAATGAGCAGGCAACTACCTTCATGGCAGACGGCTATGCTCGTGCCAGCGGCGAGGTAGGTACAGCTATGGTCGTGCCCGGCCCCGGCGTGTTGAATGCCACATCTGGCCTGTCCACAGCCTACTCAGCATCATCCCCCGTGCTTTTGGTGGCGGGTCAGATACCCAAGAACCTCATCGGCGTCAATCGAGGCATGCTGCACGAGATCGACGATCAGCTTGAAGCGGTGAAGTCGGTGACGAAGTGGGCTGCACGGACCGTCGATGCTGTGGATGTCCCAGAGACCGTCCACGAGGCGTTCCACCAACTCAAAACCGGTCGACCTCGCCCGGTGGAGATCGAAATACCGCCCGATACGCTGAGCGAGGAAACCGACGTAGACCTGTTGGAGCCTGCTATCCACCCCAAGCTGGTGCCCCAGGCTAGCAGCATCGCTGAAGCAGCCAAGCTCCTGGCAAATTCGGCCGGTCAAGTAGTGATCTGGGCTGGCGGAGGCGCAACCTCCCCCGAGGCGTCTACGGCGTTGACGCGACTCGCCGAGCATCTTCAAGCGCCGGTCATCACCACCTCGGAAGGCAAAGGCTCCATCACAGATAGGCACTACCTGTCTGTAGGTGTTCCAAAGGTGCAGGACCCTTCCATGAGAAAGGTCATCGAAGACCACCCGGTAGTGCTGGCGGTCGGCACCAGGATGGCCACCGCCAACCTCCCGGAAGGACACCGTGTCATTCAGATAGATGTGGACGCTGAGGAGATCGGTCGCAACCACAAGAACACCCTCGCAGTCCTTGGAGACTCTACAGAGTCGTTGAAAGCGCTCCACAAGGCGACTGCAGAGCTGATCGGGCCGCAAGAGAGCCGCGAGGACGAGTACGAAGCGTTCCGAAAGGACCGCTACGACCCCGCCAACCTCATGGAGCCTCAAGGTTCCTACACACGGGCGATCCGTGCTGCAATTCCCGACGATGGCATCCTCGTCTCGGGAATGACGCAGATCGGCTACTTCAGTCGCGCCTACTACCCCGTGTACCAACCCCGCACGTACATCACATCGTCGTATTCAGGGAACCTTGGGTATGCGTACCCCACAGCCCTTGGGGCGAAGGTCGCCCAGCCGGACAAGGCCGTTGTCTGTGTCTCCGGCGATGGAGGTTTCATGTACAACTCCCAGGAACTGGCCACCGCTGCGCAGTACGGCATCAACGTGGTGGCAGTGGTGTTCAACGACAATGCCTTCGGGAACGTGCTGCGGGATCAGACGGTGCGGTTGAAAGGCCGCCTTATCGGTACGGAACTCCACAACCCGGACTTCGTGAAGCTGGCAGAGGCCCACGGTGTCACTGGCATTCGAGTGAATGGAGCGGATGAGTTGGAGGCCGCGCTGAAGGAAGCATTGGCAGCAAACGCACCAGCACTCATCGAGGTGCCCGTGGAGATGATGGAATCGTCGTTCTAGGCAGGGCTAGCCCTGCACCCACATGACCTGACGGTCACCCAACAGAGGATGTCTACTCGCCCGGATCACAAACTCAGGATGGTCGGGTGTACGCAAGAACAAACTATGTAAAGGAGCGAATCATGGCAGAAATAACGCTTATCGGATCAGGGTTCCCGGTACCCGCGAAGAACAGGTTCGGCTCATCGATGGTCGTGCAGGTAGGCAAAGACCAGATTATGTTCGACTGCGGCCCTGGCACTACGTACAAGATGGTGCAGGCAGGCATCTCGCCCCTCGATGTGAACCACCTCGTCTTCACCCACCACCACTTCGATCACGATGCCGACTACGGCTGCTTCACCATGACTCGCTGGAACATGGGCAACAACTCGGCTCCACCGTTAGAGGTCCTGGGGCCTGACTTGACCACCACAATCACCGATCTCCTGTTCAAGGAGGACGGCGGCGTCTTCTCGTACGACTTCAAAGCGCGCATCAACCATCCCATGAGCACCCACAGCTACGTTACTCGCGGACTCCCCTTGCCAAGGAAGCCTCCCGAGGTCAACGCCATGGACATCGGCCCGGGCAAGATACTGACTGGTGGCTCCTGGGAGATCACTGCAGCACCTGCCATCCACGCTCAGCCGTACCTGGACTCCCTAGCATACCGACTGGACAGCGACGAAGGTTCGATCGTCATCTCGGGCGACACAGGCCCATGCGAGAGCGTCACCAAGCTGGCAAAGGGCGCTGACGTGCTGCTCCACAACTGCACGGGCTTCCAGGATGGTATGGATGGAACGCCTATCGGTTACACCAACACGGGCACTAAGGGCGCAGCCATCGTAGCGCGGGACGCAGGCGTCAAGACGTTGGTAATGGTGCATGCAACAGAGGCGTTCACACCCCCAGGCATGGCAGAGAAGGCAATCGCAGAGGTCGCAGAGATATTCAAGGGGAAGATTATTCTGGGCACGGAGTTGATGAGGTTCCCTGTCCGCTAGCCGTCACAGAAAGACATCGCTATCAGCCGTTGACCGCTTCCATAATGGCCGTTGCCGCGAGGGCGGGGTCGTGGAGCCACGGGCTCTCGGCCATCGCCACATCGCGTCGCATGATCTGGCCCGTTAGCTCCTGGCACGCATCGTCGTCCGTCTCCACCAGGGGGTTTCCGGCGAGAAGCTCCCCGGCCCTGGGGTTGCCGGAATCGTGGCCGCTATCGACGATGGCGGCGTCCAGCCAATCCGTGAGGCCTGAGTATCGCAGCACCTCGTTGAGGAAGTCGGATAGCTTGTAACCCTCGGTCTCGCCCGGCTTGGTCACCAGATTGCCTACAAAGATGCGCTTGGCGTCGGACGCCTGTATCGCCCCGGCAATGCCGTCCACTAGCAGGTTGGAAATGACGCTGGTGTACAAGTCGCCAGGGCCCAGGACGATGGCATCGGCCTCAAGGAGAGCGGTCACAGCCTTCTCGTTCGCCTTCGCGGGGTCGGAGAGATAGATACGCTCTACGCCCACGGGGCTGTGGCCTCGCAGATCGATGCTGGCCTCCCCCACAAGGGTTCGACCGTCCTTCAACAGCGCGCATAGGTTCACGCAGTCCGATGTTACCGGGAGGACCCTCCCACTCACGCCCAGCAGTTTGCCCAGTCGCTCAACAGCCTCATCCAACCCGCCATGCTCCAGCATTAGGGCCAGCAACGTGAGGTTGCCAAGGGTATGCCCGTCGATCGACGACTCGCCCTGAAAGCGGTACCCAAACAACTCACCAAGGGCGTCATCGTCTGAGAGCGCAACCAGCGCTCGATGGAGATCGCCTACAGCTGGAACGTTGAACTCCTGTCGCAGCCTGCCAGAGCTCCCGCCACTGTCCATGGTGGTGACAATCGCGGTGAGGTCGACCGAGTGGTGCTTTAATCCGCGAAGGACGGCGGGGCATCCGGTCCCTCCTCCGATAACGACGACTTTTGGACGCGACTCAGGCATACGACTCCTTCAGACGAGCAACCATAACTGGAAGTTTCGATATTGAGAGTAGTCGCTAGCTACATTGGCGGTCAAGGTTTTCTATGGCAGTGGAGCAGCCTCTCATATTCGTTGACTGGGGCTGTGCGCCGCACTATAGTGAATGAAACGCTCACTAACGGGTGTATCACATGTCCGTTGTGAGGGTTTCTGTTTCCATAGACTACTTACACACAAGGTGAGCCTCAATGGCGCAGACCGCAGTTCAGGAACGTCCCGCACAGGTTGACGTAGACCACCGCGTATTGGTCTTGATAGCTGTAGTTCTGGGCCATGCCGTCAAGCACGTGTTCAACGCCGGCTCAATGCTCATCCTCCCGGAGCTTAAGACCAGCTTGGGTCTGACAAACACTGGCATTGGGACGTTGACCACCACTCGCAACATATTCGGCGGCCTTATCAACCTGCCCGCCGGGTTTATCTCGGACAGATACGCCGGTCAATGGGCTTTAGTATTGGGGCTTACCCTGATCAGTGTAGGCGGATCCATGTTTCTGCTGGGATTCGCGCAGAACTACTGGATGGCGATGGTTGCCCTGATCCTGCTGAGCGTGACCATTACCTTCTGGCACCCGCCGGCAATCGCAGCGTTGTCTGCTCGATACGCCGATCGTAAGGGCTTCGCCATCGCCATGCACGGTATGGGTGGCAGCATCGGCGAGGCTGTAGGCCCGATTCTCACCGGCTTCCTCATCGGCTTCATGCTGTGGCGCACTGTGCTCCAACTGAGCTTCATACCCGCCCTTGTTGTTGGAATAGGGATTTATATCCTGCTCCGCAATATCCCTGCACGGTCAGGTAACACGCCGGCAAGTGAGTATTTCAGCGGAGTCAAGGACGCTCTGAGGAACAAACACCTCCTGCTGGTTCTGGCTACAACAGCATTCTTCAGTGGATCACAGATCGCCATCATGAGCTTCCTGCCCATCTACGCCAGGGAAGACCTGGCATTGAGCACCGGAGCCACTGGCGCGCTGGTGTCCCTGCTCCAGGTGGCGGGAATCGGCTCCCAGCCCGTTCTGGGGCACTTGTCTGACCAATTTGGAAGACGCATCGTGCTGCTGATCGGATTCGGAGGGCTTGCGCTCGGAACAGCCATGCTCTACTTCACCGGCGATGGCCCGTTGTTCTATTTGGCCATACCCCTCACAGGGTTGTTCCTCTTCCCAATGATGTCCATTCTTCTAGCCGCGGCGATGGATGTCGTTGGCGATGGTGTTCAGGGCACGACGGTCTCCCTCGTCTTCGGTGTTGCGATCATCCTTGCAGCGGGCTCCGGCTGGTTGGCCGGACGCATCGCAGACATCTATGGTGTAGACGCTGTGTTCCTTTACGCTGCGTTTCCGGCAGGCGCTGCATTCGCGCTCACCCTTGTGCTGCCCTCAAGGACAGCCGTCCGAACCGGAGCGTAACAACGCCTCCCTAGCCCCCGTGGGTTTCTTCAGTTTATATGCGATGAGGTTCTCATATGGCTAACCAGGGCATAGTTACCCCAACCAATATCGATATTCAGCATGATGTCGTCAGTATCCAATGGAATGACGGTCACACAAGTGACTACCCCCATAGGTACTTGCGACTTGAATGCCACTGTGCGACGTGCGTTGGCGAGTGGCCCAACAAGGGGGACCTTGACCCAGAGACCATCCCTCTGGATGTCTACGCCATGGAGCATCAGACCATAGGGCGCTACGCCGTCCAGTTCCTGTGGAGCGATGGCCACTACACCGGCCTCTATCCCTATGATGTCCTCCGCAAGGCATGCCCGTGTCCGGAATGCACAGCTGCAAAGAAATAGGCCAAACCCCGGGCAGTTCGCGCCACTTCTTATCTCCAACCCCGTCTCATCTTGTCTTAGATGTACAATGCCCTCCACACGGCTGCTCAGCAGCCACACAAACAAAGGGGAGGGGACACGATGAAGGTTACGCGATTCAGCGGACTAAACGTCAATGCAGCAGACTTTGATACCACGGTCAAGTTCTACGAAGATGTCCTGGGCGCCACGGTGAACGTCAGGCACCAGGTCGCCGGCGTGGATGTAGCCCGAATGAGTCTTGGCGGCGTAGGAATCGGGCTTTTCGATGCGTCCGGCGGTGATAGGCCCGGAGTTCCGCACCATACCTTCGTCATGGAGTGGGGCGAGGATATGGACGCAACCATCAAGACGCTTGAAGGGCGGGGCGCCAAAGTTGAAGGCACACGGCAGCATGGGGAAGGGCCGGGCTACTCCGTTTATGTGAATGACCCTAGCGGCAACCGGATTGAACTCTCCACTGACCCTAACTAACCTTTTAAGGGTTTCGAAACAAAGAGAGAACCCCCTGTCCCGCAGTATGGGACGGGGGATCCTCTCGATACCTTTGTAGCTAATGCTTGGCTAGACTCCCCTTTTACCTGACCCCGATTATGTTCCACATGTGTGTGTACGTACCCGAGACCGTGCCAGGGAAGATCCAGTCATCCACTACTTCAGGGTTGACCATAACATGGACAGGGACCCAGAAGAGAGGAATGGACAGGTGTTCATCGTAAATTATATCCGCCGCGGCGCTAAGGTACTCATTTTGCTGTTTAAGGTCGAGCGACTGCCGAGCTTTTTGAAAGATGGGTTCCACCGCAAGGTTCTCAACGCTGCCTCCTCTTGGCGGTGAGGTATGATGGTTAAGGCGAAGCGCTAGGATTGGAGGGGCGATCAACACCCCCAAACCAATCATGTTGTTCATTTCTAATTTCCGACCAACTGCCCTTCTTTTTGCGGAATCCCATTCTACATATTTAACCTTAACACCTATGTCCGCCCAATAGGCTCCAATCGTTAGCGCAACGTCTGGCCCCCCGGTATATTGAGCCACCTCATAGATGAACAAATTCGTTTCAAGCGGGTTGTTGTAGTCGTATCCTGCTTCCTTCAGCAACGTCCGTGCAGCGGCGGGGTCGTATCCGTATTGATCGTCAAATTGTTCTCCCCACCTGGGGTTCCAAGCGCCGTGTGTTTCTGCTACATGCGTCATTTTCATAACCGTCGCCATGTCATAGAAATACGCAGTATTGATGGCATCACGATCTATAGCCTTGTTGAGGGCCTTTCGGACTTTGTGTTCACTCAGAGGATTCTCCGGATATTTAAATCCCTGAGTGAAATCCTTGGCATCCTTGAAATAAACACCCTTCATCTGCATATACGTGCGCATGGTGTTGACTTTACCGGAAACGACCTCAAAGCCGGCTTTGATGGCATGCTGTTCCTGATCAAAGCCAATATTGGTGATGTGAACCTCTCCAGCGAGGAGAGCTGCCATCCGGGTTGAGTTTTCCGATATCCAGCGAATTTCTATCTCCTGGAAATCCGGCGTTACCCTCCAATGGGGAGTGTCAGCCTTTCGGTACACAATATTTAACTCTTGTGTACGAGAAACAAATTCGTAAGGACCGGTTCCTGCAATTGGCCTATCAAGCAGTCCTTTTTTACCCAATGCTTTCGCATCAGCTCTGCTGCTCACTTCCATTCCGCCTACCTGGTTGGCGATTCCGTCTAGTGCGTCAGCATCGGGTACGTCCCAGGTGAGAGTAAGCTCATAATCATTAATTACTTCCAACTTCGCTCTTCGGAAAAGGTTGCGGAAACTCATTATCGAATCTTCCCTGGTCTGATCCTCCCATGCCCATAACACGTCATCGGCGGTCATAGTGCCCCCTTGCCCACCATTGAAGGGTACATCCTTATTTAGGAAGAAGCGAAGGGCACTACCGCTAGGTTCGACCTGCCAAGATTTAGCCAAGCCAGGGATGAGGTTACGAGTATTGGGATCCGTATCTATCATGTATTCGTACATAGGTTTGAGCTGGAAAGCTGACGTGGATCCAAAGGCGGCCAAGTCATTTGAAAAAGCAGGTGGTTTTTGTAAAGCCAATATTACACGTTCAGCTTTGGGCCCAGAAGCTGCTACCGCAGCAACTTTCGCCGGTTCCACCTTGGCCTGTGCTGGAGTAGCAGGGCTAGTTATATTTCCCATTTTCCCAGCAACCGGTTGTTTCGTTGGGACAACCGGTGCTGCAGGAGCAGCACCATCACTGTCGCCTCCGGAGCATGCCATAGCTCCTAATACCAAGGACATCAAACAAACAATCATGAATATCGGTCTCATCAGAAGTAAATTCATCAAAATCCTCCCTCGCTCTGCATCAAACACTTTCTAGAACTACCACCACCTAGTCTTACTATGAAGAGATTCAGATTCAGCCGCAGGATATGACGCGATTCGCAGTATGTCAATGTTTTAAACTACACCACATGACGCTAGGGAATCGATTAGAACCAAATACCTTGAACTCGTTACTAAATTCGTAAATAACCGGTATTTATGGCTATATATTCAGAACATCCTGCGCCATCTGGACCAAGTCCGATATCTGGGGATCAAGACAAGAGCTTGCTTCTTCTTCGATCAGGGCCAATCCTTGCTCAAGCAATTCTCTTGCAACCCAATACTCTCCCAGAGCAGCGTTCGCTAGGCCTAGGCCCAAGACCACATGGGAAATTTCAAACCCCGCATCTATGAGGAAGTCATAATCCTGTTTGGCATTCCTGAATAGACCCGATTTCAAATAAGCATATCCTCGGGTATCCAACGTCCCAAGGTTCCCGGGCTGTAGCGCCAACGCTTGCTCAGCATCCGCAATGGCCGAGTCAAGCCGCCCCAGGGCAACCTGTACCAACGAGCGGTTATTGTAATACCCGGCGTTGTTTCCATCAAAGCGGATAGCGTTGTTGAAGTCCACCAAAGCCGCAGCAGCGTCTCTTGCATACCAATGGGCAGTTGCCCTTCGCGCAAGGATAACCGGGTTATCCGGCTCTAACCCCAGAGCCTTGGACAGATCTGCCGTAGCGCCGTCTGTCTCACAGGAGGCCAAATGGGCCTCAGCTCTATTCACATAGGCCTCTGTGATCGTTGAGTCTAACTCCAAAGCCTTTGTCGCGGCGTACACAGCCTTCTCTGGGTCATCGATAGACAGCAAGAACGTTCCCCAATCTACATACGATTGGGCTTCGGTGAACTCCGCTCCGTCCTCAATAACAACGGAGAAAGGCATAACCGCTACCAGATCTTCCTCGCTGAACACCGTCACCAAATAAAAACCCAGCGCCATAGCTTCCGGAGGCTCAAAGGTGGACCACAAGGCCCCATCGTCTCCCGTTTCCGCAGTCACCGGATCCAACACCCCAATGGGGTTCCCGTTCTTGTCTGTCTGAATCCACACGAACTGGAGCTCTGTCCCTATCGGCAGGAAATCCATATCCAAAAAGGCATTGAACGTCCGTGTAGTCTTTTCGAACACGGTGGCTACCCCTGTGGGCTCGCTGGAAGATTTATCGATCCCGGTAGACATCACTTCACGGGAAATCACTGTAGCTGGTGGCTGGAAGGAGCCACTGGGAAACTTAGCGCTGTCCGCTATCGCATCGAAAAGAGGTTCCGCACCCCTGAAGGCTGTATCCTGTCCTGCAATCGATAGCGTGAACCCCATGCTACCTATGACAGCAGTGAATATCTTGAACTCGGTCTGGGTGCCGCCTGCATCGACTGCCTCGGCGTACGTCACCTGACCGGGCAATTCACCGACGATGGTTCCGGTAGTGGAAGTGGATTCAAACCCCGGGAATTCCTGCTTAAACAACTCAAGGGAAAGCTGGGTGTAGCTCCTGATTCCTTGGGCCGACTGCAGTATATCGATGCCGATGACGACAGCAGATGCTCCATCGGGCTGCTTCACCGTGATGGCCTGCAAATCACTTTCAAGGATCCAACTGGAGGGGTATTCAAAGGAGAAATCAAACTCAACACTGGTGAAGGTCGACAGAGGAACGCTCACCACCGTCTGGCTGGTTGGTTCCGCTGTCGTAGCACTAGGTGCGGCAGTGGCCGTGGGTGAAGACCGAGCGACAAACGTTGGTGTAGGTGAGGGCGGAGCCGCAACGACGGTAGTGGGGCTGGGGATGGTTGGAGACGCCGTGGATGTAGCGATGGGCGCTGAAGTAGGCGATGGCAATGGAACTGAGGTTGGAGCAACCACCGGATCAGCCTCAGACCCGCCTCCGCACGCCGCAATTATCGCGATGAGTACTAACCCTATGGATAACGCCTTCATTTGCCGCCCCACGTTACGCTCCTTGTCAGCTGCACCATAGTACGCTTTGAACAGCCTAGCAGATTGAAGCGTTCCTGCGCTATGAAAATGATCCCGAGCCGCGGTACCACACCTTCACCTTAGAGTGGTCTGAGGACATGGACTCAACGATCGAGAATCTGGAGGCGCAAGGAGCAAAGGTCGAAGGCACCCGCCAACACGGAAACGGTCCGGGGTACTCTATCTACGTCAACGACCACAGCGGAAACCTAATCGAGCTGTCCAGCGACCCGTCGTAGCCTCTAACTCTAACCACCGAACAGAAGCCCCCCGCCCTTTCTAGAAAGGGCGGGGGGCTTCTGTCTACCTTCACGAATTAGTTTTTAGCTATGTTTGCTATCTGACACCGATGATGTTCCACATATGGGTGTAGGTGCCAGAAACGGTTCCCAGGAAGATCCAATCTTCTACGACCTCCGGGTTAACCACAACGTGAACCGGCCCCCAGACCAGGACGGACTTCACTAGACAGACTTGAACTGCCGGATTACAGCAGCCGCTCACCTCGTTTTGCCGTCTCACCAGCATTGGCAGCTATCAACCAAGCGTCGTCATCCGGGCCAATGATAATCTCTTCGCCTTGAATCTGTGCATAGGGCACATCTCCGTTAGTAGCTGGGGGCTCAATTCCCTCCTGGAGGTTTCGTGCCGCCGTGGCCAGCATCTGACGCACTCTGATAATAGCGGCGTCACCACCATAGAGATGCTCCTTGGTGCGGTCCAAGATTGGCCCCATGCTCTCAGTAACGGCGTAATCCTGGTCTCCAAACGGCCATATGCCCGCGAGGATGGTGTGCTTCTGATCGTAACGGTTGATGTTCCAATCGTTTACTTTACGGTTGCGCCGGGTCTTGCCATCGTCTTCCAAGTTACTGGAGTCGGCGTAGCGGCGCTCACGGCGCTCCGCACCGGAAAAAGGTTGGTTAGGCCTGAAATTAATTGAAATACGGAAGCAATTTTCGTCATCTGCAGGCACATGTATCAGGACACTCTGTTGGCCCCGCTGTTGACCGGCGATAAAGGATGTATAGGGCAACACGTGACAGTTGATACGTATGTGTTGATTCCCGGAGTCCGTGGGGCGCGCGGCGATGAGCCGGAAACCATAGTCAGTATCCTGAATGTCCACCTTGGCATATCTATACTTTGCTAAGGTATAGCGAGAGAACCTTTGAGAGCAGTAACCGGGTAAGTCAGTATCGAGATCTGCAGGGACCTTATCAGCGTAGTTAACATGGAGCGTTCCCAAGTGGGTGGAGTCAATGTTCCCCTCCAGGCTCTGGAGATAATTGCAGTAGATGGGTACGCGTCTGGCCAAAACATTTTCTTCTGGCAAGTTGTTGAAGATGAAGTTCGGCGCGGGAGGTCTTTTCTCTGACGGCCCCATGTAGGTCCAAATAACTCCCGCCGACTCTATGCAAGGATAGGCTCTGGCGTGGACCTTTTCCTTGAAGGTACTTCCAGGCAGATCCGACGGCATATCGACGCAGTCACCGTTCACGTCAAATTTCCAACCGTGGTAGATGCACATCATGCCGCATTCCTGGTTGATGGCGAAGAACAGGGATGCTCCGCGATGAGGGCATCGCTCGTCGAGCAACCCAACCTCCCCATTCGTATTCCGGAATGCGATCAAGTCTTCACCAAGAAGCCTGACGCGCACGGGCGGGCCGTCAGCGTCCAGAAGCTCATCCACCAGCAAGAAGGGATGCCAGTACCGCCGCATCAAGTCGCCCATAGGCGTCCCTGGCCCAACCCGACAGATCAGTTCATTCTCTTCTGTGCTTAACACGAGTAGCTACCTCCCTTGTAGTTATCGCCTCTGGCCACGGTAGTTACCGTGGAAAACCACTATAGCAACACTGGATTAGGTGTACCACCGGGTAGGAGAGAGTGTCAAGCAGAGGGAGGCTAGGCTGTGGTCTCACGGAGCGCACGAAACCTGAAAGCCATGACGATGACCATAGACGATGCTATGGTCCCGCCGACGGCGAACGCGAAGGGGCTTCCGTACTGCCAGGCCAAGAATCCAGCAAAGAGGGACCCAAGAGGGGTCAGGGCATGGTCAAGGAAGAAGAGGCTCAACACCCTGCCTCTGAATTCTGGCGGTGTAGTCAATTGTATCAAGGTGTTGTTGGTAGCCATATACATCATGTGAGCCGCTCCACTCAAAAACAGTACGAACATGGACATGGGCATCCAGTTGGTGTAGCCAAACACTATAAGGGTGAACCCGCTGGCAATGGCTGCTCCGATGAGCAATTGGCCTTTATGCCGGAAGTTCTGCAGCGATGCCAGCACAAAAGTGCCCAGCATCGCTCCCACGGCATACATGGCCATGAGGTTTCCAAGACCTTTTGGCCCGTTGCCCAATACCTCGTCATTGAACACAGGAATCAGGGCGTTGATGAAGGGCATGACGAACAGCGCCGGAACCATTCCAAGCAGAATGAGAGCGAGCGTCATATGTTCACTTCTGACGTAGTTGACGCCACCCTTGAAGTTCTCAAGCATGGACTCCTGCCTGCTCACCCGGTTATCGCGTTTGGGGACGTGGATCTGAAGGATGAGCACGGCCATGAACACGTAGGCGATGCCCTGGATCATGAAGTTCGTGGACGGCCCCGTGAATGCGATGAGTTGCCCGCCAAGGACCACACCGATGATGCGAAAAAGCTGGAATGCCGCTGAATTCAGGGCAATGGCGTTCATCAGGTCTTCTCTGGGGACGGTGTCCGGCACAAGTGACTGCCGAACAGGGTTGTTCATGGTCCAGCCCGCACCGCTGACGAAGGTGAAGACAAACAAATGCCAAATCTGAAGGTTACCAGATGCAACCAGGAGCGCAAATCCTACGGCTAATGCGCCCAGGATCACCTGGATCATGAGGATGAGCTGCCGCCTGTCCATCCTGTCGGACAGCACACCGCCAAGGGGGCTTGTTATGAGTGATGGCAACCCGCGGGACGCCGTCACTGCACCCACGATGAGCGCTGATTCAGTCATGTCCCATGCCAGCCAAGCTATGGTGATCTGCTGGATCCAATTACCTCCGCTGGCCATGAAAGTACTGGCGAAGAGGTAGCGGTAATTGCGGTGTCTGAGGGATGAAAAGGTGTTCAAGTGGAACTTGGAATTGGAAGGAGACTCAGCGTCCGTAGGAGTATCGATTTGGGGTTCGTCTATCACGCTAGGTTGAGACCTTTCCTCTATGATTGCAAACGTAGTTCTGATTGGAGGGAGGCGCATTTGGAGTATACACCCCGCACTCAATCTATCCTGCCCAAGCCATACAGAAACCCCTCAACCCATCGGCAAAACACCAATTCCGGATGATACTAAGCACCCAATTCGGTTGTTAAGAGTTGCAATATCCGTCGCCCTCTGGCAATATTCCCTCATGAAGATTGGATCATTCGAGTTCCAGGAGCCGATTCCCGCCTTCGAGGAAGCTCACGTCATTGCTATGCTCTACCCGTGGTTGGACGCGGGCAGTGTAGGTACGTTGACGCTACGTCGACTCGAACGCTATTTCGGTTCGCAGGAGTTGGGCCGACTTGAGAAACCCGGCAACTTCTTCGACTTCACTCGATACCGACCAACCACTCGATTCCGTAATGGGCAGCGGGTACAGCGCGTCCCAAACACCCGAGTAAGCCAGTTGGAAGGCCGGACCGATCCACCGCTCATCGTTATGCAGGTGCGTGAGCCCCATGCAAATGCGGAGGACTACATTGGTTCAATAATTGAGGTCCTGAAAGCCTTCAACGTGACACGCTACACGCGCATCGGCGCGATGTACGATGCGACGCCACACACACGCCCACTTCAGGTCACAGGCACGCTCAACGGCGAACCCATGACCGGGCTACGTGGTCTGGTCTCGCGCAGACGGAGTAACTACGAAGGCCCGACGTCTATTATGAACACTATGTCCCAAGAGTTGACCAAATACGGCATTGAAGATGTTTCATTCATGGTGAGACTGCCCCAGTACGCTCAGCTAGAGCGTGACTACGCTGGGACAGCACGAGTGTTGGAAATCCTATCTACTGTCTACAATCTCCCCGGTGATCTGCCGGACACAGAGGCTGGGAAGAAGCAGTATGAGGAACTTGACTCAGAGATCACCGGTAACCCTGCGGCTCAGGAGTTGGTGAAGCGTCTGGAGTCCTACTACGACTCACGCCATTCCGGGTCCAGCGATGAGAAGGCGGATGAAGAACCAGAAGAGTCAGATCTTCCTGCAGACATCCAGACCTTCCTTTCCGACATGAGCCAACGGCTGGACAACCCCAACTAGACTATTTAGCTGCCTGACAGATGTCCTAGCATCGTATTTACTACAATTTTTCTTCTACTCCCTGATTGACGCCCGTGCGCTACCAATTTAAACTGCCATAAAGTTTCGGCACTACCTGAACAATGGAGGCAGACATGCTCTCAGTCGCTGACAATGAATTGATGACCAGGGTTGGCCCCGGTACACCCGTGGGCGAGCTTATGCGCCAATACTGGATTCCTGCACTCATGTCCATTGAACTACCAGGTCCGGACTCAGACCCTGTTCGAGTGCGATTGCTATGCGAGGATCTGATCGCCTTCCGCGACACCGATGGCAACATCGGCCTTGTCGATAACTACTGCCCACACCGTCGCGCCAGCCTGTTCTTCGGTCGAAACGAGGAATGCGGCCTGCGGTGTGTGTACCACGGCTGGAAGTTTGACGTGAACGGCGATTGCGTAGACATGCCGTCGGAGCCTGCCGAAAGCAACTTCAAGGACAAGGTGAAGATCAAGGCGTACGCGTGCCAGGAGCGCAACGGCATCATATGGACATACATGGGTACTCGCACTGAGCTTCCGCCTCTGCCAGATATTGAACCCAACATGCTTGATGAAGATGCAGAACAGTCCGTGTGGACAGCCATGCGTGATTGCAATTGGGTTCAAGCCCTTGAGGGTGATATAGACACGTCCCATCTGGGGTTCCTTCACCTGGGAAGCCTGGATGCAGAGAATATGACACCGGGGTCCTTCGATTACTTCACGGTCAGAGAGCGCTCACCGTTGGGCTTCGATGTTGAGGAGACCGACTACGGCACATCCTACGGCGCATGGCGTACTACGGATGGCGACGAGATCTACTGGCGGATCGCCCACTTCCTGTTCCCGTTCTACACCATGATCCCCACCAGCATTCTTGGGGTCCAGGTCCTTGTCCGAGCGTGGGTGCCTATCGACGATACCCATACCATGTTCTGGAATATCTGCGGAGCCAACCCCTTCCGCGGTGGCATCGGCACCGGCAAGAAGGGTCAACAGGCGGGCGGCGCTGCAACGGACGTCGATTACGTGCCCAACACCAGCGATTTCCTGGGTCGATGGCGTCTGGAAGCCAACGTAGAAAACGACTACAAGATTGATCGCGAGGCCCAGAAGACCAACAAGATATATACAGGCATCACCGGTATCCACCTCCAGGATCAGGTGATAACGGAGAGCATGGGCACCATCACTGATCGTGTCCGTGAGCACCTGGGCGCCAGCGACTCCATGGTGATCAAGACTCGTCGCAGCATCATCAACGCTGCCAGAAGCTTGCAGGAAGGTGTTACGCACCCCACCGTAGACCACCCGGAATTGTACCGAGAGCGATCCGGTGGCACATTGCTCCCCAAGGGGCAGGGCTGGTTTGAAGGCACTGCAGAGCTACGGAAAGCCTTTGTGGATCACCCTGAGCTTGTGGGCAGCGACAAGGGCCTGAAATAGCCAACAAACTCGGTAAATAGTAAGAGGGCCTCTATATAGAGGCCCTCTTACTATTCTGGCGTGAACCGTCCTACTTTTCGGACTCTATCAACCGGGCTGGCCGTGGGAGTTCCTTTGGGTCTACGGGTATCTCGATAATCGCCGGGACGTTCCCCGCCAACGCCTCGGTGACAACAGCCCCGATGTCCTCTGCGCGATCGACGTAGTAGCCTTTCGCGCCGAAGAGTTCGGCCAACTTATCGAAGCGAGGATTTGTGATGTTCGAGCCGATGGTACGGCCAGGGTAGAGCGCCTCCTGGTAGGCCATCTCAGAGCCCCACACGTTGTTGTTCATGACGATGGTCACAGTGGCGATACCCTCTCGGACGGCGGTCTCAAGCTCCTGCACGTTGAACAAGAAACCGCCATCGCCGTGGATTGCGACCACCGGCGCGTCAGGTCGACCGAGCTTTGCACCAAGAGCCTCTGGGAACGCGAAGCCCAGCCCGCCGAAGTCCAACGGTGTCACCAGCGTCCGCGGGTTGCTGAAATCCAGCCGGTCGTAGCCGAAGGCGGGGCACGCTCCTGCGTCCAGCGCCATAATGGCGTCTGGCGGCAGGACCTTGCGAAGCTCTGCGTAGACCTGCTGCGGCTTGATCTGCTCGCCACCCCAGGAGCCTTCTTCGTCGATACGGGCTCGACGCTTCGCCTTGAGCGCTTTGGCTTCATCGGTCCAGCCGGGGGCGATGGCGGCTTTGGAGCCGTCAGCGCGCAATCCGTCCAGGATGCCCTGCAGCGCAGCCCCGGCGTCGCCCTGTATGCCGACTTCAATGGGGTAGTTGCGTCCAAGCTCCGTTTCGTCGATCTCGATCTGGATAACCTTAGCATCAGCACTGATGTAGCGGTTGTCGTAGAACGATGTGAAGTTGGACAGCCGCGTACCAGCCGCCAGGATCACATCGGCCTGGGCGCATATCTCGCCAGCTTCCGGTGCACCCGCTCGACCAAGAGGGCCGACGTACAGCGGATGGCTGTTGGGAACGGCGTCGTTCCGACCGTAGCTGGTGATCATCGGCGCGGAGAGCAGGTCGGCGATGTCCACAACCTGCTGGGCTGCATCGCTATGGTTGACTCCACCACCGGCGATGATGATGGGTCGTTTGGCGTTCTTGAGCAGCTCGGCGGCTCGCTTGATGAGGGCGGGGTCGCCGGGAGAGCGGTGGTGAACTCGGCTTTGTATCGATCGATGTCTTCCTCGGACAACGGATCTACCGGCACAGTAAGGTCGCCAATATCTCTTGTTAGCCGCCGTGGTTCGAACTGCTTTACTTGCGCGGGTGGTTTATCAACGGGAAGATTCATACCTCGGCGATACTCTTTTACAAAGTCTGGGTTTAACGCACTACCACGTAAGCTCTCTTGCCACTCTTCAAACGATTCTCCCCGTTCGTGGGCCTCTTTCGCGTGTTCGTAGAACTTTGCCAACTGTTTCCCTATCTCTGCCCGGAGTTTTTCGGGTTTCTTCCGGAATTTAGACTTGTCTAATACCGAATTGGTAGTTTTATCTTCTTGTGAAACAGGTTTGGGTGTTGTGAAAAATGGTGAAGGGGTGTATGGATTACAACGTTCGTTTCAGACTGCGGGAGCAAAATCTATAATAATGTCTTTGTGGAAAGTTAGTGATGAAGCAACACAGAAGTTTATGGTCACTTTTTATAAAAATGAACAGAAAAAGCCGTTTAATACTTTAATTGGAAACACAGGTACTGGCATCATCCATTTTCTCTTATTA
>CAJWXP010000039.1 GCA_913049785.1 uncultured Dehalococcoidia bacterium | reverse complement strand
ATCAACTGCCCTTCGGCATTGAACAAGGGGCCACCGGAGTTGCCGGGATTGATCGGGGCATCGGTCTGAATGGCTTGTGGGATGGAAAAGAGGCTGTTGCCGCTACGGATCGTCCGACCCAACGCACTCACAATGCCACTAGTCAACGTGAAGTCTTGACCAAAGGGGTTGCCGATAGCCAATGCCAGTTGTCCTACGCGGAGTTCATCAATGTCACCTTTGGGCAGTGGGATCAATTCCCGGTCACTGACATCGATTTGTAGGATGGCAAGGTCAGAATCAGGGTCGCCACCCACCACGGTTGCTTCTGCCTCTGTCCCATCGGAGAAAACCACCGTAACCGTGTCTGCCCCCTCTACCACGTGATAGTTGGTCAGAATATGGCCTTCACTGTCCCATACGAACCCTGAGCCTTCGCCACGAAGAAAACGGTCCTCGGTGTCCCCGGAACGACCACCAAAGAAGTTGAACCCGGAATCCGGCGAAGTGCCGTCTACTTTCTGCGTGATACGGATATGGACCACGGAAGGCAGCGAAGCCTCGTAAATATCGCCCAGCACAGATTCCTGCGCAGCTACGATGTCGTCCGCGGTGAAGTTATCGATAGCGAATTTGCTGATCGGTAGCACAGATTTGCCGTCTGCTGTGGGCGCCGCAGCCAAGGTGTTGCTCGGAATAGTGGCATCGCTGGTCGCTGCAGCTCTGGAGCCGGTACAAGCGGCCAGGGTAAGCGCCAATATCAGGGTAAGCGCTAGAAATACGCCCTTATTGAATATTTTCCGTTTTCGTATTTGAATATATTGTATATCGTTTGTATTTCGATTGTATTTCATTAATTTATCTTTATGCATTAGTTATCGGTCTCCCTAGCTGATTCGACGTGTTTGTCCAGTATTGCGACTCCGCACGTCATGGTTGTTGAAACGAAGTCAGGAGCAAAAGGTTAGATGCATGAATCTACGGATAGATAGCGCTCCTAGTTTGGTCAGTCAGTCACCTCGTATACACATTCATAGCTGATTCCAATGCTGCCGGAAGAATATCGATGCCCCTTGGCCTGTCTTGGCTCAAAGCGCTCCTTGCCCGAGTAGGCCGCTACTCTTCATTATACCTAGCGGGTCAACGATTGTGTGTACGGTAGCCAATGGACAACAGCTACGACCATTGGTATCGTAGACCCGCGGTGAAGGCGATTCGTGCCTCCGCTAGCACCAACGGAGGTACCCCAATGGCCGAGAACTACGTGAAAGTAGCCCAAACATCCGACCTGAAGCCTGGCGACATGACTATGACGAAGGTCGGCGACGTGGAAGTGTTGATCGCAAACCTGGATGGTGAGTTCTACGCCGTCAATAATTTCTGCCCCCATGAAGGTTGGGCTCTGCACGAGGGTATTCTGGAAGACGATTGCGTGGAATGCCCGGGGCACAGCCACTTCTACAGCATCAGGAACGGTCAGCGCACCGGTGTTCCGTCTGAAACAACCCCCACCTTCAGTGTGAAGGTGGAAGGCGATGACATCCTGGTGGACGTAGGTTAGGGCTTGCTCGCCAACGGTGGAATTCACCAAAATTATCGGATTATATAGCTAAGTGACGTCTCATGTGACATGATCGTCGGTATTTAGCTACTTCAGGTTTAAGCTCAGCCCTGCGACCATGTAGTACACAGCGTCGGCCTCTGCTGCTACCATCTGGTTCACCCGTCCAAGCTCGCTGGCATACGCACGACCAAGCTCTGTGGGCGGTACCACACCCAGGCCGACCTCATTGCTGACGATTATCCACGACGCCTGACCCCGCTGGTACAACGCCAACAACTCTTGCGCCAACGTCGGTATGCCCTTGAGGCCGGAAGCAGCTTCGTCCCTTAGAAGCAGGTTGCTGACCCACAGCGTCAGGCAATCGATGAGCACGGTGTCGTAGTCGTTCAACAAGGGTTCAAGCCCGGCTGTCAGGTTCAGCGGCTCTTCCAACGTATCCCAGCTAGCAGGTCGGCTGGTTTTATGCGCTTCGATTCGCTCTGCCATCTCCTGGTCACCTGCCTCCGCTGTAGCCACGAAAAGGACACGCCCGCCCTCCATAGCCAGTTTTTGGGCGAAGCTACTCTTCCCGGCGCGAACGCCACCTAGGACCAACGTCAGTTGCTTCGCCATACGCTACTCGGCCAGCCCGGTTACGCGATAGAGCGCGCCTATGTCTACGTTCGCCCGCACAATCTCCGCCAGCTTGTCGTACTCGGCTTCCAGGTCGACCTCGTCCCCCGGAGGCAGTTCGACGCCCTTCCAGGCTACGAGCTGACCAAGCACGCCTCTACGGAACTCCCGGTTGTGGAACAGCCCGTGCATGTACGTCCCCAGGGTGAGGCCTTCACCGTCCATCGCGCCATCGAGTTCGTCCACTGCGGTGCCGGAGCGTTTATCCAAGCTGAACAAGCCACTACCAGCCGTTGTGCCGATATGGATCTCATACCCCTTGATGCGTATCCCGGCGCAGTCGGCCAGCAAACCCCTCGCAACGTTGACCGTTCCTTCCACCTGCTGCGTCGCCTTAGTCCCACCGAACTCGGTCGTCACCGGCAGCAGGCCAACCCCAACTGCCTCAGCCTGCGATGACTCCACGCCCTCAGGGTCCATGATGCGTTCGCCGAGCATCTGATAGCCACCACAGATGCCGATCACCGACGTTCCTTGCTTCCTACGAGCCGTGATAGCCACATCCAACCCCTTCTTACGCAGCCAGGCCAGGTCTTCCACCGTCGTCTTGGAGCCCGGGATCACCATCAATTCGGGGCTACCGAGTCCCTCAGCTTCCGAAACGTACCGCACAGCTACGCCGGGTTCGGCGCGAAGGGGGTCAAAATCGTCGAAGTTCGCCATGTTGGGCAGTCGCATCACCGCGATGTCCAGCACAGGCGTACCAGCAGACTCAGCACCCGCATCAATGCCCAGCGAGTCCTCCTGCGGTATCTGGATGTCCACGAAGTGCGGCAACATACTCAGCACAGGAACGCCGGTTCGTTCTTCTAACATCTCCAGCCCGGACGTCAGAAGGCCTGGGTCGCCGCGAAACTTGTTGATGAGGAACCCTTTGATCAGCGGGCATTCCTCGTCGTCAAGCAGCGCCATCGTCCCAACCAGCGACGCGAACACGCCACCACGCTCAATATCGCCCACCAGGATCACTGCAGCATCAGCGTACTTTGCGACGCTCATATTGACGATCTCTTGCGCTTTCAGGTTGATCTCAGCGGGGCTGCCCGCACCCTCGATGACGGCCACATCGTATTCGTCACGCAGTCGATCCAACGCGCCGGTCACTACGGGCCACAGCTTTGGTTTCATCTCGTAGTACTCAGCAGCCGACTTCATCACCATCGGTGTGCCTAGAACCGGGACCTGAGAACGATGGTCGGCGACGGGCTTCAGCAGCACCGGGTTCACGTCCACGGTAGGGGTGACTCGAGCTACCTCCGCCTGCACCACCTGCGCTCGACCTATCTCGCCCCCGTCCGGCACGGCGAAGGAGTTCAGCGACATGTTCTGCGCCTTGAACGGGGCTACCTGCCAGCCGTCCTGCGTCAGTATCCGGCACAGCGCTGTAGCTACCACCGACTTCCCGACATCGGAGGCGGTGCCCATCACCATCACGACTTTGGCCTTACCGTTCATCGATCCCCACCAGGTGATGCGTATCGTTCCACAGTTCCAGCACCCGCCCACGTGAATGGTTGCTGATGATGGAGACACTTGCGTTGCTCATGCGGAGCTTCCACATGCTCTCATCGGTCAGGTCAAGCAGGCAGAGCGCAAGGGCCCGCATTGAGCCTCCATGACCCACGATAAGAAGGTCTTCGTCCGGCGAGTGGCGTTCCTCTACACCTTTGACGAAATGCTGCACTCGCTTGAGGATATCCTCCGAGGTTTCTCCACCGGGAGCCGCAAACGCATTGTCCCCGCGGGTGAACCTGGCATCAAAAAGGACAGGGTCTTCTTCCTTCACCTCTTGCAACGTCAGGCCTTCCCATTCGCCGTATGAGAACTCACGCAGATCAGGATCAGTGATGAGGGGGACATCCCGCTCGCCCAACGTTCCGGTAGCGGTGTCCACTGCGCGAGAGAGGTCGCTTGAATAGGCTGCGTCGATGCTCTCTCCGGCCATTCTTGTCGACAGCAATTCGACCTGTCGACGGCCTAGCTCACTGAGTCCAACGTCGGCATGACCCAGGATACGGCCCTCTTGATTCCACTCCGATTCGCCATGTCTGACCAGATACCATTTACCCACCGGATCGCTCCTTACCTACCGAGGACTGGATTTCTACGACAGCGGCGACTGAAACAGCTCCGAGGCCACTTCGAACAGGATGATACCAAGAATCAAAACGGTTACTTCGGCCACCTCGTCCACCGCGCCGTAGGTGTCACCGGTCATCCCGCCAAGCAGGCCCGTGACCCACCTACCGAACATCAGCGATACCAGTAACGCTGCTCCCAGAAGTATCGCGCCGGCGCCGCCGATGAGCAGCACACTCGCAACCATAGCTGTGGTGAGCCCAAGTCCAATCTGCCACCAGCCACGTCCTGCCTGGAACACCGTGCCCATACCCTGCTCTCTGGCGTATGGAAATGCAGCCATGGTGGCCAGCATCCCGAACCGTGACAGGCACGGAAACAATATCAGCAAGTACGTACGCTCATCGCCACCGGGTAGCCCCACCAATAGCGACCATTTCAACATGAGCAGACTTGCGCCGCCGACCACCGCGAAGGCGCCGACATGAGAGTCGCGCAGTATCTCCAGCCGACGCTCTCGGGTAAACCCGCCGAAGAGTCCATCGCAGGCGTCCAGAAACCCCTCTATGTGGATGGCACGCGTCAGAACTACCAGTGCGATCACCAGCAGCGTACCCACCACCATCGGCGGCAGCACTTCTCTCGCTGCCAAATCCAGTCCAGCCAGGATACCGCCGAGCCCCAATCCCACCAACGGGAAGTAGGCCCGAGCCGACGCCATCGATACTACTGAGCCACCCGGCGCAACAGGCAGTACCGTCAGGAAGCTGATCGCCATGCGGAGGCTTCTCAACGAACCTCCTCGGTGACAACCTCGGGATCCTTATCGGAGACCCCGGCCTCGGCAAACGTCGCCATGTCGCTCAGACACGCCGCAGCAGCCTCCACAATACCCATCGCCAGCACGCCGCCGGTGCCCTCACCAAGTCGCATACCCAGATCCAATACGGGCTTCAGCTTCATGTGTGACAGGGCGAGTTTGTGCCCCTTCTCAGCAGACTGATGGGACGCTATCACGTAGTCGTAAACGTGAGAGCATAGGCTCCCAGCGATCAACGCAGCAGCTCCGGAGATGAAGCCATCCACCACCACCGCGCGTTTGACATACGCACCGCCAAGGATCACCCCGGCGAGAACGCCGATCTCGAAGCCGCCTAACTTGGTCAGCACATCCAGACCATCGCTTCGGTCAGGTTGGTTCACAGCCAACGCTCGCTCCACGATGGCGGTCTTATGCTCCAACTCCTTGGCGTTTCGCCCGGTACCTTTCCCCGTGGTCTCCAGCGGCGACCTGCCGGTCAGTGTCGCCACGATCGCGCTCGACGCCGTGGTATTGCCGATGCCCATATCGCCCGTGCCTATCATGTCGGAGCCCGCTTCTGCTGCTTCCAACGCCAATGCTATTCCGGCGTTCACACATAGTTCAGCCTGCTCTCTCGTCATTGCTGGTCCCAGGATCATATCTGCAGTGCCCTTTCCTGCGCCAACAACGTGGAGGGATGGGTGTTCAGGCAGGTCTGAAGCAACCCCAGCGTCCACGATGACCAGCTTCACGCCAGCCTTGCGGGCCATGGCGCTTATCGCTGCGCCGCCGCCCAGAAAGTTCAGCACCATCTGCGCCGTGACCTCCTGCGGGTAGCCCGTGACGCCCTGAGCCACGACGCCGTGATCGCCTGCAGCAACGATGACCGTCTTGCCCTGGGGCGACGGCCGCTCAGTACCGAATATCCCCGCCAGCTGCACCGACAGCGACTCCAACCGACCCAGGCTGCCCAGTGGTTTGGTCAGTTGAGCTTGCCGATCCATAGCGCGTTCAATGGCATCTGCATCAGCGGGGGCAATGCCCGCCAAGACTTGTCCAAGTGTTAATCGTTCCACGTAAAAAACTCCCAATCGCCTGAATGTATCTCCCTTGGTAACCGCAGGAATTTAGGTGCAGGATTCATCCTGCTTAGAATTCGATGCCAGGTTGGGCCTTAATGCCCTGGTCATTGTAGGGGTGCTTGATCTCCGTCATCTCCGTCACCAGGTCGGCGTAATCGATCAGCTCCTGCGGCGCCCCTCGACCAGTGATGATAACGTGCAGCATCTTAGGACGTTGCTTCAACGTTTCAATGACCTCCTCCGTGGACACCCATCCGTATTGCAGAGCGTAGGTCATCTCATCGAACACAATGAGGTCGTCCTCGCCGGAGAGAAGCGCTTCTTTGCAGTTGTCCCACTGCTGCGCTGCCAGGGCCCCGGACTGCTCTAGGTCTTTCGATAGCCAGGTAAACCCATCGCCCAGAGCCAGGATCGGTATGCCTATCTTCTCCGCTGCGCGCTGTTCCCCGTAGCGCGATCCCGAGTTCTTGATGAACTGGAACATCCGCACCTTCATGCCCCGACCCCAAGCGCGGAACAGTACTCCTAGGGCAGCAGTCGTTTTGCCCTTCCCGTCGCCGGTATTCACAATCACCAGCCCCTTCTTGATCCCGGGGCCCTTGATAGATTGGGGTACCTTTTCAGCTTTGTCTTCAGTCATTCCTGACCCTCCCCTGTTCTTTCCGATGCAAGGCCTAAGACACAAGCAACCGCTTCGTCCGTCCCTTGCGGTCGAGCGACCGGGCTCAGCCCCTCGAAGAAGTGCAGCGCGGACCCGCCAGTGAAGTCGCGATCCATCAGCGGCGTCCCTTCAATTATGACAAGCCGTCGCGCCGACGATAGAGCACCCAACATCGCGGTGTTGTTCGGGCCGAAGGGCACATCGCAGAGCACCACGATGTCTGCAAGCTCTACAAGTTCCAGGTGCTGCGAACGAGCTTCTGCTTCAATGGGGCCGAAGGCCGTGACAGGTACATACTCGATCCCCAGGATGTCAGCGGCAGACCTATCCGTGTCACCGCCACCAAGCGGCCCAGCAGTCACCGTCATCCCTGCCCGCTGCAGTTCGTACATCAACCGCGAACCCGTGCCACCTCCGCATACCAGATGCACTCGCGTCCCGGATGCTACCGATTCTGTAGCCGTCGCCTGATCAAGCAGGCTCACGCTCAAAGTATTCGTGAACGGGTCTCGATACACCACTGTCCGGACGCCGAACGCCGCCTCGATGTTCGATGGGGTCAACACGTCCTCTGCTGCTCCTTCGGCCAGCACCCGCCCGCCGCTCATCAACACGAGAGTGCTGCAATACCGTGCAGCCAGCGACAGGTCATGGATGGCTGCGATTGCCGTCATTCCCTGCTGAACCAGCCCCTGCACGATGTCCAGAACCTTCAGTTGGTGGAGGATGTCCAGGTTGGAGGTCGGCTCATCCAGTAGGAGCACGTGAGGCTGTTGAGCCAATGCGCCCGCTACGAACACCCGTTGTCGTTCACCCCCGGAGAGGGTCTCTACAAGACGGTCAGCAAACTCCTCAGTCTCCGTCTGGCGCATGGCGTCTGCGGCGATCCGACGGTCTTCTGCCCCCTCCACCTGGAAGCGACCCATGTGCGGGTATCGCCCCATCATCACCAGCTCCACTCCCGTGAAACCGTAGGTGTACGGCGGCGTCTGCGACACTTGCGCCAGAGTTCGAGCGATCTGCTTCGTCGATGTCGCCGTCAAATCGATGCCTTCAAGCGACACCGATCCCTCTTGAGCGCGCATCAGTCCCGACACTGATTTCAGCAGTGTCGATTTTCCTGCGCCGTTAGGACCTATGAGCCCAACGAAGGAGCCTCGTTCCGCCTTGAGGCTTACCCGGTCCAGCAGTCGCTTGGCCTGAACCTCATAGACCAGCCCTTGGGCCTCTAGAGCTGGCATATATCCGTCGGCTTTAGTCTCATTCATGATATCCATGTTGTATGAGTTCCTATTCCGGGAAGCTGAAACCAACAAACTCGCCTGAATTGAAGTCGTCGGGCCAAAGCAGCAATGCCAGGTGTTCTGCGCCTCGCAGGTTCCAGAACGATAGGGTGGTGAAGAATTTATTGGGCACAACATACACCCTCCCGTTCTTGATAGCAGGGACTTCAGCCAGCGCAGGGTTCGCCAACAACTGCTCCCTGAACGGTTCGCCGCTGTCCGGTGGCTGCGGGATGAATATCACCTCTGGTGCCATCGATATGACGCCTTCAAGGCTGGTGGTGGGGTTGCCATCAAGGCCTGCCAGCGCAGCCACGTTGATGCCATCAGCAGCCTCGATGATGCCCCCCTCTGTAGAATTTGCGCCCGCTGTGTATATCTTGTCCGAATACGATGTCAGCGAGAGCACACGCTGCCTGTCGCTGACCGGCTTCGACCCTGTGACCTCCCTCAGCGCATCGTAGCGAGCCCGCACCTCGTCCGCCAACTCAAGCGCGCGGTCGACCTCACCGTACACGTAGCCCAGCAGGATGATGTCCTGGATCCTACCGTCAGGGTCATTGTGCAACTTGGTCTGCACCACAGGTATTCCCACATTCCTCAGCGCGTCGATGAAGTCGGCCTTGGTGAACGGGCTGGCTATCACAAGGTCAGGGTTGTACGAAACGACCTGCTCCGCATCCAAGGTTATGGCTCCAACCGCTTCGGCCAGGTGCGCCACATTGGAATGCTGAGCCAGCTTGGTGTAGCTCCCCGTGGCCACCACGCGACTTGCCGGCACCATGGCGTACGTGACCTCGTCGTGGCCAAGCGACACCGTAAGGATGCGCTCAGGTTTCGCGTCGATGGTCACCAGGCCATTCAGCACATCGACCGTCCTCGGCCAACCGGTGTTCGTCGGGTCGACGATGCCCGGCACGCCGTTCAACACGGTCGAGAGTGGAGCAACCGGTGCGGCAGGAGCAGATGTCGAATCACCGTTCGACCCTGAGCTACACGCGGCAAGCACCAACATCAAGACACCCATGAGCACCACTACAGATTTCAAGCTATTCATATCGCCTCCCTAAAATGCCGTGGTATGTCGTTTATTCCGTATCAACAAGAAGATGAAGAACGGCGCCCCCACAAAGGCCGTGATGATGCCCACCCGAAACTCGGCAGGCTGCACAACGGTACGTGCAATGGTGTCCGCAATGACCATGAAGAGCGCGCCGCCAACGGCGCTCAAGGGAATCAGTACTCTGTGGTCCGGCCCCACCACAAGCCGCAGCATGTGCGGTACCACCAGCCCCACAAAAGCGATGGTACCGCTCACCGCTACCGCCACGCCCGTGATGAGCGATGCCGCTGCCAGCAAGCCCGGTCGGATAGCCCCGACGCGTACGCCCATCGATTTCGCTTCGTCGTCGCCGAGCATCAGCAGGTTCAGGTCGCGCGACATCACGAAGATGATGGCAGAAGCTCCGATGATCGGCGGCGCAGCGAGTCGGACGTGCTCCCAGGACCGGGAGTCCAGCCCGCCTGTCAGCCAGAAGAGGATCTCCCGCAGCGCCTCGTTGCTGGGCACCAGGATCATGATGGCGGAGACGATGGCCCCGAAGAACGCGCTCACCGCAACCCCAGCCAGCAGCAGCGTGGCCATGTTGAATCGGCCCCCCACAGTAGCGATGCCGTAAACGAGGAACGCTGCGCCCATCGCGCCAAGGAATGCGAAGGCCGAGAGGGCCTGATAGAAAATGCCGCTGATACCCAGGGCGATGGCGATCACCGCACCCAGCGCACCGCCTGCCGACACACCGATGATGCCGGGGTCCGCCATGGGGTTGCGGAAGAGGCCCTGCATGGTTGCCCCTGCCACGCCCAACGCCATACCAACCAGCGCACCGACGATTATGCGGGGCAGTCGAAGCTGCTCGATGACAAGCTCTTCGGTGCGTGAATACGTGGCGAAGTCCAGGCCGATAGGCTCCAATACGATGCTCGCCACATGGGTGACAGGGATGCTTACCGGCCCCATCGACAGCGATGCCAACATAGCGACGATCAGCAGCACACCAAGCACCGCCGATGCTGCGGCAAGTCGAGTGACTACGCTGATGTTGCTGGAACGCCAGTTGGTGCGTATTGCGCCCAATGCCATGACTCGAGACAAAAGAAAAACCTCCGGCGCAGATCGCAGGAGGCGCATGTCAGAATGCCAGGGGGAGGGTACCCCTACCCGGCAGGCGACGCTTCCTATTGCGAAAAGCGGCTACCTCTCCGGGTCAGGCAGGTCTCCTGGCTTATCCCCGTTCAAGGGGAATCACAGTGGCGCTACCGCGGCGGTCTTTCACCGCCTTCCCTATTCTCCCTCGCTTTTACCCGAGGGCACCTGACCGGAATGTCTGCTGTTGTTGGGGGAAGTGTCGTCGATGGGATGTTCAGTGTCAACCAGGGAGAAACTTGCTATCCTTGATTCGGCTGGGGAGTCCAGAGGGGTTCCCCTTTGGCAAGGGTTTCGGGGATGTGCCCCGACTAAATGAGACGTTACGAGGAGCAACCAACGTGGCAGATGAATTCATTCGAGTCGCCAACGAGGCTGACTTGCCCCCAGGCGAAGTGATGCGAGCGGAGGCCCACGGCAACGAGCTTTGCCTGGCCAACATCGATGGCACGGTCTACGTCATCAGCAACGAGTGCCCCCACGCCAGTTGGCCGCTGGACTCCGGATATTTGGACGGCGAGGAGATCGTCTGCCCTGGCCACAACATGGCCTTCAATATCCCCAACTACGTGAAGGTGTCCCCCTATGACCCTGGCATGAAGCTCTATCCGGTCAAGGTAGAGGACGGCGGTATCTGGGTCGGCGAAGGGTAACCCTACCCGATAAACATCGCATCGCCGAAGCTGAAGAAGCGGTATCTCTCTTTGACCGCCTCCTGGTACGCGTTCAGGATTGCCTCTCGGCCAACGAAGGCGCTGACCAACATCAGCAGCGTGGAGCGCGGCAGGTGGAAGTTGGTCACCATCGCGTCCACGGCCCGGAACGTGTAGCCCGGCAGGATGAACAACCCTGTGGAGCCTGTGCCAGCCTGAATGGTGTTGGGTATGCCATTGTCCGTGGAAGCTCTAGCGGCCCCTCCGCGGATAGCGGCGCTACCTGCGGTCTCCAGGACTCGCACCGATGTCGTACCCACAGCCACCACCCTTCGACCCTCTGCCTTCGCACGATTCACAGCGTCCGCCGTTGATTGCGACACCTCCCACCGCTCGGTGTGGATGGTGTGCTCCGTGGGGTCATTGGTCTGCACCGGCCTGAAGGTGTCCAAGCCCACGTGCAGCGTCACGAATGCCAACTCGGCGCCCATCCTACGAAGTCGCTCCATCAACTCAGGCGTGAAGTGCAGCCCGGCCGTGGGAGCAGCAGCGCTGCCAAGCTCCCTCGAGTACACGGTCTGATACCGTTCAGGGTCGTCGAGGGTCTCATGGATGTAAGGCGGCAGCGGTACCGTGCCGACCTTTGTCAGCGCCTCTTCGTCGTTAACCTCCACCGTGCGCAGGCCGTCAGCGTCCACGCTTATCACGATTGCCGAGACCGAAGCCCCGTTGCCCTCAAGAACCATCTCCGTGCCCACGCGCATCCGGCGACCAGGCTGACCGAGGCACTGCCACACGCCGGGCGATACCCGGTTGAGCAGCAGCAATTCAAGCTTTCCACCAGTCTTGGCAAAGTGGCCGTACACGCGAGCGGGGATGACGCGAGAGTCATTGAAAACAAGCAGGTCGCCGAGGCGGAGGTAGTCGAGGATATCTGAGAAGCGCTCTCGGTGGGTGACGGCCCCCGTGCCTCGGTCCAACACCAATAGTCGGGAGGCGTCACGCGGCTCGATGGGCGTCTGGGCAATAAGCTCCTGCGGGAGCGTGTAATCAAAGTCGTCTGTAAATAGAGGTTTTTGCATCAGTGCTGTTCGTCCTTCGACAAGCTCAGGATGAACGGATCCGTTTCCGCTCGTGGTGAGCCTGTCGAACCACGTGTACTATTAGGCACTCACTGAGCGTCGGGCGGAGGCCAGGGTGTTTTTCAGCAGCATCGCAATGGTCATGGGCCCCACACCGCCAGGCACAGGCGTGATGGCTGATGCGACCTCTGAGACAGGTCCGTAGTCCACATCACCGGTCAGGCGGTAGCCATTTTTCTTTGAGGCATCGTCGATGCGGTTGATGCCAACGTCTATGACCACAGTGCCCTCTTTAACCATGTCGGCAGTGATGAACTCCGCTTTGCCTACCGCCGCGATGAGGATGTCCGCCTGTCGAGTGATCGCCCCCAGGTCAGCGGTGCCCGTGTGGCAGATGGAGACAGTAGCGTTGGCCCCAGCCATCTTCTGGAGCAGCAGCATCGCAACGGGCTTCCCCACGATGTTGCTGCGTCCGCACACCACCACATGCTTGCCTGACGGGTCATGCCCCGTGCGCATCAGCATCTCCTGGACGCCTGCCGGTGTGCAGGGAACGAAGATGGGGTCGCCGGCCATCAATCGACCAAGGTTGAAGGGATGGAGGCCGTCCACGTCTTTGTTAGGGTCTACGGCGTACAGCACCGCCTTCTCGTCGATGTGCTTCGGCAGCGGGAGTTGCACCAGGATGCCGTGGAACTTAGGGTCGGCGTTCAGCTTCTTCACCAGGTCGACCAACTCGCTCTCAGGCGTCTCGGCGGGAAGGTTGAACGACTCGGAGAAGATGCCTGCCTCGTCGCACGCGCGGCCCTTGTTTCGGACGTACACCGCTGAAGCAGGGTCATCGCCCACCAGGATGACGGCGAGCCCGGGTACAAGGTTGTGCTGGGATTTCAACAGCGTTACCTCTTCCGTTACCTCCGCCCGGACCTGTTTGGATATTTCCGTGCCGCTAATGACCTCAGCCGCCATGCGTGGAGCCTCCGTTACATAGTCAAGTATTTGGGAGTTATGATAGCAGGGGGCAGACACGAGGAACAGGTATCATAGTGCTGCTTTTCATACAGGCGTCGCCCATGCTATAATCTCCCGCAGAGAGAAACGATATAGAGGAAGAGGTCCCGAGGAAACGTGGACAACGAGCAGAAACAGTCCGTGATTAGCGAATACAGGACGCACGCAACCGATACCGGTTCACCTGACGTGCAGATTGCAATACTCACATCCCGCATCAATGAGCTAAACCTCCATCTTCGTATACACCGGAAGGATCACCACACCCAGCGTGGTCTTTTGAAGATGGTTGGGGCACGGCGTCGGCTCCTAAGATATTTGGGAAGAACCGACCCACTGCGCTATCGCGCTCTACTGTCTCGCCTCGGTCTCCGCAGGTAGCAAGAGGCTGCTGCGGAACCCGACTTCCTCCTCTCATGAAGGAATAGAGGAGGTACCCCATGCGCCACACAGTCCAATGTGATGTAGGCGGCAAAACACTCACCATTGAGTCTGGCTGGATAGCTGGACAAGCAGACGGTTCCGTCACCCTGCGCCTAGGCGATACGGTGATGCTTATCACCGCCTGTATGAGCGATAAAGCCCGTGAAGGAATTGATTTCTTCCCCCTGTCCGTAGACTACGAGGAACGAATGTATTCCGTAGGCCGGATTCCGGGAAGCTTTTTCCGACGCGAGGGTAGGCCCTCAACTGAAGGCATCCTTGCCGGTCGATTGACCGACAGGCCCATCAGGCCGCTGTTCCCCAAGGGGTTCCGCAACGAGGTCCAGGTGGTGGCCACCATTCTGTCAGCCGATCAGGAGAACCCGCCGGATGTGCTCTCCATCGTAGGAGCGTCCGCAGCCCTCTCCATCTCGTCCATCCCCTTCGATGGCCCCATCGCCGGGTGCCGCATCGGTTACGTAGACGGCCAGATGATCGTCAACCCCACCTTTGAGCAGATAGCTGCCAGCACCATGGAACTCATCGTCGCCGGCAGCAAAGACGCTGTGGTGATGGTGGAGGCCGGTGCTAAGGAAATTTCGGAGTCTATCATTCTGGACGCCATTGAAGCTGCTCAGGAAGCCAACGGCAAGATCGTTGACGCCATTGAGGAGCTGGTGAAGCTGGCAGGCAAGCCCAAGATCACCATCGAGCCCCCGCCGACTCCACGCGAAGCTGCCGTTGCCGCGATGAACGATGATGTTCGCAGTCGCGTACGTGAGGCAGTATTTGCCGGATATGAGAAGGGCGAGCGCGACAAGGCTGTCGGTGTCATCCAGAGTGAAGTCGCAGCAACACTGCCGGAGGACGTTCCTTCAGGCGAAGTGCGTGACGCCTTCGACAGCCTGGTTGACGAGGTCTTCCGTAAAGGCGTCCTCAAAGAGAACGTCCGCGCAGACGGCCGCCAACGCAACGAAGTCCGCCCGATCACCACTGAGGTCGGCGTACTGCCCAGGACCCACGGCACAGGGCTGTTCACCCGCGGCCAGACGCAGGTATTGAGTGTGGTCACGCTCGGCTCGCTGAGCGACGAGCAGCGTCTGGACACCCTGAGCCCAGTCAGTACCAAACGATACATGCATCACTACAACTTCCCTCCCTACTCCGTAGGAGAAGTCAAACGCGTAGGAACGCCCGGACGTCGAGAGATCGGCCACGGCGCGCTGGCAGAGCGGGCCCTTGAGCCGATGATCCCGGACAAGGATGATTTCCCGTACACCATCCGTATAGTGTCTGAGGCGTTGAGCTCCAACGGCAGCACATCAATGGGCAGCGTGTGCGGAAGCACCCTAAGCCTGATGGACGCTGGCGTGCCTATCAAGGCACCGGTAGCTGGTGTGGCTATGGGCCTCATCATGGATGCAGAGGGCGACTACGCTGTATTGACAGACATCCAGGGAATTGAGGACCACCTGGGAGACATGGACTTCAAGGTGGCCGGTACGGCAGAGGGCATCACAGCCCTGCAGATGGACATCAAGATCAAAGGCATTACGCCCGCGATCATGCGAGAGGCCATGGCGCAAGCAAAGGAAGCCCGTCTGTTCATCTTGGACAAGATCCTCTCCACCATTTCAACGCACCGCGAAAACATGAGCCCGTTCGCGCCACGGATGATCAAGATCAACATCCCCGTGGACAAGATCGGCGCCATCATCGGGCCTGGCGGCAAGACAATTCGCGCGATCATCGCTGAGACCAAAGCGACCATCGACGTTCAGGACGACGGCACGGTCTTCATCGGTTCACCGAACGAGGACTCGCTGGCATCCGCCCGCAGCAAGATCGAGGGCCTGACCAAGGAAGCAGAGGTCGGCACCATCTTCAAGGGCAAGGTCGTCCGCAGCACAAATTTCGGCGCCTTCGTTGAGATCCTGCCCGGCAAGGACGGACTGGTGCGACTCGGCGAGTTGGCTGAGGAGCCTGTACAACGGGTCGAGGACGCCGTCAACGTCGGCGACGAAGTATCAGTCATGGTGATCGAAGTCGATCGGCTTGGTCGCATCAACCTCTCGCGCAGAGCCGTTCTCGCAGGCCTGACACCTGAGGAGGCCCTGGCAACAGCGCCACCAAGCGGCGATGGCGACAGGGGTGGCCGACCAAACTTCGGCGACCGTCGCCCCAACTTCCAGCGTGGACCCGGAGGCCCCCCACGCCGTAATTAGGTAAGGAATAATGACATCTCAACCTAGCGGAAGCCCGCAACGGGTTTTGATACACGGGGTCTCCGGTCGAATGGGCCGCGAGACCCTGGCGGCTGTCTACGGCGCTCCGGATATGGACGCCGTGGGCGGTGTACGCCTTAACGGGAGCGGCAACACTTTCTCCCTGCCTGACGGCACCGCCACAGTCCCCCTCTACGCCGACGCAGCAGCAGCCATCAAGGAAACTAGCCCCCAGGTAATGGTGGACTTCTCCGTTGCAGCGATCTCTCCCACGGCCATCAAGGCCGCTGTCAGTCAAGGTGTCCACGTGGTATCCGGCACCACTGGCCTCTCCGATGATGATCTGCAGGAGATCGACAAACTCGCCCAGGAGCACAACGTCGGGGTGCTGCTGGCCCCCAACTTCGCAATCGGTGCGGTGTTGCTTGTGCACCTCGCCAGCACGCTTGGGCGATTCTTCGACTACGCGGAGATCGTCGAGGCTCACCACGAAGCGAAGCTGGATGCGCCCTCGGGCACGTCGATAGCCATTGCCAAGGCCCTGGCCAGCGGTCGCACAGAGCCCTTCAATAGACCGATGCCGGAAAAGGAACTGCTGCCCAACAGCAGGGGCGCTGAACAGGACGGCGTCTCCCTGCATGCCATGCGCATGCAGGGTAGAGTAGCCCACCAGGAACTTATCCTTGGAACGGTGGGCCAGACCCTCACTCTGCGCCATGACACCACAGGCCGTGATTGCTACATGCCGGGCGTTCTCACCGCCATACGGCAGGTGGTACAATGCAAAGGCCTTGTGGTAGGGCTGGAGAAGATGCTGGAACTGTAGTCCCCCGGGCCTCGTTTCCTACACAGCATCCCCAACCATTCACTTAGGAATGCGACTATGTCTGGAGCTAACATCGCCGTTGTCGGAGCCACCGGAGCCGTTGGTCAGGTGGTCCTCAGCATCTTGGAGCAACGCAACTTTCCCGTGGGCGAACTTCGATTGCTTGCCAGCAAACGCTCGGCAGGCACACGGATATCGGTCATGGGCGAGGAGTTGGTCGTGGATGAGGCGATGCCTGACTCTTTCGATGGCATGGACATCGTGTTCTTCGCTGCCGGGGGAAGCACCAGCCAGGCTTTGGCGCCGGAGGCCGCCAAACGAGGTGCTGTGGTGGTGGACAAGTCATCGGCGTGGCGAATGGATCCCACGGTGCCCCTCGTCATCCCGGAGATTAACCCTGACGACATCCGCGAGCACAAGGGCATCATATCGAGCCCCAACTGCTCAACCATCGTTATGTTAATGGCCCTGGCGCCGCTGCATAGGGCGAACCCCATACAGCGCGTCATCGTGGACACGTATCAGTCGGCATCGGGCGCGGGCGCTCAGGCCGTCGTCGAGCTTATGCAGCAGACGCGCGATGTGCTCGACCATAAGGTACCGTCGCACTCGACGTTCCCCGCCACGCTGGCGTTCAATGCCCTGCCCCACGTGGAGGACTTTGGCGAGGACGATTACACCACGGAAGAGATCAAGATGGAGAACGAGACGCGGAAGATCATGCACCTGCCGGATCTGCCGGTCTCTGCGACGTGTGTGCGCGTGCCCGTCCCCATTTCCCACAGCGAGGCTGTCCACATAGAGTTCGCTAACTACATGTCACCTGACGAGGCCCGTGATGTGCTGTCAGAGTTCCCCGGCGTGCGCGTCATCGACGACATTGCTTCCAAGAGCTACCCGCTGGCCGATTACGCCACCGGCAAGGATGAGATATTCGTTGGTCGCATACGCCCCGACAAGGCGTTCCACAACGGCCTGTCCATCTGGACAGTTGGCGATAACCTTCGCAAGGGCGCAGCTCTCAACTCAGTGCAGATAGCTGAGGCGTTGCTGGAGCAGGGCCTGGTAAGCTCCAACGGCAACGGGAGGTAGGGTATGGCAGAGCAGATAGGACGACTCCTTACCGCGATGATCACTCCCTTCGATTCCGATGGGAAGGTGGACTACCCCCAGGCTCGACGCTTGGCTCTGGCCCTAGTGGCTTCCGGCAGCGATGGCGTTGTGGTGGCGGGCACCACTGGCGAGTCGCCAAGCCTGACGCGTGAGGAACAAGCGCGACTCTTTGAAGAGATCAAAGAAGCCCTTGATGGTAAGGGCGACGTAGTAGCCGGAACGGGGAGCAACAGCACCGCAGAGGCTATCGAATACACCCAGGACGCCCAGAAGATCGGCGCGGACGCCGTGCTGTCCGTGGTTCCCTACTACAACAAGCCACCTCAAGAAGGGCTGTACCAGCACTTCAAGGCGATTGCTGAGAGCACAAACCTGCCGGTGATCCTGTACAACGTGCCCGGACGGACGGCCACCAACATGAACACGGAAACAGTGGTGCGGCTCAGCGAGATCCCCAACATTCTGGGCATTAAAGAAGCTGGCGGCGACCTGAACCAGGCAGCGCACATCATTCAGGAAGCAAGGCCCGGCTTTCTAGTGTGGAGCGGCAACGATGACCAGACGTACCCCATCATGGCGATGGGCGGCTATGGCATCGTGAGCGTGGCATCGCACCTCATCGGTGACCAGATCAAAGCGATGATGGGCATGACGCTGGAAGGTGACCTGGAGCGGGCCGCTGCGGAGCATCGCCGACTATTACCGATGTTTCAGGGGCTTTTCGTGGTAGCGAACCCAATCCCAGTGAAGTACGCAGTAAACAAGGTAGGTTTCTCCGTCGGCGAACCCAGGCTTCCCCTGGTGTCGCCGGACGCCCAGACCGCTGCCCAGATCGATGCCCTTATCAAGTCTTACAAGGTGGATCTTCCCATCCCGGCGGCCACCTAAGTTTCCAGCACGCCACCGTAGCTCAGGGGCAGAGCAGCTGTTTCGTAAACAGCAGGTCGTCGGTTCAATTCCGACCGGTGGCTCCATAGAGACAATCATTATTCTGGCTTGAAACCCTTGGGGAGATTGAATTGACAGCGCAAGATCGCAAATACATCGGAATAGGCGCCGCGTTCGGAATCATCGGTGGAGCGGTTGTCTCCGCAGTAACGGGCAGCCCTTTGGGGTGGCTCTTGGCGTCATTGTTGGCGCCATGGCAGGTTCAGCATTCAACTTCATCAAGAAGCAACAAAGTTGACCAACTATTGCGAGTAGCGATGCCTTGATCGGCATCTCCTAGACAACAACATACGTGACCAAGCCGCCGTAGCTCAGTGGCAGAGCAGCTGTTTTGTAAACAGCAGGTCGTCGGTTCAATCCCGACCGGTGGCTCCACTCCAACCTTGTAGCTGACTCATAGCTGAGGTACGACGTCCGAATCGCCTGGTCAAAATTTCCGAAAACTCATTTTAGTACCAACTGAATGAGACAACTTGCATATCTGGTGAAGACAA
>CAJWXP010000038.1 GCA_913049785.1 uncultured Dehalococcoidia bacterium | reverse complement strand
TCATGCAGTACCTGGAAGAGGAGCCGGTCTGGGAAGACGGGGAGTACGTCATGGAAGACTCAAAAGGTATATAACTATGGCTACGATTTTTCACATCGCACCCAAAGAAAAGTGGACCAAGTCCAGGTCCAGAGGCCAGTACTCAGAAGATAGCCTCCAGAGCGAGGGTTTCATCCATTGCTCCACAGATGAACAGGTGGCGGCTACTGCCAACAAGCACTTCAAAGGCCAATCTGACCTGGTGCTCCTCAGCATCGACACCAGCGATATCGTGTCTGTGATCGCCTACGAGAGCAGTGGGGACAACGGCGAGGAGTACCCGCACATCTTCGGCCCCATCAACCACGACGCTGTGAAGGAAGTCATCGATTTTCCTGTGTCCGGAGACGGCACCTTTGCATTTCCTGTTGTGTTGCAGAAGTAGCGGCTAAGCCCAAGAATATCCCCGATGAGCTGGGCAATAATTGTCCCTGTCGTCAAGGCCTACCCGCCCCGTCGACCCACCGCTATAATGGCCCGAACCCAGGCCATAGGAGTCACCATGCGAGACCTGATCGAAAGCGCCCTGAAGGGCCACAACGCCGACTACATCGAGATACGGATCGAGGATACGGAGACCACTAACATCTCCTTCCGCGGTCGTGAACTCGATGAGATAGGCCACAGCACTGGCAAGGGCGGCAACGTCCGAGCGTGTGTGAAGGGTGGATGGGGGTTCGCATCGTTCAATGACCTCGATTCCATCCGCGCAAAAGTCGAGCAGGCGATCAGCCAGGCCCGCATGGTGGGGAACGAGAAGACGGAGCTGGCTGATGCAGCGCCTGTGGTAGCGATAGTGCCGCCTCACATCCTGAGCGACCCTGGCAGCGTGCCCCTGTCAGAGAAGCACCACATCCTAGAAGGCTATCTGGACCTGCTCTGGGGTGGCCCGGAGATCCAGACATCTTCGCTACGGTACGCAGACGGGCATCGTAGGATGTTCTACGGGAACAGCCAGGGCACCTACACGGAGCAATCGCGCATCGATGTGAACTTCTGGGCCAGCGCCATCGCCAGGAACGGCGGAGACATACAACAGGCCAGCATCAGCATGGGAAGCCTGGGCGACTTCGATCTGATACACCGGATGCAGGCCGAAGTGGCCGAACTACCGCAGAAGGCTGTGGACTTCCTGGCGGCTCCGCAGGTCAAAGGCGGCGAGTACACGGTCATCCTTGACCCCGTGTTGGCCGGTGTGTTCGTCCACGAGGCATTCGGGCATCTGTCCGAGGCCGACCACGTATACGAGAACCCAAAGCTGCGCGAGGTCATGGTGTTGGGTCGACGGTTTGGCGGAGAACACCTGAACATCGTGGACGGTGCCAAGATCCCTGACCTCCGGGGAAGCTACCAGTACGACGAGGAGGGTGTTGAGGCCCAACGTACAGACCTCATCCGTGAGGGTGTGTTGGTAGGCCGTCTCCATTCTCGGGAAACAGCAGCCAAGATGGGCGAGTCGCCCTCCGGCAACGCTCGCGCCATTGGCTACCAGCACCCGCCCATCGTCCGGATGACCAACACCATCATCGAATCGGGAGAGGCCACGCTTGACGACCTGCTTGAAGGCGTCAAAGAGGGTGTCTACTGCAAGAATTGGTACGGTGGTATGACCAGCATGGAGCAATTCACCTTCTCCGCCGGTGAGACCTACATGATCCGTGACGGGCACATCGCAGAGACGGTACGACCGGTCATGCTATCGGGCAACGTCTTTAGCACTCTGGAGAACCTGGACGGCGTGGCCAATGACCTGGAGATGAACGAGGGCGGCGGTTGCGGCAAGGGCGGTCAATCACCCCTACCGGTTTCCAACGGCAGTCCACACATTCGACTCCGCAACTGCCTTGTCGGTGGGGCCTAGCATGCTTGAAGAGCTCCTTGTCCAGGCACTCAAACAGGCTGACCAGGCGGAGGTCTACCACCTCTCAAGCGTGAGCACGCCCACCTCCTTCGAGGCTAACCGACTCAAAAGCGTGGACGCGCGGGATTTCAGTGGCGTCGCGCTTCGGATCATCAAGGATGGACGCATCGGGTTCTCGTCGACCTCCGACATGGCAGACATGGACGGGCTGGTGGCCAGAGCTGTGGAGATGCTGCCCTTCGGCGCCAAGGCATCGATGGAGTTCCCCTCGGCCAGCGAATACGCCGACGTCCCAACGTTTGACCAGGCGACCGCCGACATGAAGTCTGAGGCGCTGGTAGAGACGGGCACAAAGCTCATCGACAAGCTCCACGCAGATTGGCCTGACATCGTCTGGTCGGCGGGAGTATCGCAGTCCGTCTCGACCGTCAGGGTCGTGAACAGCCGTGGTTGCAGTGCAGAAGAGACCACAAGCGCCATAGGGATCGGGATGGAAGGCACGCTGGTCAAGGACACAGACATGCTCTTCGTCTGGGAAGGCCAGAGCAGTTGCCGTCCATCCTTGGACACGGCGGCGATCATCGCCTCGATCGAGCGTAAGCTGCGCTGGGCGGAGACAGTAGCATCAGTGCCCACTGGCCCGATACCAGTGATCTTCACCCCCGGCGCCGTGGGGGACCTCCTGATTGAGCCGCTGTTGGAAGGGTTTAACGGGCACAACATCGTGCAGGGCTCATCGCCGCTGATCGAGAAGCTCGGCAGCCTGATGGTGGATCCGCGACTCACGGTCTGGGACGATCCCAGCATCCCGTACATTCCGGGCAGCAGAGCATTCGATGGCGAAGGAGTCCCATCGAATCGATTACCACTGATTCAGCAGGGCGTCATCGCCAACTTCATCTATGACCTGCAGACAGCCGGTCAAGCTGGCGCACTCTCCACTGGCAGCGCACACCGTGGTTTGGGCAGCCAACCAGGGCCGGACACCAGCGTCATCGTCATCGATCCGGGCGACACGACGTTTGCTGACATGATCGCGGGATACTCCAAGGCCTTGGTGGTCGAATCGTTCCTGGGCGCTGGGCAGGGCAACACTCTGGGTGGAGATTTTTCGGCCAACGTGCTGCTGGGATATGTTGTAGAAAACGGTGTGGTTATCGGTCGCGTCAAAGACACCATGCTCGCCGGGAACGTCTATACTATTTTCAAGAATCTTGATGCTCTGGGGTCAGAGTTGGAATGGATAGACGGCTCTCTCCGGACCCCGGCCATTTCCTGCACCGGGGTATCGGTATCTTCGAAAGCTTAGGGGGAAGCACGTGTCGCTAGAGACATACCTGGAAGAGCTCACGCAAGAGGATATCCCTCTCAAGTATGGGGAGTTCCTTGAGCTGTCCTCTTTGGACTCCGACGATATGGAGCTCATCCAGGAAGTCTGGCCCCAACTGTCTCCCGAGCGTCGCCTCGATCTGGTTTCTCGCCTGGTCGAGACCAGTGAAGAGAACATAGACATGGACTTCACCCCGATTTTCAAGCTGGCTTTGAAAGACGAAGCCGAGTTCGTCCGTTGCAAGGCCGTTTCAGGCCTCTGGGAATGCGAGGACCGTCCCCTCATCACAACGTTCATCAAACTGCTGGAGGGCGACCCCTCTACGGAAGTGCGGACTGCGGCAGCTCAGGCCTTGGGAAAGTTTGCAGTCCTGGCAGAAGACGGGAAGCTCCTCTCGTTGGACAATGGGCGCATCCAGGGCGTCCTCCTACCCCTGGTGAAGAGCGAAGACCTCCCCCTTATCTTGCGACGACGAGCCTTAGAGTCCGTTGGCGTCTTCAGTTCAGATGAGATCACCCAGACCATTGACTGGGCCTATAAACATGACGATACAGAGATGCAGCAAAGCGCCATCTTCGCCATGGGCCGCAACTCTGACTTCCAGTGGACTGAGGTCATTCGAGCCGCGCTGGACCGTGAGGAACCCGCCATACGGTACGAGGCTGCATTGGCCTGCGGGGAGCTCGGTGAGGAAGAGATGGTACCTGACCTTCTACCATTGCTGAAGGACGAAGACCTCCAAGTGCGGCTGTCATCGATCAACGCGTTGGGCTCAATCGGCGGAAGTTTGGCGAAGAAGGCGTTGACCGCCTGCCTGAAATCTGACGACGATGTTGTTTCCCAAACCGCTGAAGAAGCATTGGAATCGATGGAATCGAACGACGACCCGCTCAATTTCAAGTACCACTCCTGATACCCACTGAACTACTCCCCCAGCTTCTCCCACGCCAGTGCAGCAGCCCCGAGAAGCCCCGCATCGTCGCCCAAGACCGTGGTCACTACCGGACATGACTCTTTGTCGATGTCCATTGCGTGGGCCTTCGCCGACGCCACCAGCCTCGGGAAGAAAAGGTGCAGGTTCCGCGATACACCACCGCCGATTACGATCAACTCCGGGTCCAGAATGCTCCGTAACGTGGCCACAGCCACCCCCACGTAGTCCGCAGCGTCGCGAAGAACTTCGCCAGCCAACAGATCACCCAGTCCCTCCGCCTTCACCAACGTCTCCGCCCGTACCTTCTCCAGATCGCCTCTAACCAACTTCGTCACAAGACTGGCCTCGCCGGCCACAAGTCGCTCCTTGGCGATGCGTGCACATGCGGTGCCAGACGCCATCATCTCCAAGTGACCTCTGCCTCCACAGGCGCACTGTGGCCCGGAGCTATCGACAATCAGGTGACCGATCTCGCCAGCGTATCCTCTGTACCCTCCGTAAAGGTGTCCGTCCTGTACAATCCCACCTCCAACGCCCGTGCCCAGGGTAATCATCACCAGGCTCTTTGTGCCTTGGCCGATGCCGAACACATACTCGCCCAACGCGGCCAGCGAAGCGTCGTTATGGACCCTGGACGGCAAACCAAGAAGTTCACCAAGGTCCAGCGATGGAACGGTGCCATGCCAGCTAGGGAGGTTGGGAGGGTTGGAGAACAGGCCCGTCTCCGGGTCCACCGTACCGGCTATCGCCATACCTATCCCAACGGGTTCAGTGTCCGGCAGGTCGGCACACATCTTGTGTAGCAAAGCAGCCAATCGCTTCATCGCAGCAGGCTCGCCCTTTTCACCCTGAGAGGGAATATCCTTCCGCACCAGGATGTCGCCGGATTCGGAGACCACAGCCCCTCGAATTTTGGTTCCGCCGATATCGATAGCAAACACGACTCGCTGCTTTGGCATGGGTCTGCTCCTTCTGTTCCTGGTACGTACTATAGGGGAGAACTGCAAAGGCCACCAGAGATTGCTCCTCGCATGGTTGTACGCGGTTGAACCTATGGGCGATAATAAATGATGTTATTCACAATCCGCGTCAGGTAGGTACGATGGCCGGTCGGGAAAAAATCGAACATCATATGTCAGCAGGCGGCGTGGTCTACCGTACCAACGGTGGCATCATTGAAACCGTCTTGTGTGGCAGAAACACCCCTCGCAAATGGAGCCTGCCCAAGGGCACTCCGGACGTTGGTGAGACCGTGGAGGAGACCGCGCTGCGTGAGGTGACAGAGGAGACCGGCCTAGAAGTGGAGATACAGGAACCCATTGGGGACATCATCTACTGGTTCGTCCGGCCCACAGACGGCGTGCGTTGCCACAAAGTCGTCCACTATTTCCTCATGCGACCTACCGGCGGCGCTACCGATAACCATGACCATGAGTTCGACGAGGTTCGATGGTTCACCGGCGAAGAAGCCCTGCGCATCCTCAACTACGCCAACGATGCAACCATCGTCGAGAAGGCGCTAACACGAGTGAGCGAGGTATCCAGCATTGGATGAGTTTCTGATGCAGGGCGCTAAGGTGTCCATCCGGGAGAAACGCGTCACCGATGCTGAAGACGACCACGGTTGGCGGTGCGATCCTGAGCTGGCGGCGCTGGATGCTGCTACACCCCTCCGTATGGGATATGAAGAGTATCTCCGTCAGTTCAAACAGGAGCTTGAGCATGCCAGTGCCTGGTCACGGCGGTTTGGTATAGACACGCTGGAAGGAAAGCACATTGGCAATTGCATGTACTACGATGTGGATTTCTTCCGAGGTACGGCAGAGCTTGGCATTCTGGTGGGTGACCGCGACCATTGGAGTGAGGGGTACGGGTCAGAGGCGGTGAAGCTCCTGCTGTATCACCTGTTCACTGAGATGCCGATGAAGAGGATTTACCTGCACACACTGGAGTCCAACTTCAGGGCGCAGAAAGCATTTGAGAAGTGCGGATTCAAGGCCATTCGACCTGTTAAGCGCGGCGGCTGGGAGTTCCTCTACATGGAGTTGAAGAAGGAACGATGGGCGGAGTTGCAGCAGGAAGAGGAAGCCCGGGTAGCAAGGGCAAAGGCAAAAGAGGCGTCCTCTTCGTAGACCTTATTTCTCTCGCGATGGGAGAATGACAGTCGCTAAGCCTGTGGTTGTCTGCTCTCCCGCTCCGTTCACCAACGTCAGTGCGCAGTCCACTTGATGCACGCCATCTTCCACGTACGTCTTCGTCACGCGGCCGGAGCACGTCAGGGCATCGTCAGGAACGTCCGTACCGCGATACTTCACCGACAGCTTCTTCAGGGCGCCGGTAGACCCCATCCAATCCGTCACCACTTGAGCAAGGTATGCGTTCTTCAGCGCGCCGTGCACAATCAGCCCTGGCAGCCCGGTCTCCACTGCAAAGTCCTTGTCATAATGCACTTCGTAGAAATCACCGGACGCGCCGGCGTACTTCACCAATTGACGCTTGGAAGGTTGTTTGACCAACGCAGGAAGCTCCTGGCCCTCAGCCACGTCTTCCCAGTAGAGGTTCTCTGCCATTGTTGTCACCTATCTCTAATGAATCTTATCCAAAACCTTTAACGCACCCATTGTCCTGCGACAGGCTCAGGACGATCGGGCAGTCTCCCCCACCCTTCGTCCATCACCCTCGTTTTGTAGCCGCAGGAATGTGGGTCCAGGGCCTCGCCCTGCCTGCTAGTAGCGGATCAGCGTATTGCGCTGCTTCGCCACGACATCGCCTCGCTGGTTGGTGTACTCGGTTTCCAGCAGCAGGAACACGGCAGGACCCATGGCAATGCTCCGCTGATTGACGCTGGCGTACCGGGTAACCGCCGTGATTACATCCCCGGGTTTCACGGGCTCCATGTACGTCCACTCACTCCCACCGTCCAACATCTGCGGGAAGGGAGCAAGCTCCGGGGGTGCTGGCGCTTCAGTGATCATCATCCGTAAGAACGTGGGTGGCGCGATGATGCCGCCAGCCGATTCGTCTGACCATAGGGGGTTGGGGTCGCCAATGGCCTCCGCAAATCGCTTGATGTGCCCCTTCTCCACATCCATAGTCACGGGTGGGAGGGACATGTCCAGCAGCGTCTTGCGATCCTGGTCAGAGAGAGTCTTTGATACAGTCATGAATTCAAACCTTTTGCGCCGGTTCAAGATATCTGCAGAATGACAGGAGAGGCCCCTTTACAAAAAGGGGCCTCTCCATGCATTCCCAGTGAATTAGGTCTTAGTAATCCATTGGCGGAGCTGCGGGCATCGCAGGCTCCTTGGACGGAACGTCCGTGATCATGGACTCGGTAGTCAGCACCATGGCGGCCACACTGGCAGCGTTCTCCAGAGCGGATCGCGTCACCTTGGCCGGATCGATGATGCCGAACTCAAGCATGTTCCCATAGGTCATGCGCTCAGCATCAAAGCCCCAGTCAGGCTTGTCCTGGTTCTTGATTGCGTCCAGAACGACTGCGCCCTCGCCGCCTACGTTCTCAACAATGATCTTTACGGGCTCGTCCAGCGCCTTACCAACAATGGAGGCACCGGTACGCTCGTCGCCTTCCAGCGAATCGATCAGCGTCTGAAGAGACTTCTGGGAGCGGACTAGCGCTACGCCGCCGCCAGGGACAATGCCCTCTTCAACGGCTGCGCGGGTGGCGGACAGTGCGTCCTCAACCCGGTTCTTCTTTTCTTTGAGCTCCACTTCCGTGGCGCCACCGACCTTGATGATGGCTACGCCACCGGACAGCTTGGCCATGCGCTCCTGAAGCTTCTCACGGTCAAACTCCGATGTGGTCTCTTCGATCTGTGCCCTGATCTGCTTGATGCGGCCCTGGATGTCCTCTTCAGAACCGTGGCCTTCCACAAAGGTGGTCTCATCCTTGTTAGAGCTCACCCGGCGGCAGCGTCCCATGTCTGCAACGGTTGCGGAATCCAGCTTCCGCCCAACATCCTCGCTGATCACCGTGCCACCCGTCAGGATGGCGATATCCTCAAGCATGGCCTTTCGTCGATCGCCGAAGCCCGGAGCCTTAACCGCCAGGCAGTTCAACGTGCCGCGGAGCTTGTTGACCACCAGGGTGGCCAGCGCCTCTCCCTCAAGGTCCTCAGCAATGATCACCAGGTTCTTGCTCACCTGAAGGACGCGCTCCAGTACCGGGAGCAGGTCATTCATTGCGGAGAGCTTCTTGTCGGTGATGAGGATGTACGGATCGTCCAGAACGGACTCCATCCGCTCCGAGTTGGTTACGAAGTAAGGGCTTACATAGCCGCGATCGACTTGCATTCCCTCGACGAACTCGGTCTCATTCTCAAGACCCTTGGACTCCTCGACGGTGATGACACCGTCCTTGCCAACCTTCTCCATGACCTCTGCAATGAGGTCACCGATGGCAACCTCGTGGGCGGAAAGGGAGGCTACCTGTGCGATCTGAGCCTTTCCTTCCACCTGGCTGGACATGTCCTTGATGTCACCCTTGATAGCAACGACAGCCTTCTCGATACCCCGCTTCATAGCCATGGGGTCCGCGCCAGCAGCAACGTTCTTGAAGCCTTCGTGAATGATGGCCTGTGCCAGCACTACGGAAGTGGTGGTGCCATCACCAGCGGCATCGTTGGTCTTGCTGGCAGCTTCTTTGAGGATCTGAGCACCCATGTTCTCAAAGGGAGCTTCAAGCTCAATCTCTTTGGCAATGGTTACGCCATCACTGCAGATCTGCGGTGGGCCGAACTTCTTATCCAGAACCACGTTCCGGCCACCAGGCCCCAACGTGACTTTCACTGCGTCAGCCAGTGCGTCAACACCACTCTTCAACAGCTTTCGTGCATCCTCTGAAAAGACTAACATCTTCGCCATTATCCCTCCTTACCCTTCTTGGCCTTCAGGCCGATCCTGTTTATCGTGTTATTTATTCGTGGACTAGGAAACTTTCGCCAGGATGTCCCGCTCAGTCAAAAGCAGGTACTCCTCGCCCTCTTCTTTGATCTCCGTGCCGCCGTATTTGGCGTACAGGACCAAATCGCCCTTTTTCAGGTCCATGGGAACGCGTTTGCCCTCTTCAGTGACTCTACCCGGGCCTACCTCGATGATGGTTCCCTCTTGGGGCTTCTCCTGAGCCGTGTCAGGAAGGAAAATGCCACTCTTGGTCTGTTCTTCCCGCTCTGCGGGCTTTACCAGTACACGATCGCCCAGCGGTGTGAATGTCCGAGCCATACTCTCTCCTTTATTGGTGTCGTTTATGAAAGGCATTAGCAGTCGGCGGGTCTGTCTGCTAACGTGATAGGATGTTACCGATTTGCCTATGGACTGTCAAGGGGCGTTCGCCTTGGCGAGGCGCTGCCGACCCGCAGCAAGATCGGTGATTCCTCACATTACAGAACGGCTTCCGGAACGTAAAAGATTGCAGGGTTACTGACTGCCCGTATACTTAAAAGATGACAAGTACACCAAGATGCAACTACAATCGCTGTGCAGGTTGCCACATTACAGGGGTGGAGGTAGCAGTTGCCACAGTTTCAACAGGATCGCGCATTAGCGACAGAACGTGACACGCTCTACTTTCGAGTGCTGGCCATAGCCGCCATCGCCGTTACAGCGTTGGTGCTTGACGAGCCGCTGAGAGAACCCCTGGGCTGGCCGTTGTGGTCCCTTGTAGGCGGATACCTTGCGTACTCTGTTTTTCTGAATCGGTTCCTGCTCCCCCGCTACCCGAACACCATCGTTGTCGTCTTCATGCTACTCGCAGACGTAGGCGCTGCCCTGGCAACGTTTCTTGTCGTGGGGTTCAATTCGTCAATGTTCATCGCGCTACCGGTACTCGTCATCTACCACAGCATGTATCTTGGGTACGTTGGTGGGCTGGTTACCGCAACCCTTTCTTCCGCTGGCTACGCGGCGCTGACCGAATGGAAAGTGGACGCCGCGGACATGGATCCCATCTATGCCATCCAAATACCGTTCCTCTACCTAATAGCCCTCATGGCGGGATACCTGGCAGCACGGAGGATAGGGAGTCCCGCAGAGCGGGAAGCCCTACTTGGCTTCATGGACAGGGAAGCAAGGACTCGAGTTGCTCCACCACCGGTCGCTGATCCGGTTGCCGCACCCGCTGCGCCGACTGGTGAAACCTCTGTTGAGGTTTCACCAGTCGATGCTGCGATCAGCCGTATCGCTCGATTACAGAACCTCCAGGTCCGGACCCGAATACAGGTAGGTCCACTGGTGTTGGAGCCTCGCACAGAAAAGGTCACCCTTGACGGCTCAGATGTGTCATTGAGCAAGACAGAGTTTGATGTGCTCTACCTACTGGCCCTGAAACCCGGCACGCCGATACACCAGGACAATTTGCTGCACGGCGCGTGGGGCGAGGATTTTGTAGCCCAAGGCAACGTGGTAGACGTCTGCGTACATCGCATCCGACGCAAGCTGCTCCGGGCAAAGCCGTGGGGCGGACAGTGCGTTCAGACCGTGCGTGGCCAAGGTTACATGGTTGTGGCGATTGATGCAGGCTCCGGCGCCTAAGGGTTGGAGCTGTCTTTGACCGAAACCCTCCAACTTGTCTACGCTGTTCTCATAGGCCTCTCATTCGGCACCCTCTTCAACGTCGTCGCTGACCGCCTCCCCCAAGGGATGTCCATCGTGTTCCCTGCATCCCACTGTCCCACGTTCAAGCACCCAATTTCCCTAAGAGACAACATCCCAGTGTTCAGCTACCTATGGCTTCGAGGCAAATGTCGATACTGTTCAGCCGCCATTCCGGTGCGAGTGCCCATCGTGGAAGCCGGGACCGCCGTGCTGTTCGCGATTGTAGTGGCCGGGTTCGACATGTCTGTCGAGGCAGCGGTCATCCTGACGAGCATCGGCATCTTCCTGGTCATCGGCATCATCGATTTCGATACTCGACTCATACCTAACGTGCTGGTCGGCCCCGGTCTGCTCATAGCACTGGCTTTGTTCCCCTTCGGGCCTGGCAGTGAACTGGGCATCGGCGAGGCGTACATCCGCACGGCAGTAGGCGCGTTGAGCGGGTTCGGTATGCTGTTGACGGTTTATCTGGTCGCCCAGTTCATGGGGAGCGCAATAGGGGACTGGTACCTGGGGCTCTACACGTAGGCGGATTTAACCGCCTGACGTATTCGCGGGTACTTCCTCAAGATCGAACCGATACTGTTCGATCACGATGTTCGCCAGCAGCTTCTTACACATCTCGTCCACCTGCGTCTTGGCAGCGTCCTGCGACTCTGCCGCCAGCGACAACTCCAGATATTTTCCAACGCGCACGTTCGCCGGTGTGGTGAACCCCAGGTTCTTCAGCGCACCAAGCACTGTGACCCCTTGAGGGTCGTTCACCGCCGGTTTCAACGTTATATATATCTTTGCCAGGTAGTCCATTGATGCTCCGATTCCCGCAGGGTTAACCAGCTTATTCCGTGACGCCACCTGCGCCGCAGGAAGGGGTGTTGGCTTCCGGTCCGCGTCCACGATACGCAGTTGCAAATGCCTCGATGTCAGACGGATCGACAGTCTCCATGAACTGTGCGACACCCCACGCTGTTAGCGCGATTGTGCTTTCCATATCAGGGTAAGGCGCCAGGATGAGGTAGTTGGGCCACTGGTCTAGTTGCCGCACAACACTCGTCAGTTCAGTCAGGAGGGTCTCATCTTCCGAGTTGTACTGGATAAGCACAAACCCATGCTCCAAGTTGTGCACCTGGAACTCGTTTTCAATGGGATCATCGTGGATACCGCAATCCACCCATGATGGTGCATGCAGCCCTGACGTTGGTGGCGTTGAGTTGTAGTAGCCAGCAGTGTTGCGCTCACCCACCTGCAAGTGGTCCCGGCTCTGTTCGGCAAAGAATGTACCGGGAGCTGCAGCGCCAGTCGGTCTGTTTGCTAACGTTTCATTTGTCGTGCTGCGTCCGCCACCACCGCCAAAGGAGGGCAGGGCCAATCCGGCGATGATGAGGATGGCCAGGAGGCCCATACCCCCCATCGCTAACCCGGCCTTTAACCTACTTTTCTGCTGTCGCCTACCTTGCCTTGCTCGTCGTTTCTCTGTCTGGCTTACTCTACGCGATCCTTTGTTGCTGGCCACGGTTCTCCTTTATGGCACCTGTTGTCCGGTGAGGCGCAAATAGGCCTCACTGTAGCGTTCTACGGTCTTGTCCACTACCTCCTGGGATAGCTCCGGAGCCGGGGGTTCCCGGTTCCAGCCCATCGTCGTAAGGGCGTCGCGGACGAATTGCTTGTCGTAGTTTGGTTGGCTCTTGCCAGGGGCATAGCCTTCAGCGTCCCAGAACCTGCTGGAGTCCGGCGTGAGGAGCTCGTCGATGACAGTCAGCTCCCCGTCCACCAACCCGAACTCCAACTTGGTATCAGCAATGATGATCCCCTTGGATCGAGCGAATGCGTCCGATGTCGAGTAGATCTCTATAGTCTTTTCGCCCAGGCGCTTCGCCATGTCCTCGCCCACCATATCGCCCAACTCCTTGAGCGACATGGGCATGTCATGGCCCTCTTCGGCCTTTGTCGTCGGAGTGAACAGCGGCTCGGGGAACTTGTCACCCTCAACCAGGCCCGCTGGCATCTTCATGCCATGGACTGTGCCGCTCTTGGTGTACTCGGCCCAGGCTGAGCCGGTGATGTAACCCCGCGCGATGCACTCCACATCCAGGCGTTCTGCACGCTTGACCACGGTGCCTCTGCGGGCTACCCCTTCAGGCATGTCAGGCAGGCTGATTCCACCCAATTTGGCCTTGTCCGTTGCCATACATACGAAATGGTTGGGCAACATGGATGCAGTACGGGCGAACCAGAACTCTGAGATATGGGAAAGCACAACACCCTTCTCAGGGATGGCCGTGGGTAACACCACATCAAACGCAGAGATACGGTCTGTGGCTACCATGAGTAACAGGCCATTTCCCAGGTCATAGGTGTCTCGGACTTTGCCGCGGTGAATTTGATTTGGCAGATTGGTTTCTGCGATTGTTTCCACTATCGCCCTACATCACTGAATTTTGCTATGACCGGTCCTCTAGCCACTGAGCCCCACCTTGCTGTAGATGTGGTCCACGTGGCTGAGATAGTAGCTGTAGTCAAACAAAGACTCCAAGGCGTCCCCTGCAAGGATGGATGTCACTCCGGCATCCTTTCGAAGGATGTCCCTGAAGTCCTCTTCCGTGTCCCAGGAGTGCATGGAGTGCTTTTGTATCAGCTCGTACGCCTCTGTGCGGTCCATCCCGGCCTCTACCAGTGCCAGCATGACTCGGGGCGAGAACACCAGCCCCCTGGTCAATTCCAGGTTGTGCATCATCCTGTCCGTGTCCACTACCATGCCACCGATGATGCCGGTCATGAGACTCAACATATAATCGATGGCCAGGGAGGAGTCGGGAAGGATCATCCGCTCTGCCGATGAGTGGGAGATGTCCCGCTCGTGCCACAGGGCAACATCATCCAGCGCTGTCACTGCGTGGCCTCGAACGAGCCTCGCCAAGCCGCAGACACGCTCAGACAACTCCGGGTTGCGCTTGTGCGGCATCGAAGAGGAGCCCTTGGTCACGTAGCCGGGCTCGCCGAAAGGCTCCTGCACCTCTCGTATTTCCGTGCGTTGAAGTGCGCGGATCTCTGTAGCTATTTTCTCAAGCGACGCGCCGATGATCGCCAGTGTCTGCACGAACTCCGCATGGCGGTCCCGCTGAATGATCTGGTTGGATACGGCAACCGGCGTCAGGTTCAGCTGACGGCACACAGAATCTTCGATTTCCGGCGGGATGCCGGCGTAGGTGCCTACGGGACCTGAGATCATGCCGACGGCTACTCGGCTGCGCACCCCTGCGATGCGGTCTCTGTTGCGTTGCATCTCCGACCACCACAACGCCAGCTTCAAGCCGAAGCTCATCGGTTCCGCATGAACGCCGTGAGAACGGCCGATGCAGGGCGTGTTCTTGTAGACCATGGCCTGCTTGGTCAACGAAGTCATGAGTTCCAAAACGCCAGCGTCTATCAGGTCACACGCTTCAGTCATCTGCATGGCCAACGCTGTGTCTTTAACGTCGTTTGAGGTCAAACCGTAGTGGATCCATCGCGATTCGGGCCCCAGGGTCTCCGACACCGCGCGAGTGAAGGACACCACATCGTGCTTGGTCTCATCGAACCATTTGTCGTAAGAGGAACGATTGAACGTGGCGTGGCGTATCAGATCCATGTCCTCTTTGGGCACGACGCCCAGGTCAGACCACGCCTGGCAGGCGGCTATTTCCACTCTCAACCACAACTCGAAGGCGTTGTCATCAGACCACACCTTTTTCATTGCTGGTCGGGAGTACCGTTCGATCAAAATCGACTCCTACAAAACGCTATCTGTGAGCAAGGTCTAGCATAGCATGTGAGCGTGGCCAGAGCGAGGCCTTGAAACCTTGTCATTTAATGGGTTTTAACGTTGACAGGTAGTGGATACTAAATCAGAGATTCGACCATTAGAGGTGATAGATTGCTGCGGATGTTGAAACTGGAAAACATCTTTGTGCCGGTCCACGGGCTGCTGCCACTGCCGTGGTGATGAGTTGCACCCGGCCTGCTTGGCCTTCTGGGAACCGGAGGGTCAGGGTTGGCCGCAGCGCCCGCGTTGCAGGTGCTCACGTTTCCCTTCATGGCAATCAGTGTGGCTATGCTGGCTAGAGGCTGGTATCTGTCCTATAGCCATTCGGCTCGGATGATCTGGCAAAAGAGGTCCCGAATCACGTTGTTCGCCTCCACAGTCCTGGCTATCGGTCTATGGGGTCTGCGATTCGCCGGTGTCCTGGGGCCTGCGCCCATCTAGTTTACTAAGCAGTTGGTTCCCAAACACCCGCTACTCCAGCTTCAACGGTAGCTAAGACGTCATGGAAGTGGGTGAACTCCTGGTGAGGGAGCCCTAGCTGTCTGCAGTGCTCCAGGAGCGTCGACCGCGCAAACACGAAGTCGGCTTGCTGCGCCGCACAGAGGTCGGAACGACCGGTCACCTATATAAATGATGTTCGTGCCGCCTTTGCGGTGCTCAAACAGCACTTTGCACTTGCAGTTGCCATAATCCCAACATTCCTCTGCGGCATAAGGGTAACTGTACTCCAGTTTCTTGGGCGTTCCGCTCACACCGATCGAGCACGAGGGTACGCTTCGCAAATTCGCCTCTTGGAGCACAGCATCGACGTAGAATTCAAGGCCATGTTTAACGATATACAATTGAATATCATTTGATTTACAATAGTTATTATAATCTTTAAATCCCGGTCTCAGCCAAGCTAGTCTAACTAGGGAGACACTCATTTCTTCCAAAGGTGATTCTATCTCATTGAAGGCTTTTCCTGGTAATAACCGAGATTCAGGGTTCCATTTCGGAGCTCGTCTCGAAACCCTTGCCAACCATCGCCTCTGAACTCCTTCAATAGCGTTTCCGCAACGTTTTGCTGGGCGGCGGTGTCGTCAAAGTCCACCAGAATGGCTAACCTCTGGCCTGTCATGCGTTGCGAAGCCCTTCACGGTAGTCGGCGTAGGCCTTTTTTATCTTCGGGTACTTGATCCCCAGAATGCTTGCTGCCAGGTACGCTGCGTTCCTGGCACCCCACGCGCCTATAGCTACGCAGGCCACAGGGACGCCTGGAGGCATCTGAACGATGGTATGGAGCGCATCAACGCCTTCAAGGTCGCTTGTGGGCAGCGGAATGCCTATCACAGGCAACGTTGTCCATGAGGCCACAACGCCCGGGAGGGCCGCTGAGCCACCTGCCCCCGCGATGATCACCTCAATGCCCCGCTCTTCTGCGGTAGACACGTAGTCCATCACGCGCTGTGGGGCGCGGTGTGCCGACATCGCATTAAACTCATGGGCGATCCCCATGTCTGTCAGCACCTTCAACGTGTCCTGGATGAGTGGTTCGTCCGTCTTACTCCCTACCAGAACACCAACCAGCGGTTTCACTTCCATATCTCGTCCTTAGTACCTATTTTTGTTGTGCAGGTGGAATGTAACAGGTTTCGAATTCACATATCTCGTCCACCAAGTTTAGCTTCAGACATTCCGCCGAAGAGAGGAACCGGTCACGACCGGAGTAGATGAAGTTGGACCACCATCGCGTCGTATGGAGGCCGCTGCGACGCTGAAACAGCTCGCCGATCTTCTGTTGGTACATCGTCGCCAGCTTCTGGTAGTCAGTGAATATCTTCTGGTCCTCGCCAGAGACCGTCCAGGTACCGCCGTGTAGCATCATCGTCGAGAAGAAGCCCATGGAGCGTTTGTCGCCAGCCTGAGCGATGATAGCGCCCATTGAGTAGGCATAACCCAACACCACCGTATCTACCGGGATGCCGAAGTCCCGCTTGACCTTGTACATCATCTCCATCATGGCAAATCCTGCACCCACGGAGCCTCCGCCGGAGTTGATGTACACCGTTATCCGTTGATTGGCGTGGCCCTTGAGGTGGGTGGCGATGACCAAAAGCGATTTGGAGAAGCGCTCCGCCTCAACATCGGTGATCTCTCGAATGAAATAGACGCCTACCTGATCCAGAAACGCCTGCCTGGTGTTCTGCTCTGCGATCAGGTCTTCCAACCGTGGTACGCCCTGCATGGACATATTTTCATGCCTCCCTAATAGTCACTTTGCGATGTCTTTTCGATATTGTGCGCCCTTAAACGCTATCCGGGCCACATTATTGTACGCACGTTCACGCGCCTGCTCCAGTGAAGCCCCCATAGCAGAGACGGTCAGTACGCGACCCCCGGACGTTGTGGGGGCTCTTTCCTGAGCCCGCGTCCCCGCATGGAACACCGAAACACCTTCGTCGATGGCGTCCAGCCCGTCGATGGGAAAACCTGTCTCGTAATCGCCAGGATACCCGGCGGAGACCATCACCACACCGACAGACGCATCCTCAGACCACTCTATCGTCGATTGGTCGATCGTGCCGTTTATCGTAGCGAGATACGCGTCCACCAAGTCCGTTTCCAGCCGTGGTAGGACGGTCTGCGTCTCAGGGTCACCCCACCTTGCGTTGAACTCAATGACCTTGGGGCCTTCAGGCGTGAGGATGATCCCACCGTACAGCACACCTTGAAAGGGGCAGCCTTCTGCGACCAGCGCCTTGATCGTGGGCGCCATGATCTCTGTCATGACCTGCTCTGCCAACGCGTCGTCCCATACGCGAGGAGGGCTGTAGCTGCCCATGCCCCCGGTATTCGGGCCCTGCTCCCCGTCTCTGATGCGTTTGTAGTCGCACGCTGCAACAAGCGGACTCAGGTGGACACCGTCAGTGAACGTGAAGACGCTGATCTCCTGACCTGTAAGAAACTCTTCGATGAGGACATGCTCCCCGGACGAGCCAAAGACCTGCTCCTCCATAGCCTCTCGCAACGCTTGAAGGCCTTCATCCTGGGTCTGGCACACCGTGACGCCTTTCCCGCCAGTGAGACCGTCTGCTTTCACGACCAGAGGGCCAGGGTTCTGATTAACATAACGAACAGCATCTTCGTAGTTCGTGAAGAGATCTGCCTTGCCGGTTGGGATGCCGTACTTCTGCATCAGATCCTTGGCGAAGGCCTTGGAAGTCTCGATTCGGGCCGCAGCCTGAGTAGGCCCTGCGATGGCCAGTCCTTCGGCCCGAAATTGGTCGACGACTCCAGCGTCCAACGATGTCTCAGGGCCCACTATCGTCAGCTTGACGTCGTGTTGCTTGACTGCGTCTACAAGTCCCTGGACATCCGTTGCGGAGATATCGAGGTTGGTGCCCAACTGCGCTGTGCCGGCGTTGCCCGGTGCTGTGTATAATTCCGTCACGTGCGGGCTAGAGTTCAGCTTCCAAGCGATCGCATGCTCCCGAGCGCCGCCACCTATGACTAACACCTTCATCAGGAAACCAGCTTTAATGCATCAAGGGGTGCGATGAGTTGCTGGAAAATCTCGGTATCCCGCAGAGAGTGATGACGTTGGCATGGCAAAATCATGCTATACCCCACTCAGTCTATTCCCACTCAATAGTGCCCGGAGGTTTGGAGGTGATGTCATACACGACACGGTTCACTTCCGGGACCTCGTTGACGATGCGACTGGATATCTTCGCCAGCACCTCGTAGGGGAGCCGCGCCCAGTCGGCAGTCATCGCATCCTCTGAAGTCACCGCCCTGATGGCAGCAAGATAACCGTAGGTGCGGTGATCGCCCATGACCCCAACGCTGCGGGTGTCCGTCAGGACAGCGAAGCTCTGCCATAGCTGCCGATAGAGGTTCGCGCCCTTGATCTCATCCATGACGATCCAGTCGCAGGAGCGTAGTACTTCAAGCTTCTCCGGCGTCACTTCGCCGATGATGCGGATTGCCAGGCCCGGTCCGGGGAAGGGCTGCCGCATCACGATCTCCTCAGGCAGTCCGAGGGCCAAGCCCACATCGCGTACTTCGTCCTTGAAGAGGTAACGCAGCGGCTCCACCAGCGACAGCTTCATGGCCGCAGGCAGCCCACCGACGTTGTGATGCGTCTTGATCTTGGCTGCTGCACCGGTCTCTGCAGAGGTACTCTCGATCACGTCCGGGTAGAGCGTGCCTTGAGCAAGGAACTCCACGTCCTCAATCTCTTCCGCAACATCCTCAAACGATCTGATGAAGGTCTCGCCGATGCTGCGTCGCTTCTGTTCGGGGTCGATCACACCCTTCAGACCGTCCAGAAACCGATCTGTCGCTTTTACATGGATGAGGTTGAGGCCCAGACCTCGCTGGAAGGTGTCGACCACTCGTTCAGGCTCTTCTCGTCGGAGCAGGCCGTTATCTACGAAGATGCAGGTGAGCTGTTCGCCTATCGCTCGGTGGATCAACGCCGCAGTGATAGCAGAATCGACGCCGCCGGAGAGAGCGCAGATGACACGGCCTGACCCTACCTGCTCCCGGATGCGTGCAACGCTCTCGTCGATGAAGTTGCCCGGTGTCCAAAGCCCCTGGCAAGCGCAGACCTTGTAGAGGAAGTTCTCTATGAGCTCCTTGCCGGATGGCGTGTGCACCACCTCAGGGTGGAATTGCAGGCCGATGATGCCGGAATCGTTGCCCATCATGGCCACAGGAGAGTTCTCCGTGTAGCCCAGGCACTCGAAGCCGGGCGGCATCTCCGTCACCTTGTCGGCGTGACTCATCCATACGGGCATTGAAGCCTCAAGCCCAGCGAAAATGGGATGTCCTGAAGCGTTCTGGTAGACGACTGCATGTCCGTACTCGCGCTGGGTGCTCTCAGCCACCACGCCACCCATAGCGTGGGCAAGGAGCTGCATCCCATAGCAGATGCCTAGCACAGGCACGCCGCTGGACAACACGAAGGTCGGGAGCTGAGGAGCATTATCGTCAAAGACGCTGGCAGGGC
>CAJWXP010000037.1 GCA_913049785.1 uncultured Dehalococcoidia bacterium | reverse complement strand
AGTTTGCCGGCCTCGCCTCAACGGATGGGTTCCTCTGGGGACTAAACGTCCCTATTGCATGGCCCTCACCAACCGGGCCATCCTCAACGTTTAACCTTGCATGAAGCCAGTCCAAGTGCGATGTATCCGTATCACCTTCTAAGTTTTGGAAAAAATTAGCCTCTTCCATCATGACGACGGGAGGGTTCACATTCTCGGCAGGCAAAGTATTAACATCAAATTGTGGGAATGGCGGCGGCGTAACTCGATGGCCCATGTAAATCCAAACCATGTGGTTCACGTCCCTGCAGGGGTAGGCCTGGATCTTCACCTTGTCCTTGAAATTGCTTCCGTCCGGCTCAGACGGCATCTCCATACAATTGCCGTTTACATCAAACTTCCATCCATGGTAACCACAGCGGAGGCCAGCCTCCTCGTTGCGACCGAAGTACAAGCTAGCACCACGGTGTGGGCAGGATTCGGGGAAAGCGCCAATGTCACCATTGGTATCCTTGAACATGACCAGATTCTCGCCCAAAAGGCGCATCCGCTTGGCGGGTGCGTCCGGTGCAGGGAATTCTGAGGAAGGCAGTGCAGGGATCCAATACTCTCGGATGAGTTCACCCATTGGGGTGCCCTTGCCTACCCTACAGAGAGTTTCGTTATCTTCTTTGCTCAGCATGGTTTTCTCCTTGCATTTAGATGTTGTCACATGGGCTACTATTGCGGCCTATTGGGGTACCACCCGCCATCCCGCATCAGGCCTTTAAGGTATGCCAACTGCCCGGCATGTTGCAAGTTATCCTCACAGACGCTGACCAACCGGATGCCCACCGTGGGCAGCGGATCGAACCGAGGCTCGTCCAGCACGCGGTCAAGATCGGTGTCAGATAGTGTGTCCAGGTAGGCCAGCGTGCGGACACGTACAGCATCGTGGTAGTCCAAGATGGTCTGGGCGTCCGGCGCTCGGAATGCAGCCACCACTTCGGGCGTCTGCACGTGGCCGGGGCTGTAATCACGTGGGTCGACAGGCATCCCGAACTTCTTGTGCCAACCGTCCTCTACCCAAACCTGCTCCACCCCCTGGAGCGTCGCGATATTCGTGTCCTGCACTCGACAGATATGCCACGCCAGCCAGCCTATGGGCGGATGAGGATCCTTTGCGAGCTCCTCTGCCGTCAGATCCTTCAGGTTGTTGTGGAGAATGATGCGAACCCGGTCAAGGGCATCTGCAATGGCCTCTGTCGTCTTCATGGAATACTCCCTCGCATGGTTGAATCCACCGCCCGCGACCTTATCATTTCCGTCGCTTCAACAAAAGGGGCCAAGCCCTCCTAAATCTCATTCGATACGCTTCATTTCGTTCCACCCGCTTCTGGTTGAACAACCGAACATAGATGTTGGCCTCTCGACCGAAGTGCGTCACCGCTACGACCAGAGTGAGCAGCAGGCACACGATGATTGTGCCCGTCGACTGACCTGTGACGATGGCCAGGATGTTCAGAGCAGCAAACGCCACCACCATGCCCAGCACGCTACTTCGCATGATAGCCATCAGCAGCATAGCAGGTGGTAGGGTGACCAGCGCCAGGATGGGTATCACCGTGACCGTCACACCGAAGACCGTGGCCACCCCTTTGCCGCCTGAGAACTTGAGGAACACCGACCAGTTATGTCCAATCACCACCACGATGGCGGCAACATACATCGCCATGTCCGGCGCACCTATCCACCGTGGGAGCAGTACGGCGAGCGCGCCCTTAGCCGTGTCGAGAATGAACACCAGTCCAGCGTCACGCCGTCCCACGTACCGATAGACGTTCAACGACCCCGCGTTGCCGCTCCCGAATTTGCGGATGTCTATGCCTCTAGCAAAGCGGGCGATGAGGTAGGCAGGAGGGAAAGCGCCAAGGAGGTAGGCAACGGACACGCTAAGAATAAACAGGGCTATATCTGAAGTCACTTCGATTCACCTACAACGGAAGAGACCGATTGAAGTGTAACCAGTCTTTTGATTCTATTGGCAAGTTGCCACATGACCCATGCCCAAGTGCCGCTTGCGTGACGCCTATAGAGACGTAGCAACAAAGCTCAGCAAAAGGGCCTAAGGCCCCTAGATCTTGAAGAGTTTGGCTGCGGTCTCGCCCATCACGTCTTCCTTCTGAGCGTCGGTCAGGAAATCCACCCCGCTTATGTGGCCAACCTGATCGATGTCACCCATATCGAAGGGGTAATCGGAGCCCAGCATCACCTTGTCGTGGCCGAACGACTCTACCAAGTACTGAAGCGTCTGCGCCGAGTGGGTCAACGCATCGAAGTAGAAGAGTCGCATGTACTCACTGGGCGGTTTGGTGATCTTGGAGCCTGTCTCGTGGGCCTGCCAGCCGTGGTCCCAGCGACCCCTGATGTACGGGCAGCTCCCGCCACCGTGGGCCAGGTATATCTTGAGTCCGGGGAACTCCTGGAACACTCCGCCGAAGATGATGCTGGCAGCGGCCACGGCGGTGTCCGTCACGTTGCCGATGAAGTTGCTGAGATACCAGTCAGCAAGTCGGTCCTGGCCCAGGACATTGGCAGGGTGGATGAAGATGGGGATGTCCAGCTCCTGCACCTTGGCATAGAACGGGCCGAGCTCCTTGGCGTCCAGGTTCATCCCGTTGATGTTCGACGCGATGCCCACGCCAACCATGCCGAGCTCGTTGACCGCGCGGTCAAGCTCTGCCGGGGCCTTTTCAGGCTCGGCCATCGGGGCCAGGGCCAGGCCAACAAACCGGTCGGGGTGCGCTGCCACCACGCGGGCCAGCGAGTCGTTGAACTGCCGTGCAGTGGCAACGTCTTTGTTGAGGAGCGCCAGGAACCCGGAGAGGGCCTGCACTTCGATTCCGGACTGATCCATCTCTTTGAGTCGGACATCAACGTCCGTCATGTTACCGACCAGTGTTCTGGTGTCCAACTGTTCCGGCAGTAGCTCCAAGCAGTCCTGGGGGACGATGTGCGCGTGGGTGTCGATGGTTCGCATGGTCAACTCCAGTTACGATTTAGGTTGAGGCCGCCGTGGTCTTTTCCTGGCCAAGCAAGGCGAGACTCTCTGAGGTGAACCCGCCGATGACCTTGCCGGTAGGGCCAACCCTCTTAGCTGCAATGAGGCTATCGATTCCACCGCCACAGCCCATATCTATCACGTTCTCGCCAGGTTTGATGGCTCCAAGGGCAAAGGGGTTACCGGTGCCTACCAATGCCGCTAAAGGTTCCTCAGGGATCCCTTCCAGCCACTCGGGTTTATATCCAAGGGTCGCGGCAAGATCGCGACCAGCATTGAAGTGATACCCCGCCTCGGGATCGATAGCCACTGCCCCATACTCCGCGCGAATAGCATCCCGTAACGCTTCAAGCTCTACCTTCTCTGTTCGAGGTGCGACTTCACTCATGGCTGGTTCCTATGGCGAGGTTCGGCAATTATCCTTGGTGCCGCCAGTATAGTCATCAGGCCGTAAATATTCCATTACCCTGATGCTTGACTGCCACCGGTGCCAGCCATAGCATGCCCTCCACAACATTGAGACGGGGAGGCAACCATGCCGTCACGAGACGATCTGAAGCGCAGCGTGTCAGATGAGATCGACCGCAGGGGCGAGGAGCTTGTGCGGGTGGCAAAGACCATCCTTGAGCACCCGGAGTCCGGCTTCCGCGAGACGAAGACCGCTGCAGTCGTCGATAAAGTGCTGGGAGACATGGGCGTCGCCCGCAGGGGTGGCATCGCCATCACCGGCATCAAGGGATACCTGGAAGGCGGTGCAGGCCCAGGCCCTACCATCGGTGTCATGGGAGAGCTTGATTCGCTTCTCGTGCCAGGCCACCCATACGCCGATGCAGACACCGGCGCCGCCCACGCGTGCGGCCACCACGCTCAGATAGCCATGATGCTCGGTGTTGGCATGGGTCTCCAGGCGGCAGGGGTCTTGGATGCATTGACGGGTCGCATCGCCCTCATCGCCGTACCTGCCGAGGAGTACATAGAGGTGGAGTACCGCAACGGGCTCCGTCAGCAGGGCAAGCTCGAATTCCTGGCGGGCAAGGCGGAGTTCCTGCGACTCGGTGAGTTCGACGACATCGACCTCGCGATGATGACACATACTTCCAGCAACACTGACGAGGGCAAACTGACCATCTCATCCACGAACAACGGCATGATAGCCAAGTTCATCCAGTTCCAGGGGCGTGCTGCCCACGCAGGAGGCGCGCCACACCGGGGTATCAACGCCCTCAACGCGGCCACGCTGGCCCTCAACAACATCCACGCCCAGCGTGAGACATTCCAGGACAAGGACACTGTGCGCGTCCACCCCATCATCACCATGGGCGGCGCAAGCGTGAACTCCGTGCCTGCCGATGTGCGCATGGAGACGTTTGTGCGAGGCAACAACCTTGAGGCGATCGCCGATGCTGACGCCAAGGTGGATCGCAGCCTGCGCGCGGGAGCGATGGCCGTGGGCGCAACGGTCAATATCACTACGCTGCCGGGCTACATGCCCATGAACAACGACGACAACATGATGTCGATGTACCGGAACAACGCGGCGTACGTCGTAGGTGAGGAGAACGTTGGCAAAACCGGCCATCGCACGGGCTCTACTGACATGGGCGATGTGGGCCACGTCATGCCCACCATCCACCCGTACGCAGGTGGCGCGATAGGCACCGGCCACGGTGACGATTACCTGATCAGGGACTGGGACAACGCCGTACTGAACGCGGCCAAGGCGATGGCTCTCACGGTAGTCGATCTGCTAGCCGACGGCGCAGTAGGAGCCAACGAAGTGAAGGCAAAGCACCAGGCCAGAATGTCGATAAAGGAATATCTCGCCTTACAGACGGGCAACTTGCGAGAGGAGACGTACAGCGCCTAGAGCGGCTTCACTTTAGCTACTAAGACAGCGGGTGTTCCGCCGTCCCAGGGGCATTCAGCAGACCCGAATCCGGCCAGTCGCAGCCATTTCAGGTGCTGCTCCAACCCGCCGGTAAAGCTGACCAGATCGTAGTCAAGGAACGCCCCGCCTGGCTTCAGCAGTGTGAAGGTCTCTTTGTACATGTCCTGAAAGTGGCGTTCACCCATCAGGTTGTGGAACACCAACCCGGACACCGCCACATCGAACCTGTCCGTCAGGCTGTCCGTCCACGATGGCGTGCTCAGGTCGACCATCTTCGATTCGATGCGGTCTGCGTATTGTGCGAGGCGTTTTCGAGCATGCCCCAGCATCGGCTCTGAATAGTCCAAGAGCGTCACCCTAGCGTTCGGGAATGCGATCAGCGCCTGCTCTGCCACCACGCCGTACCCCGCGCCGATATCCACGATCTCCAATGCAGCGTCTGATGCAAAGGGCGCGTGTCCCATCATCTCCAGCAAGTGTGGCCGGCGCTCATCATCGTTCGTCAGATCGTGGCTGATCCAGTGGTCGACGTACTCTGCCGAATGCCAATCGTGATGCCCTTCAGGGCCGTGGTGCGCTGTCATGGTCGCCTCCCCTCTCAAATCGCCTGTTGGCTATCATACATCTTCCCCTTCCACTTCAATCTGAGTACCATGTCGCACATCTCCACTCAAAGGAGGCGTCACATGCCCAAGCCAAAGATCGCGGTGTTCTCCGGTCCCAGAGCCACGGTGACCAACTCGCCACCGCTGGTGACGAGCAACAAGGCACGGTTGCCCGGTGAGACGATGTTGCCCGGCAGCTTCGACCACCTGGTTGGTCAGACCCTCCACGAGTCGGTGACGGTTCGTATCAAGAAGTTCAGCGCCCACCCGCTGGAGGAGGACGCCAAGTCCCTCTACCACGATAACGGCCTTGACTACTATGAAGTGGAGCTACGCCCGGAAGACGGCCCCTACCTGCTGCCGTACATGGCCCGCCGAGCAGACGGCTCGCCGAACGGAGCACCTTTCGGCACTGGCCCCGGCGAGGACGGTCGACAACACCACTATCCCGACGCTTCGCGTGTGTTCGAGGACATCAACCGTACCATCAGCGGCAGAAGCGAAGGAGGGTTGGCCAACGCATTAGAAACTCGGGCCGACTATGAGTTCATACGTGTGCTGCCTCCCGGTGGCTATACCTTGCAGGGTGAAGTGCCCGGCATAGATTTCTTTTCCAGCGGCGCACCGCCCTTCAACAAGTTTCCATCGGCCAACGGCCTGGCAAAGGTGGCCAACATGGTCGACGCAGCCCTGGCCACCGGCGACTACGTGGGCGGACTGTGGCTTGAGGGCAGCCCCACGGTAGAGGAGACCTTGTACTGGCTGAACCTCCTGGTGGGCACGGACCTGCCCATCGCCGGAGCAGCATCGCAGCGACCCCACGGTCAGCTTGCCAACGATGGCGACCGCAACCTCGTGGACGCCGTCGATTACATCCTGTCGGGTCAGGGCAACGGTGTTGGGGCTGTGGGCGTGCTGGACGAGCAGATTTTCGCCGCTCGCGAGTTCAAGAAGGCCGACGACAGGCCCGGCAACTACAAGGCGACCGGTGGGCATGGCGGGATCCTCGGCACCGTTGGAGCGCCCGTGACTCTCTGGTACAAGCCCGCATATAAGCACACAGCCACGTCCGACGTACGACTGGACGCGCTACCCACAAACCTGGAGTTCATAGACGCCGCCGGTGACTCCGGCCCTACGAGCCTCACCATCAAGGACGCCAGCGGGGCACTTTTCGAAAACATGATGCCGCGAGTCCATATCACGAAGTACGGCGCATATATGTCGGAGGGTATGGAAGGCAACCCGGACTCCGAGGTGGATATCTTCAGTCGCATCCAGAAAGGCCTGGCAGAGCGAAACAGCGCTGAAGAGGGTTCCCCCAGGCTCCACGGCTTCGTGCTGGAAGGGGCATCGCCCTACGCCTTTGGCACTGAGGCCCAGATGGCAGCGCTGACCATCGCAGCGTACAACGGCTTCCCTGTGGTCAAGGTCGGTCGCGCCGACCCAGGCGGTCGAGTGCCCAGCAACGCCAACGATGCCTTCATCGAGGGCAGTAACCTGGACACCAACAAGGCTAGGTTGTTGCTCATTGCGTCGATGCTGAAGCTCGGTCGACTGCCCCGAGCCGTCGACCCGAGGAACCCAACACCCGACGAGCGCGCGGTCCTGCTGGCAAAGATAGCCCAGTTTCAGGAGATATTTGAAACCCATTAAGCGGCTATAATGGCCCGAACCCGGGGGAACACAGGAGCACAACATGGCAACAACAAGAATCTACGTAGGGATGCATGACGGCATCACATCGCTGACCAGCACTGACGGCGGCGCATCGTGGCAACAGGGCTCGGTAACACCGTTGGATCACGCAGCGGCCAAGGTCGCGGCGTCGGCATCATCGCCTGAGCGCGCTTACACCGTCGCGTACGAGGCTGGCGTCCATCGCACCGACGACGGCGGTCAGACGTGGAAACAGCTTGCATCCTATCCAACTGATCACGCTCAGAGCGTTGCCGTCCATCCCAACAACCCGGACATCGTGTACGTCGGTAGCGAGCCTGCAACGGTCTATCGCACCAGCGATGGCGGCTCCACGTGGGAAGAGTGCTCGGCATTCCGTGAAGTCCCCGGCGCGGCGGAGTGGTCGTTCCACTGGGAGGGTCGCCACGCCCATGTCAGAGACCTGCGCCTTTCGCCCGAAAATCCGGATGTAATCTACGCAGGCATAGAAGTGGGCGGCATTCTGCGCTCGCCCGATGGTGGCAAGACGTGGGAGCACCTGCACGGCGCCGACACCGATGTCCACAAGGTCATCGCCAGCCCATCCAAGCCGAGCACGGTGTACGCAGCCACGGCCCGAGGCCCCTTCCGCAGCGACGATGGAGGCGACTCGTGGACGGACATCGGCACGGAGCTTGAACGACGGCACAACATCCCCATTATCCAGGCGCCCGACGACCATAACCTGGTAATCGCAGGCGTCGCGAGCACCGCACGTCGACAGGAAGCCGAGGTCGTCCGCTCAACTGACGGCGGTCGCAACTGGACAAAGCTGGAGGGCTTGGGCGCCGACGACGACATGGTGGTTTCGCTGGCATGGGATCCCGGCGATGTAAACCGCGTCTTCGCCGGCACAGACAAGGGCACAATTCACATGAGCACGGACAGGGGCGCATCGTGGAGCCTCATCTGCGATAGCATCGCTACCGTGGCCGTCGGCGCTATTGCCGTCTCAACTTTCGAGTAAGGACACCAATGCTGAACGTTTCACTGGAAGCCGCAGAGGCTTTAATACACGGGCTGGCCCAAAGGGAGCTTGAAGAGGGTGAGAGCTTTCGCCTGACCTTCGATGGCACAAAGTTCGATATCGTACCCGATGCCATCAAGGTCTCAGACAAGATCGTTGAGCACGAGGGCGTCCCAGTCCTCCTCATCGGCCCGGAGATAGAAGCTGCCCTGCCGAATGCAACTCTGGACATAGAGCAACGCCCGGAAGGAGCTCACGTGGTGCTCCGTCCAGACTGAGGCAGGGCGAAGCCCTGCACCCAGGCTACGTGGGAACGGAACAAACAACAGACCATATCCCTATTCGCCATGGGGATCTCATTAAACCATGAGGGATATCTATTCATCTCCCTAGGTAGCCTTCAAGCACATGGTCAAGGGTTCACACTTGTTGGTGCAGGATGCATCCTGCTGTATAATGTCCTCGGATTGGGAACATTACAGATTCCTACGGGGGACGGATGAACCTACAACCTGTAATCTTGGCGGGCGGATCAGGCACACGCTTGTGGCCGCTGTCTCGACAGGACATGCCCAAGCAATTCCTGCCGTTGATAGGTGAGCGCACCATGCTCCAGGACACCGCCCTGCGCCTCGCCGGACTCCCTGACTGCGCCCCACCAATCATCGTATGTAACGAAGCCCATCGCTTCCTGGTCGTCGATCAGTTGAAGTCGGTCGGTATTACCCCCTCGGCCGTAATCCTTGAACCGGAAGGCCGCAACACAGCACCCGCCCTGGCCTTGGCAGCACACGAAGCACTATCCACATCCGGCAACGACTCGCCCCTCTTGTTGACCATGCCCGCCGACCACGCTATACGTGATGCTGAGGCGTTTCGCGCCACCGTCATCGACGCGGCGTCCGTGGCAGCGTGTGGCTACCTGACCACCTTCGGAGTCACACCCACCGCGCCGGAGACCGGCTACGGCTACATCAAGACGGGCACACCCCTGCGTGACAACCCGCGAGACCTGATCGGCATGACATCCGCAGGGATGGCGATCGTCGGCAGTCTGGCCCCGTCCATCAGAAAGACCGAAGCCCTGGTCATATCCAAGTTCGTTGAGAAGCCGGACGCCGCAACGGCCCTGAGCTTCCTTGCTACAGGCGATTACCTCTGGAACAGCGGCATTTTTCTCATGTCCGCATCCGTGTGGCTGCGAGAGCTTGACCGCCATCGCCCGGACATCGCGTCGGTCTGTGAGGCCGCAGTCGCAGGGGCGCGTCGAACCAAGCCCTTCGTGTGGCCGGACCCAGAGATATTCGCTACGTCATCCAGCGAGTCCATCGACTACGCAGTCATGGAGCGCGCGGAAGACACACCGGACGGTGAAGCATCGCCCTATGCGGTGCTGCCCCTGAACGTTGGCTGGTCGGATGTAGGCACCTGGTCCACCGTCTGGGAGATGGGGAAGCAGGACAAAGACGGCAACCAGACCCAGGGTGACGTGTACCTCCAGAACATGAAGAGCTCCTTGCTAGTGTCGCGACACCGACTGGTGACCGCCATCGGGCTTGAGGACGTGGTGATCGTTGAGACCGCCGATGCCGTGCTTGTAGCGCACAAGGACAAGGTGCAGGAAGTCAAAACGATCGTTGCCAAACTGGGCGAGGATAAGCGACAGGAGAAAGAGGGTCACCCCCACGTCTACCGACCCTGGGGGAGCTATGAGGTCATCGATAGCGGCCCAGGGTTCCAGGTCAAACGACTCATTATTAACCCAGGCGCAGCCATCTCCCTCCAGCGTCACTACCACCGGTCAGAAAGCTGGGTAGTGGTCAAAGGTGTCGCAACCGTCACCCGTGGCGACGAGGTGGTCACTCTAGCTGAAACCGGCGCTACTGACATCCCCGCAGGCATGATTCACCGTATGGAAAATCCTGGATCAATTCCTCTAGAAGTCATTGAAGTCCAACAAGGTGACTACCTAGGCGAGGACGATATTATCCGTCTCGACGACAAGTACGGTCGACATGTAGATAGTTAGCCCCTACAACTACGGGCTTTAGCACCCTCTTCGGCTTAGAACTTAAAATCCGTTGCCCTAAAACGGCGTGTCGGTTCGAGTCCCTCCCTCGGTACCAAAGCTAATCCATAGCTGAGAGTGCGGATTTACCTGCACTTTTTTCTATTCAACTGATGGAAAAGAAACCGATGACTGACGTGGAAAGGCAACGCGCTTGTCATACATCGATATATCTGGAAGAATCGATAGATAAAACTATCAAGGCTATGGGGTGTCCAATTGACCAAGCTTCTCTATCACGAGGATAGTTATCTCAATGAGTTCCAAGCCACCGTCACCGGTGTCATGGACTCTGGGATCGTGCTCGACCAGACGGCCTTTTACCCCGGCGGGGGAGGCCAGCCTAATGACGTGGGCGTCATGCGTATTGGCGGGCTGGAGTTCAACGTATCAAAGGTCAGCAAGAAAGATGGCGTGATTATCCACGAGGTTCAGGGTAGTCCACCACTTGTGGGAGACACCGTCACAGGCGTCATCGACTGGGACAGGCGACACAAGCTCATGCGCACCCACACTTCGCTCCACATCCTCTGCGGCGTCATCTGGCGTGACTACGGAGCGCACGTCACTGGCGGCAACATGGAACCGCTGGCAGCCCGTATGGACTTCGAGTTTGAGAACATGACGGCCGAGTTTGCGGAAGAAGTCGAGGTCACGGTCAATAAGGAGATCGCCGCCGACCATCCCATCTCGGCCCGCGTGCTACCCCGCGATGAGGCGATGGCCATACCCGACCTCATTCGCACCAAGATCAACCTGCTGCCGGAGGGCATATCTGAGGTGCGAGTGCTGGAGATCCACGGACTGGACCTTCAAGCCGATGGTGGCACCCACGTGGCCAGCACTAAAGAAGTGGGCCGAATCCGCATCGTCGGTCACGAGAGCAAAGGCCGCATCAACAAGCGACTCCGCATCCAAATCGAACCTGCTTAGCCCTCTAAGAGGGATTTGCTCCGCTCTGCGGAATGAAAGAACGCACTCACTGAACATGACCTAATCAATCCATCTAGCGGCTATTGTTTCTGTTAGGTAACCGCGGGCATAAGGGTCAAGGGCCTCGCCCTTGTGGGTGCAGGGTCTCACCTTGCCCAACATGGTGCTAGCCTCCATATTGTATTGAGCCACACCCTGTATGCTCGATGGAAAGGTGTGGAGGGACGCTTATGCTTTCTGATGACATGGCAATGGGTATGATGGAAGCCGCACTTCAGAAGCTTGCAAGGGGCTTCGTGACCGGCGCTGTCCCCGAACTGAAAAGCGATGCCGACGGCAATCTGGTTACACTCACATACGAGTCCACCATTGGCGGCAGCCCCAGCGGGATACCCGTCCATGTGCTAGTTCATGTAGCGCTAACAGAAGACCCGGCCCTTGCCGATGCAGCCAAGGACAGCATTGCCACTCCCTAGCCTCCTGATAATATTCTTACCCCTTCTTCAGGTAACCCCAGGCTCGGGTCAAAGGCCTCGCCCTTGGGCGTGGTAGTATCTGTGTAGCAACTACTACAGGGGTACAAATGACAACGCCAGCCGAAGAACAGAAACTTGATTTCATTCGTGAGTTGATTGCGGACGACCTCACGGCAAAAAAGCTCCCTCAAGGTGTGATTACGCGGTTCCCTCCAGAGCCCAACGGCTATCTGCACATCGGCCACGCCAAGTCCATCTGCCTGAACTTCGGTGTCGCGCAGGAGTTCGACGGTCGATGCCACCTCCGGTTCGATGACACCAACCCAAGCAAAGAAGACGACGAGTACGTCGAGTCGATCAAGAAGGACATCGCCTGGCTTGGTTGGGATTGGGGGGAGCACCTTCACTTCGCCTCGGACTACTTTGATGCCCTCTGCGGGTACGCTGAATCGCTGATTCAGCAAGGCAAAGCATATGTAGACGACCTGACACAGGAGGAGATACGGGCAGGCCGTGGCACGCTGACTTCACCTGGCCAGGATAGCCCCTATCGCGAGCGCTCCGTTGAGGAGAACCTTGACCTGTTCCAACGGATGCACGATGGAGAGTTCCCAGAAGGCGCCCGGGTGCTCCGCGCTAAGATCGATATGACTTCAGGCAACATCAACATGCGCGACCCCGTGTTGTATCGCATCGTGGACGCGCCTCACCACCGCACGGGCACGAAGTGGCACATCTATCCGATGTACGATTTCGGTCACGGCCAGTCCGACTCCATCGAGGGCATCACCCACTCACTGTGCACCATGGAGTTCGAGGACCACCGCCCGCTGTATGACTGGGTGCTGGACACGCTGGGGCTCTACCACCCGCAGCAGATCGAGTTCGCTCGACTCAAAATCAGCTATACCATCCTCAGCAAGCGGAAGCTCTTGCAGCTGGTCACGGACGGCCACGTGTCTGGCTGGGACGACCCGCGTATGCCCACGATTTCAGGCTTGCGACGGCGTGGATACCCTGCTGCGGCTATCCGGAACTTCTGCGACAAGATCGGCATCGCCAAACGGCCCAACACCGTGGAGCTCGCACTGTTGGAGCACTCTGTTCGGGACTACCTGAACCAACATGCTCCGCGAGTCCTGGGCGTGCTTCGACCGCTGAAGGTCATCATCGACAACTACCCGGAAGGCCAGAGCGAAGAATTGGAAGGCATCAACAACCCGGAAGACCCTGAGGCCGGCACGCGGAAGGTGCCGTTCTCCGGCGAGCTCTACATCGAGCAGGACGATTTCATGGAAGACCCGCCAGGGAAATACAATCGCCTGGCACCCGGCCGTGAGGTTCGACTTCGCTACGGGTACTTCGTCACCTGCGTAGGTGTTGATAAAGACACCACAGACACGGTCACGGCCATCCACTGCACCTATGACCCGGAGACCCGTGGTGGTCAGGGGCCAGACGGTCGCAAGGTACGTGGCACCATCCACTGGGTGTCGGCTGCCCACTCGATTCCAGCCGAAGTGCGACTCTACGAGCCCCTCTTTTCAGAGGAGCATCCGGACGACGCAGAGGATTTCCTGACGGTGCTCAACCCGGATTCCCTTGATGTGGTCACCGGATGCCAGGTGGAAGCCAGCTTGAAGGACGCAGCGCCCGGAGATATTTTCCAGTTCGAGCGACTTGGCTACTTCTGCGTGGACGAGGTCGACTCAAAACCCGGCACGCTGGTGTTCAACCGTACGGTGCCCTTACGTGACACCTGGGCTCGCCCTCATTGAGGGTTCTGTCCGCTTCGCGGGGGCCGATACGTGAGTGTCCCTTCGCCCTTAAGTAACCGCCAGGCACACGGGTGCAAGGCACCGCCCCACTTAGAGGGGCCGCTCGATGAGCTCTTTCTCCGTCCAGGGCGTCTGCATTGGCACGATGACCTCCTTGGCCAAGCGCTCCGCCTGTGCCTCCCACACGCCAGGAGGGCCGGGGGGCCGCAGCACGAACTTGGTGATGCCAGCTTTCACGTACTCGTTCAGAGTTTCCTGGATCATGTCCGGTGCCCCCAGCGCTGTGTACGCCTCCAGCCCCACGTCTTCGCGACGTCGAGCCAGGGCGGGTGCAGCCAGCTCCAGTGCAGCTTCCTTCGTATCCGCGATGGCGCAGATGATGGAGACGCCGTAGTGGTCGTCCTCGATCGTTCGGTCAGACTCCGCCGCGTACACCTGTATCGCCTCGATGCCGTCGTGGCACTCCTGTGGCGTGATTGCTGACGGCAACCATCCCTCACCAAGTCGGCCCGTGCGACGCAATGCAGCATCGCTTCGGCCACCGATCCAAATGGGCGGCCCGGGCTTCTGCACCGGCTTCGGCTCAACAGAGATGTTCTCAAAGTTGTAGTACTTGCCGTGGAAGGTCGCCTCGTCCTGTGTCCACAAGATATGCAGCGCTTGCAGCGCCTCGTCGGTTCGGGGCGCACGCTCTGCCTTGGATACGCCGCAAGCCTCGTACTCTCTGGGGTCCTCGCCGCCAAGGCCGGCCACAATTAGCAGCCGGCCGTTGGACAGGAAGTCCAGTGTTGCAAGCTCCTTTGCCACGATGACCGGATTGCGCAGCGGCATGATGAGGGCATTCGTGCCGAACTTCATCATCCCCTTCCGACCGCTCAACGCCGCGATGGTCACGATGGGCTCCAGCGTTGCCCCCTTACCGATGATACGATCGCTGAACCAGAGAGAGTCCACGCCCCAGGATTCGCAATCGTCCACAAAGTCGTAAAATGCTTTGTAGTTACGCTCAGCAAAGGGCCACGCGCCCATGCCAAAGCCAAGTCGGATTTTCTTCATCCTGTACCTCAGTCGCGTTCGGTTTGGAGCCATGATAGTCCACGGCCTCGCGGGGTGCTAGCAAATGCGTTGCCAAGGGGGCGGGCCTCCACTAGGATAGCTAGGGAATCCACGTTGAGAGACAGGCGTTATGGCTGAAGTCATTGTGAGGCAGGCGACCACCGAGTCAGAGATGGCAGCGCTAAGGGCGTTGCGTATGGCGGTCTTTGTTGAAGAGCAGGGTGTTCCGGAGGCGTTGGAGATCGATGCGCTGGACGTCCTGGCCTACCACGCCGTCGCATGCGTCCAAGACGCCGTCATCGGCACTGGTCGACTGCTCATGTTGCCCAGCGGCGATGCGCTTATCGGTCGGATGGCCGTCCATATCGATGTCCGACGCATAGGCATCGGTAGGAATGTGCTGCAGTTCCTTGAAAGCGCAGCCATGAAGTTGGGTGTGCCTGAGGTGATTGTGCATGCTCAGACCTACGTCTCCGAGTTCTATCTACGCAACGGTTACCACGCAGAGGGCGAGCCGTTTGATGAAGCTGGCATCCAGCACATCATCATGCGTAAGTCCTTGAAGTAGCCGCACCCCGGTTCCCTTTGCTTCGAGATGTCTGTCCATGACCTTTGCACGTTGCACATGGCGGGAGGATCGTTCTGGCCGACACCAAGAAAACAGGTCGCCAAGAGAAGAAGATCTATTATGGTTGGGTCATTGTTGGCGTCATCGCACTCTCAGGTTTCGCCAACAGCGCAGAGACGTTGCCCGTGATCAGCGTGTTCCTCAAACCGATTACCGAGGACTTCGGCTGGAACCGCAGCGTCTTCACAGGAGCCATCACGGTGGGCACACTGCTCGGCGGGTTCTTCTCCATAGCGACCGGGCCGGTCATCGACCGCTATGGCCCCCGGTGGGTTCTCGTCATTGGTTTTGCAATTCTTGGTGCACTGCTCATATCCATGGCCGCCATCTCCACGCTCTGGCACCTCTACACGTTGCAAGTGCTGGCAAGGGTCATCGCGATGGGAGCCATCGGACTCACAGTCACATCGGTCGTCCCCAAATGGTTCGTCTCCAAGCGTGGAATGGCGGTTGCAGTCAGCGGCATAGGTGAACGTGCCGGGCAGACCATCACCCCCCTCTACGCCCAACTCCTCATCAGCAACGCCGGTTGGCGGCCTGCGCTGGTAGTCACGGGCATCGTCACCTGGGCCGTCTCCATCATCCCATCGTTGCTCTTCCTGCGACGACGCCCCGAGGACATGGGCCTGCTGCCCGATGGAGCGGTAGCTGAGGAAAACCTGGAAACCTCAACCCAGGTCGCTCAACAAAGCGCCAGACATCGAGACATCAACTTCACGGTCAAGGAAGTGGTGCGACTCCGTTCGTTCTACCTGCTAGCTACCGGTCTAACGCTGATATCGCTCCCCACCAACGGCCTGATGTTCCACCTGGTGTCATTCCTCACGGACCGTGATTTCAGTGCTGGCTATGCAGTGACGGTCCTGGCGGTGTTCTCTACCGGTGGCGCAATCGGCTCAATGCTGTTCGGCATGCTGGTTGGGCGCTTCAACATCCGACTCATCTTGGTAGGGAACTACCTGCTCATGGGCGTGGGGTACATCGTGCTGTTGACCGTGCACTCCGCCACGTTGGGGCTGGCCTGGGGTCTGATTCACGGCACCCTGCAAGGTGGATCGTTCATGATGCAGCAGGTCATCTTCGCGGACTACTACGGCAGGCATTCCCTTGGTGCGATCCGAGGCATCACTCGACCAGCCCAGATGGCCACTAACGCTCTGGGACCTCTTGTGGCCGCAGTCGCCTACGACGCCACTTCCAGCTACGGTCTGGTATTCAGCGTCTTCACAGTGGTTGCCATCTTGGCGTCTGTGTTCATCTTCTCAGCAATCCCGCCGGCGCCTCCTGAGGCGAAGCCCGCCGATGCATCGCGCCTCGCAACGTAGGGCATGCCCCGGCTTGAACCTTAAAGGCCTCGACTGTACAATCGTGGTAGCTTCAAAAGGTGGTTGAAACCGTGACGTTAAATGCAAGAGGCCCGGAGTTCCCGCGAAAAGAACGTAGGCAGCGCATGGGCGGCACGGGCGCTGAGCACTTCGATGAGGTGTCAGGGGCCAGTGAGTTCTTCATCTACATAGCTCCAAACATGCAGACCAAAGGCTACGACGGCCTCAAAAAACAGCTTGAGGAGTTGGGCTGTGAGGTTGAGTTTCCCGCCATTGCCCCGCTGTCTCCCAGCCCGCGTCACCAGGCTATCAAAATCTCCCACCAAGAGGGCATCCCGGTCAAGGGGCTGAAGCGGGCGCACACTTGGGCCCACTCCCACTCCTTTCTCCACAGCTTCTTCAAGCCCTTTGCCACACCTCCATCAGCCAGACTCTAAAGCCTCTGAACGCCCGCGACCTTTATGAGCTTTAGTCGATAAACATACTTCTGAATGAAAAGAAGCTCCCTGCCTAATTGGTAGGGAGCTTCTGATTTGTCTGAAAAACATCACTCATGGGTAACCGCAGGAATTTGGGTCTCCCGCACAGCGGGATCAGTGATCGATGTAGTCCGTGGGCACGCTTCGACTCAGCCCACCGTCCTTCTCCAGTCGCAGGATGACCTTGCCTGCCAGGCGATACACTGCATGGAGCGGATCAGCTTCTTTCACTTCTTCTGCATAGCCCTTATCCACCGCCAGCCACTCCGCGTAGCCGTTTGGGCTATACGCCAGGTTGATGCTGACCTCGCGACGGTGATGGCTCAGCGTGACCAGCATCCGCTCCAGGTCTATGGCTCCCATCCACCGACGTCCCCCGCACTTCTCGCACTTCTTCGTCTTGGTAGGGTCGCTCGGCGTGTCCGGGTCCGCGACCGAGCCTCGTCCGTGGCAGGTGGGGCACCAATCGCGCATCCCCAACAACCAGACAGCCAGGTAGTTGGCCATCTCAGGCAACTCTGCTCTATCGAAGTCAGGTTGGTCCATGGGTTCTCCTTGCAGCATCCTACTCACATATTGGCGTAAACACGCGGTGAGAGCAACAGTTCTGCGTAGACCCCTCACCCTAAAGGGCGAGGCATGTATGGTCCCGCCTTCAGGCGGGGCTCAGTAAAACTTCCACCGTCAGGGATTTTAGGTTCATGACTAGTCCTGCTTATGGGCACAGCCCTTACAAGCCTAGTTCGTCAGCGAATTCATTCATCAAGCGAATGGCTATCTCCGGCTGTTCCTCCGGGATGTAGTGGCCTGAGCCGGGAATAACCTCGCCCCGCACGTCTTCCGCCACCTCCCGCCAGATGTCCAGCGTAGGCTCGTCGTTCAGGTTGCCGTACTCGCCCCACAGGATCTGTAGCGGCACCGTTATCTTATGCCCTGCGGCTACCTCTTCCGTCCATCGAGGCCTATCTACATCGAAGGCAGTCCGATAGTCCGCCAATGTAGCATCCACCGATCCTGGCCTGGCGAAGACCTCCATGTAGTGGGCTACATTCTCCGGATCAAGTACGTCCCCACGGCGAGCGAAAAGGTGGTTGACGTATGCTGAAGGGTCGCTGTTAATGAGTCGCTCAGCCAGCCCGCGCTGCAGGTGGAAGTACCAGTGCCAGTAACGCCGAGCGTAGCCGTCCGCACCCTGGCTGTAGACCCACTCCAGCGGCAGGATATCTAACAGCGTTGCCCCTACCACCGACTCCGGATGGTCAGCTGCCAATCGACGAGCTGTGCGGCCTCCCCTGTCGTGTCCCGCGACGAGGAACTTGTCCCAACCCAGGTGTGTAGCGAGGCCGTAAGCATCCTCCGCCATCGTTCGCTTGTCGTAGCTCAGTTCGTCTGACGGCCTATCGGAGTCGCCGTAGCCGCGCAGGTCCATCGACACCACATCGAACCGTGCCGTCAGGGCATCGGCAACCTGTCGCCACATCCGCCGGGTCTCCGGATAGCCGTGTATCAGCAGCAGTGGATAGCCGGCCCCACCGCGCTCGTAGGCGATGCGAATTCCGTTCACTTCCGCATACAATGTCTGATCGTTCATCCCTGGCATTCTATTCGTGCCTCCATGCGTATTCCACTGCCTGTACAGGTGAAAACCTCCCTCGAAGAGCCATTGAGCGACGAGGATAGGTGTCATGCCGATGCCGAAGATGGCCAGAAGGAAGAAGAAAGGCTCGTCTATGGAGAACAGCGCATTGAGGAAGTTGTGGAGCACCCCCGACAGTAGACCAACCACAGCGATGGTGATGATTCCCCATACGGTGGAGAAAAACCGAACTCGACGGTAAAGAGCGATGCCCCCGGCTACGCTGCCTGCGCTCCAACCTATTGCCGCCAGCCATTCCCACAACATGCTGCTCCCCGTTTCTACTGCCTACAGTCACAGCGTACAGAGCACATAGGGGAAAGGGCAAGCGTGTCAGGGGAAAGACCAGGTTCAAAGAGCCGGGGAAGCCAAGCCTCAGGTCGACAGTGGTGCCGGGAGTTGTGTTGCGCCCATGAGGTACTTATCCACCCCGTGAGCAGCCTGCCTGCCCTCTGCCAGCGCCCATACCACCAGCGACTGCCCGCGATGCATGTCGCCCGCGGCGAACACGCCGGACACGTTGGTCATGCGGTCAGTGGTGGTGGTGACGTTGCCACGACCGTCAAGCTCAACGCCCAGGTCCTCAAGCATCCCGTTCTTCTCGGGATGGAGGAACCCCAGCGCGAAGAGCACCAGGTCAGCTTCGATCTCAAACTCCGTGCCTTCCAGCTCTTTCATAGTGGGACGTCCCGTTTCGTCGGGTGGTCCCCATTCAAGGCGGATGCCGTGGAGTTTGGTTACCTGGCCATTGCTGCCAGAGAAGGACGTGGTCTGGATGTTGTAGTCCCGGTCCCCACCTTCTTCATGGGCAGCTGACGACCGTAGGATCAGGGGCCACTGTGGCCACGGATTGCCCTCGGCCCTTTCAACCGGGGGTTCCGGGAGCAGCTCAAACTGGTGGATGGACAGCGCGCCCTGTCGATGGGCTGTACCAAGGCAGTCGGCACCGGTATCTCCGCCACCAAGGATGACCACATGCTTCCCCTCGGCGGTGATGCGCTCAGACTCTGGGAACTCCGCACCGGTGTTGGTCCTGTTCTGCATAGTCAGGTAGTCCATTGCCGGGTGGATGCCGCTAAGCTCCCGGCCCGGCACATCTAGGTCTCGGGGAACGGTGGAGCCACCCGTCAGCACAATGGCGTCGAACTTGTCCTTAAGCTCAGATACCGGCACGTTCTGGCCGATGTGGGCGTTAGTGACGAAGGTGACACCCTCCGCCGCCATCTGATCAACGCGACGCTGCACTACGTTCTTTTCAAGCTTGAAGTCCGGGATGCCCAGTCGCAGCAGCCCACCGATGACCTCGTTGCGTTCGTAGAGGGTGACGAGGTGTCCTGCGTGGTTGAGTTGCGCCGCCGCCGCCATACC
>CAJWXP010000036.1 GCA_913049785.1 uncultured Dehalococcoidia bacterium | reverse complement strand
GTTGGCTTCAATTCAACTTCAATTGAGGCGTATCAAACTGCCGCTTGGGAGATCTGTGGACGTGAATTGGGACTTTATGATTGGAGTTGAGTATCTTTGGGCATGAGTGCTGCGTGGCCACAGTAAAGGTGAGAACTTGAACTTCTGCTTTGTTGGTACCCGCTGTACCATTGGGAGGGAAGAATGCTACATTCTAGAATTCTTGACCTGCATGGTTTGACCTGGGTTGAAGCGCTTCCTGGACATCATCAGCCCAGAAGGGGATTTCCAGAAGTTCATGGGAATATTCACACAGGAAGCGAAGGCTCAAACCTAATAAGCTGATGATCTACGACCCAAGGATGAACCCAATTTATCTCGAAATTGCTTCGACCGTATAGTTGGGGGAAATTGGGTCTATACGCCCAGAATAAAAATCTTCCTTCTTCAAAAGAAATTTATCGGTTTACTGTGTTCCGTCGTTTCGGCGGCTTGCTTGCGAAGACCAACGCAGCGGCAAGGAGCCAAAAGGCCATAATCAGTAGAAACGGACTCGTATAAGAGCCCTGCAGATCATGCAGCCATCCAAGGGTCAAAGGTGCAACTCCGGCAGCGATCGTCATGGGCATCCACATGATGCCTCGGATGGCCCCGATGTGCTCTCGACCGAAGTACGCAGGTACGAGGATGGCCTGAAGCTGGAAAAACACCCCCATGGTCATGCCCTGGAACACCGCCCAGATAACGAGAGTGGCATGGTTCTGGACGGCCAGCATCAGGATGACGCCCAAAGCAGATATGGCTATCTGAAATGTGAATAAGGGTTTGATGGGAAGTACTGTAGAGAAGTAGCCCCAGATGAAGCGTGAGGTCACTGAGAAGGCACCGAACAGGAACACACCGAATGCCGCGGTCTTGGCATCGAACCCCACCTCACGGAAGTAGGGGATCCAGTGCGCCTGATAGCCAGGGAAACCGAACATTCCCACGAACATTGCAATCGTGAGCATCCAGAATACCTTTGTCCGCAGTGCTTCACTCCGGGTGAAACTGTACGGTTTTTCTATTTCGATCTGAGGTGTACCAGTTCTCTCTTGAGGGATGCTTAAATCACCATCCTCTGGAGTGTCCCCATCGGGCAGAAGTCCCATGTCCTCGGGTCGAGATCGGACGAAGACTGTGAGAGGTAGCAGCAGCGCCAGCATACCAACGCCCGTCCATAGCCATGCATCACGCCAGCCCAGCCATGCTATGAGCCCCGTGAGCATGACCGGGAAGAGGAGTGGCCCTACAGGCGGGCCTACCTGAAACCACATCATGGCCTGAGCGCGCCGTCGCACGAACCACTTCACCACCAATGACTCCATGATCACCATGCTGCCGATTGCTGTGCCGGCCGCTCCTACCACCCCGTACCAGAAGAAGAACTCAAACGCACTGTCGGCCCACTTGACCATGATGAAAGAGAGGCTGATGAGCACCGCTCCTACAGGCATCATGACCCTTGGGGCCCTTCGATTTTCTGCTAGGGGGCCTGCCAATGCAGCCAACAACCCGCCTACCATGGTGCGCATAGCTAGGCTGCCGAACACCACGCCGGAACCCCAGCCGACATCGTCTCGCATGGGGTCAAGGAAGACGCTGACGGTGAACCCTGTGCCGCCGACGTTAATGAGGCCCAACACTGAGGCCATAGCCACGACCCACCAGCCGTAAAAGAGACGTGGTTTTTTGGTGGTGTGAACGGTGCTCATAGGACTCCCTGTTGTGAGATGTAATGTGTTCTTGTTTACTGTGGTGGCAGGTGGCACAAGGGTTATTCGGTCAAAGTACTGATTCGGTTCCAGGCATGCCGAAGGCGACGTGGGTGCAGGGCACGCCCTGCTTACATGATGCCGTTCCCTGTGCGCAATCGTAGATAGTCCTGGAACTTATTTTCCAGGCCGGGATTGGTCAAAAACGCTCCACGCCTGGCGGTAGTAATGGTGGTGCTGGCACGCTGCTGGACGCCGCGCTGGATCATGCAGTAGTGGACCGCCTCCACAACGGTGATGACGCCAAGGGGGTTCAAGCTCTCATCTATGGCTCGGGCTATCTGCTGGGTCATCCGTTCCTGCACTTGCAAGCGACGAGCGAAGACGTCCACCACACGAGATAGCTTGGACAGCCCGGTGATGACGCGACTCTCCGGGTTTGGGATGTAAGCAAGGTGTACAACGCCCCTGAACGGCGAGATGTGGTGTTCGCAGGTGGACGTGAACTCAATGTTGTTCTGGATGATCATATCGTCAGAACCCAAGGGGAAGTCGCCCTCGTCAAGCTGAAAGATGACCTTCAGGTGCTCCTGGGGATCGGCAACGTTGCCCTGCGTGTAGGTGAGCAGTGCGTCGCCCCATCGTTCCGGTGTGCGGTGCAGACCCTCTCGCTCCGGGTCTTCGCCAAGCAACTCCAATACCTGTCGCAAAAGGGGTTTCAGCTTATCAAGACGTTCAGAACGATCCATTACTGTTCCTGCCTTTTGGCATAAGATGTGCGGTCTTGTACGGCGGCCTCTACGAACGCTTCCTGCCGTTCCCGACACTTGTTGCAATTGCCGCAATGCCCGCCGCCCGTAGGTGCCATGCATGTCAGGGTCAGTTCAAGGGGCAAATGGCTATGGGTCTTGATCAATTCAGATTTGGTCATCCCTCGGTACGGGGCTTCCAACGTGATCCTGTGCGAGAGGCCTTGGCTGAGGGATGCTGTGTAGCTCTCGAAGAAGGTGGGAGTGGCGTCCGGGAACGGGTTGCTACCCAGGGAACCGATGGCAATGCGATGAATCTTGTGCGTGCTGCACCAGACGGCAGAGAGGCCGATGAGGAGCACGTTACGGCCCGGGAGGTAAACGGCGTTGTCCGGCGCATCGTATTCTGGGGCGCCCTCTCCAGACACGCTCCAGTGCTTTCCGTAGATGTCTTTGACCGGCAGTTTCAGCGTAGTCACTGGGCCGATGTTGGGGTTTCCCAGGGCACCGATGAACGTAACCAGAGCTGCCAGCTCAGCATCTTCCCATGCAAGGCCTTTTTTGACGTAGAGGGGTGAAACGTTGGCGTCCTCCGCCAGGTCAGATAGCAGGACACAGCTATCCATCCCTCCGCTTGCCAGAACGGCTACAGCATCCACGCTTAGCCCTCCCTGTAGGTGGCGTAGCTGGTTGGAGATTCCCAGAGTCGTATCTCTGCCATGTTCAGCCCCTGACTACGGGCCTGTAAGTAGATATGTTTGGCGATGTTCTCCGCCGTTGGGTTATCGTCCAGAAGATAAATGGGCTCGCCAAGCTCCTCGAGTATCGGCGCTACGGGGTCGTCACGACGTAGCAGCATCTTGTGGTCCAAGTTCTCGTCCACCCAACCTTTCACAATGTCTCTGACAGAGGTGAAGTCCATCACCATGCCCAAGCTGTCTAGGGAGTCCGCTTCGATGTCCACCTCAATGAGGCCGTTGTGGCCATGGAGGTGTTTGCACTTCCCATCGTACTCCAAGAGTCGATGTCCGTAGCAGAAATCGATGGACTTCGTGACCTTGTGTCGTGCCATGGGAATGCTCCTACTGTTGATTACCGGGGCCTGCCAGGTGTCTGCCGGCGTCCACTCGCAGCGTCTCTCCGGTCATGGTCTCGCCGCGCAGGATAGTGACGATCAACTCCGCTATCTCAGCCGCAGAAGACTCACGCTTCAAGGGCGCCTGCGCGACGACTCCTTGCTCCCAGACCGCTTCGCTGATGTCAGGCGGCCGCCTGGTGGGGCCCGGCGCGATGGCGTTGACCAGGATGCCTTTGGCGGCAAGCTCCACGGCGAACGCTCGTGTCATGAAGTGCACAGCCGCTTTGGCTGTCAGGTACGGTAGGTAGTCACTGTACGGGGTCTCTCCGGCGGCCCAGTCCCCAAAGAGGACGATGTGGCCACGAGTAGGCCCCGGGTTCTTGGCCATGGCCCCTGCTGCATGCACGGCCAGGAGGTAGCTACCCTTCGCGGTAGCCATTGCAGTGTCCCATGATTTTGAGTCGAGCGTATCAAAGGGAGTGCGAGGATAGTCGGACGCCAGGTTGAGAACAAAACTGAGGTTACCCAGCTCCTTGGTCGTCGTTTCCACCATGCGCTGCACGTCTTCCTCAATGGCGAGGTCTGCCTGGATGAGGGCTGTGCGCTGGACCATGCTGGCAACGGAACTTCGCAGCGCCTCCGCTTCCTTGGCCGAGTTGCGATAGCTGATAGCGAGGTTGACGCCCTCCTCGGCAAGCCGTCGAGCAACGACAGCACCGACGCGTCTTGCGCCGACGATGAGGGCTCCTTTCCCTTCCAGGGTTATCACGTTGCTCACTCCCCTAATGACGCGACAATACACATGCGGGTATTCATCTGGTTTGAAGTGCTGGCATCTATTGTACTGCACCCGGGCTCGCCCTGATGGCGGAGCCCGCGAATAGTTGGCAACTGCCAGATGCTCAGATAAGCTCAGGATGTTATGGGCAGCTGTTGTTCTGAACGCGGTGAAGAATCTGAAACTCTCGAAGGTTTAGCAACATATATAAGGGTGGAGATTCTTCGGTCGTTCTTCACCGGAAGAACTCCTTCAGAATGACATGTAGTGATATACGTGCTCTTCAACAGGCCCAGAACGACATGGCAGGAATCAGGAGATAGTTTTGGCAGAAGACGTGGTTAAAGACCCAGCCGGTTCCCGAGGACGGGTGCTAGCTGTCATATCCGTTGCCACCATCCTGGCCCTCTCCATCTGGTTTAGCACCAACGCAATCGGCTCGGCGCTGGAACGTGAGAAGGGGTTCTCCACATCAGACCTCGCGTGGCTGACTATCGCGGTGCAGCTTGGGTTTGTGGTCGGCACACTCATCAGCGCCTTCCTGAACCTCCCGGACCGCATCCCCGCACGGATCTTTTTCGCGACTGCTACCGGCGTAGGTGCACTCCTCAACCTGACCGTTGTGCCGGTGGACGGGTTTGGCCTGGTGTTCCTTGTCCGGTTTGGGACGGGCATGGCGCTGGCCGGGGTTTACCCGACTGCGATGAAGATCGTCTCCGGCTGGTTCCAGGGAGGTCGTGGCGCTGCTTTAGGCGCGATGATCGCGGCTCTTACTATCGGGTCGGGCTCTCCGCACCTGCTCCGTTCAGCCTTCGTTGATAACTGGGAGGTCACGGTGTGGGGAAGCTCGCTGCTGGCCGCGGCAGGTGGGTTGCTGGTACTGGCTTTTGGAGCTGACGGCCCCTTCGATGTGCGTGGTGCGCGCTTCAACCCTCGGACCATGTTCGCCGTCTTCACCGATCGTGGTCAGCGACTGACCCTGCTTGGTTACCTGGGCCATATGTGGGAGTTGTACGCCATGTGGGCATGGATCGGCGCGTATCTGACGGCGGTATACGGTACACGCACCATCTTTGGCGACAGCATCGCATTTTCCAGCGTCATGGCCTTCACCGTGTTTCTCGCCGGAGCGGCTGGCAGCGTACTTGGCGGGTTGGCTGCAGACCGGTATGGCAGGACGTTGGCGACGAGTGTGGCGATGGTGTTGAGCGGTGGCTCTGCGCTGTTCATCGGGTTCCTGCCGATGGAGTGGACGGTGGTCATCGGGCTGGTGGCTATCGTGTGGGGTGCATCGGTCATCGCTGATTCAGCCCAGTTCTCCACCGCCATCACAGAGCTGAGCGAGCCGCAATATCGTGGCACGACCCTGACCTTTCAGACTGGTCTGGGTTTCGCGCTGACGGTCTTCACTATCTGGTTGGTGCCGCAGCTTCAAGATGCTTTTGGGTGGGGCATCGCATGGGCTGTACTGGCCATCGGCCCGGCTCTTGGCACACTGGCGATGCTACGACTGCGCTCCCTGCCGGAATCACGAAAACTCGCTGCGGGACGCCGTTGATGAGCAACCTGGAAATACCTGGTTACATGGAGTTCTTCGGCGACGATTACCTGGGCGCGTATCGGGAGACGATCTCGCCTGAAAACGCTGTGGTGGAAGCCGTGTTCGTTCAGCAAGTGCTTGGTTTGTCCTCTAGCGAAGAGGTGCTGGACCTCTGTTGCGGACACGGGCGGCACGCTGTATTGCTGGCCAAAGCCGGGTTGACCATGACCGGACTTGATCTGAGTACACAGTACCTGGAGCAGGCGGCGTTAAACGCAACGGCGGCGGGCGTTGAGCTTGAATTGGTGTGCAGCGACATGCGGCAGGTGCCCTTCGAAGAGCGATTCGACGCAGTGATCAACCTATTCACGTCGTTTGGGTACCTTGACTCGGACGCAAAGGACTTGAAGGCGCTTCATCAGGTATCGAAGGCGCTGAAGCCCGGCGGTAAGTTCCTGATCGATCTGATAAACCGAGATTGGGTCGTCGCCAACAACCTCGTGGATGAGCGTAGGGTCGATCCAAACGGCACCGTGTACCAGGAGCACCGGGAGCTCGACCTGGAGCGCGGCCGGATACAGAACAGCTTCATCGTGACCACGTCTGACGGCTCCATGCGCCACTCGGACGGGCTGACCATTCGGCTGTACACGCTGGCTGAGATCACGGGCATGTTGGCAGAGGCTGGCCTGACGTTCCAATCAGTTTACGGCGGATACGATTCGGAGCCGTATGACGTTGGTACTCGACGAATGATCGTGGTGGCGGAGAAACCAAGTTAGGCTACTTGACGCCGCTTTTATGCTACGGATTGCGTCTTTTCCTCCCCATTGCGTCGAAACAAAGCGGTTTGTCGGCAAAGGGCGCAAGGCGTGATTTTCCTTAACTTTTATTTGACATGCACCCTATCTAGCTATAGATTAAAGGGCAGACATGCCAACCATTATCCGCATCATCAAACTCATCCTCAAGAAGCACAAACGACGGCTCGCACTAGGGTATATCTCAGTCATTGGCGCAGCGGTCACGGCGTTGGCCGTGCCATACCTCATCGGCGAGAGCATCACGAATGTCTTGGACTCCGGAGAGCGCGACGTTTCAGGGCTCTGGACTCTTGCGATCGCCCTGCTTTTGGCTGGAACGGCTCGAGGGTTGTTCTCTTTTGGCCAGACCTTTTTCGCTGAATCTACCTCTCAGAAGGTTGCTTATGACATCCGTAACGCCTTCTACAACAAACTCCAGCACCTGAGCTTTGCCTTCCACGACAAACAGAACACCGGCGACCTGATGTCGCGCGCAACGGCGGACGTTGAGGGTGTGCGCATGTTCATCAACATGGGCGCTGTCCGGTTTGGCTTTGTAGTGGCGATGGTGATAGGTATTGCCGTTGCCATGCTATTAACGGACCTCAAGATGGGACTGGTGAGCCTGGCCTTTGTGCCCTTCATGGCATGGCGGGCCATAACTACCAGCAGGATTCTCCGGAAACGGTGGATGGTGGTTCAGGTGGCAACCGGAGAAATGGTGACCACCATCCAGGAGAACCTCTCCGGGATGCGGGTGGTGAAGGCCTTTGCGGCGGAGGACTACGAGAAAAGTAAGTTCGGTGTCAGGGCGACGGCGGTGCGGGAAGCGATCTACGATGCCCAGAAGATGTGGGCCAAGAACTTCACCGTTATGAACTTTGCCTTCCTGGCAGCACTTGGCGCCATCCTGTGGGTTGGCGGACAATCTGTCATTGATGGAAGAGTGATCAACGAGGCGACAGGGGCGGTTGTTTACAATGGATTGACGCCGGGTGAACTGACGGCCTTCATCTTCTACATGGGCCTGCTTACGCAGCCGGTGCGGATGATGGGCTTCATGGTCAACAGCTTCTCCCGTGCAGCCTCTTCTGGGCAACGGCTTTTCGAGATACTTGACTGGGAGTCTCCTGTGGACGAGAAGCCTGACGCGGTGGTCATGGACCGAGTGAAGGGCAAGGTGGTCTTCGACAACGTATCGCTGTCCTATGACGGCGACAACGACGCTCTGAGCGAAATCAATGTTGAGGTGGAGACGGGGCAGATTGTAGCACTGGTCGGCCAACCCGGAAGCGGCAAGACGACCTTTGCGCACCTGATCCCACGCTTCTATGACGCCACGGAGGGCACGATCACCATAGATGGTATCGATGTGCGCGACGTGACGCTGGAATCGCTGAGGAACAACATCGGCATTGTGCAGCAGGATGTGTTCATCCACACAGCCAGCATCGGAGAGAACATCGCCTACGGCAAAGGAGACGCTTCCGACGAAGAGATCCGCGAGGTGGCTTCCATTGCTCAGCTCCATGAGTTCATCGCCGGGTTGCCTGACCAATACGATACCGTAGTAGGAGAACGAGGTGGCGGCCTGTCCGGCGGGCAGAAGCAACGGCTTGCAATCGCAAGGACGCTTCTGATGAACCCACCTGTGCTGATCCTGGACGATTCCACCTCAAGCGTGGACGCGCACACGGAGCACCTGGTACAGGAAGGGCTGGAAGAGGTCATGCGCGGACGAACCACGTTTGTGGTCACCAATAGGCTGAGCGCGATACGCAGCGCCGATATCATCCTGGTGTTCAAGGACGGGAACATCGATCAGCGAGGCACCCACGAGGAGCTACTGGCCAAGGGCGGCGAGTATTTGAACTTGTACGAATCGCAGCTGAAGCCCATGGAAGAGGCCGCGATACAAGAAGTCCAACAGTCAAGCGAGAAGGATGGATCGGATTGACCACACGTAGTGGCGGCTACGGCCACCTGGGACGCTCCCATCTAGACGACGTGCTCATGGGAAATCTCTATGACCACGGGGTCGTGATGCGTCTGGTGAGGTATGCACTGCCATACCGCTTCTGGGCGATCATCGCGTTCGTGGGCATGATGGGCCACATCCTGACCATGGTTGCTCAGCCAATCATCATCGCCTGGGGCATCAACAGCTTTGTGTTGGGTGTGCGTGGTGACAGCGATGCGTGGGGTAGCCTCTCTCTCGTAGGGATGATCTTCCTGGGTAACGTGTTCGTCAACATGGTCTTTAACTTCCTGCAGTACATAGCTTTGGCTCGCTTAACGGTGAACGTGCTGCACGATCTGCGGACGGAAATGTTTGCACATCTGCAAAGCCAGGCCACCTCCTTCTACGATAGGAATGAAGTGGGACGGATCATGTCCCGCATTCAGAACGACGTGCACCAACTCCAGGAGTTCACGGACGTGGGCATCACCACAGTTGGCGATATCCTGATGCTGGTCTTCATTGGCGCCACAATGATCTACCTGGACCCTATCCTGGGCCTGGTAACGCTCTCCCTGATCCCGCTATTGATCATCACCATGATCACGTGGCAGAAGAAGTCCAGGCCTACTTTCTTGGGCGTACGAATGGCCATATCTGCGGTGAACGGGAACCTTCAGGAGAACGTCTCCGGCGTGCGGGTGACCCAGAGCACCAACCGACAGGAAGTGAACCTGGACAACTTTGACACGCTGAACAAGAACCACCTTGATATGACCATCCACGCCTCCTTGCTTTCAGCCTTGTTGATGCCAGTGGTGGAGACGCTGACGGTGCTCTCCATGGGCCTAGTCGTTGTAGTGGGCGGCATCAGGGTCTTCGATGGAGCATTGGAAGTGGGCTTCCTGGTGGCCTTCCTCATCTACGTCCAACGTTTCTTTGAGCCCATCCGGATGCTGACTCAGCAATACACCATGTTCCAACGAGCCATGGCCTCCGGCGCCCGGATCTTTGAGCTCTTGGACATCAAGCCGGAAATGAATGATAAGCCAGATGCTATCGAGCTGCCTCTCATAAAGGGCGACGTAGTGTTTGACAACGTGTCCTTCGGGTACACCCCACAGGAGGAAGTCCTCCACAACATAGACCTCCATATTCAGCCAGGACAGAACGTGGCATTGGTGGGGCTCACCGGTGCCGGGAAGACGAGCTTGGTAGCGCTGATGCACCGGTTCTACGACGTGACCGGCGGCTCTATCCGCATCGATGGACATGATCTGCGGGACGTGACTCGGGAAAGTCTGTCCGGCCAGATGAGCATGGTGCTACAGGAGCCGTATTTGTACTCCATGAGCATCAAGGACAACATCAAGTATCGACGTGTGGACGCCAGTGATGAGGCGGTAGAAGCGGCGGCAACAGCGGTAGGTGCGCACGGCTTCATCATGGACATGGATGATGGCTACGACACCATGTTGCAGCAACGTGGCAGCAACTTGAGCATGGGCCAACGTCAGCTCATCAGCTTTGCTCGCGCCGTGGTGGCCGACCCGCGCATCATCGTGTTGGACGAGGCGACCGCAAGCATCGACTCGCGCACAGAGAAGATCATCCAGGAGAGCCTGAAGGCTGTGTTGCACGGCAGGACGGCTGTGGTCATTGCCCACCGACTGTCCACTATCACCAGTGCAGACGTCATTGTGGTGCTGGATCAGGGTCGTATCATTGAGACCGGGCCCCACGAAGAATTGCTGGCGAGGGGTGGCCTCTACGCCTCGTTGTACGCAATGAACTTTGGCGAACCCGCTCCTCAATTCCAGAACGGCTCTGACGACCAAAACGGCACGGGCGGCCTGAGAGCTCCGACCATCTAACCAGCGGGGTTTGTCGCTGCGGCGAGGGGACTAAAGACCCTTCTGGCTGCTAGCAAACAGCGGCCTCCTGACCCATAGACCAGTCCCCGGCACTTGTGGTATCAGCGAAACCCCTTCCTAAACGGAGGGGGTTTTTGTATGCTTCGCGCAGCACAGGTGGGGAGGGGAGTCAAACTATGACAAAAATCCTGGTGATTCATGGCGCAGGGATGAACATGCGTGGCAAGGTTGGTGTGGACGTCTTCGGGCCAATGACCTTGCCGGAATACAACAAGAAGATTGAGGAATATGCCAAAGAGTTGGGCGTGGAGGTGAAGTGCTTCCATTCCAACGTTGAGGGTGAAGTAGCGGACGCCATCTACGCGTCTCATGATGACGGCACGGACGCGATCATCATCAATCCGGCAGGCTTTAACCAGGGCGTACCAGTCCTGATCGGCGCTCTGAGGCAGGTCAACGTACCCAGCACAGAGGTGCACATCACTAACCCTACAACACGAGGTGGGGCTTCGGTTGTGCTCCCGGTATGCAAGCGCTCGGTGTACGGCTTCGGCATCTACGGATACTACCTGGCCATGAAGGGCGCTATCGAGGCCTAGGGTTAAAACTTGGCCCTATATACCCGAGGTTACCTAACCAGGGCTTGGGCTAGACTAGGTTCCCGACAAATACCCAAGCGAGTAAATAAATATGGAGAACGAATATGATTCTAGTCACAGGTGGCAACGGATTCATAGGAATGCACACGACGCGCAAGCTGCTGGACGCAGGCGAGTCCGTGGTGGTGGGCTACAACAACGCCCAACGGGAGCCTGACTTCTGGAAGGATGAGATCGGCAAGCGGGTGTTCCCTGAACGAGTGGACACGACAAATTCCCATGCGGTGATGGAAGCAGGGGTAAAGCACGGCATCACAGGCATCGTGCATCTGGTCTCGCCGCGCCTGGGTGTGCTCTCGCCTGGTCAGGAGATGAAGGTCAACATGGATGGCCTGGTCAACATACTGGAAGCCGCCCGCATCCTGGGCGTCAAGCGAGTGACTGTAGCCAGCTCCAACTCCGTGTACGGGCTGGTGCCGGACGGCCCCTTTCGAGAGGACAGCCCCTTGTACGTGCAAACGAATAGCCCTATCGATGCTTTCAAGAAGAGCTTTGAGGTGTTGGGCCTCCACTACGGTGACCGGACTGGTGTAGAAGTGGTGATGATGCGCATCAGCGGCGTGTTCGGCCCACTGTACTACAGCATGTTCAGCGCGCACAGTCGCATGAGTCACGCAGCGGCCAAGGGTGCACCAGTCGACTTTGGTGGGAGCCTGACCGGAGCGCCGTTCGAGGACGATCGGTCCGACTACGCCTATGTGAAGGACATCGCCACGGGCATCCAGAAGCTGCAACTCGCGCCGAGCCTGTCGCATCGCGTGTACAACATCGGCAGCGGTCGCGCTGACAGCTACGGCGAGGTGGCCGCCGCGGTCAAGAAGGTTGTACCAGGCGCGCAAATCGAGTTGCAAAAAGGTGCTAGTGGCAGAGGCAAGGCGAACCCCGTCGCTGACATCTCGCGCATCGGTGAAGACGTTGGATACGCGCCGGAGTACACCCTTGAAAGCGCCATCACTGAGTACCTGGAGTGGCTCAAGACCAACGCCTTATAAGCAGGACTTGTCCTGCACCTTAATGACCTGTCGGTATTCCTTACTTGGTCAATCATTCTCGGTAAGTTGAAGGACATAGACATTAAGCAAATTTGAGTACCAAAGGACAGCATGATCATCAAGTTCAGTGACACTAAGACAGACACCCAGGGGGACCGCCCCCTGGTGTTGAAGCGCATCATCAACCAGAGCCATACGGACAGCATCAGCCTCACGTGGGTGACGTTGTTCGGTCGACACGAGAAGGTGGTCAACACCATCAGCGACCGCGTCTACTACATCGTCGATGGCGAGGCTGACTTCGAGATCGGTGATAACGAGAAGGGCTCTGTCACCGGCGGCGATGTGGTCCTGATCCCCAAAGACGTCCCCTACGTGTTCGAGGGGCACATGACCTATGTGGTGATGAACAGCCCGGGCTACATACCGGACTCGGACAAAATAGTCCCATAGCAAGGACTTAGCCCTGGACCCAGGCTCCCTGACAGGCACAAGAGTGTGGCCAGACTATCCGGTCAAAGTTGAATCCAATAAGGGTGAGTGATGAAGAGCGTAACGATCAACCGAAGCCTCAGATTAATAGACGACCCAGGCACCGGACACAATCGATGGCATCCCGACATTGAACCCATTTTGGAGGCTGCACCTGGCGAAGAGGTGGTGTTGGAGACACGTGACGCCTCCGATGGCCAGACGAAGCCCGGCGTTCTGGAGCCCAAACCCACTAAGGCGATCCATCCTTTGACGGGGCCTGTCTACGTACAGGGCGCAGAGCCCGGCGACCTGCTGGAGATCGAGTATCTGGACATCATCCCTGAATCGTATGGGTGGACTCGGGTCAGGCCGGGAGCAGGGTTCCTGAAGGACGTGATCGATCATCCGCTGCTGGTCAACTGGGCACTGAAGGACGGCTGGGCTACAGCTCCGGAAGTGCCGGGCGTCCGCATACCTGCAGGGCCTTTCATGGGAACAGCCGGGGTGGCACCCTCTCGTGCGCAGCTTGAAGACTGGACGCGTAGGGAGGCTGACCTGGTGGAACGCGGTGGAGCTGCCCAGTTGCCTGACCCTCAGGACGCCGTGCCGTCGATAGAGCCCATCGCCAGCGAGGGTCTTCGCACAGCACCGCCACGGGAGAACGGTGGCAACTTCGATATCAAGCAGCTCACCAAAGGCTCCAAGCTCCTGGTGCCAGTGAACGTGCTAGGTGGACTTTACTCGGCGGGAGACGCCCACTTCGCCCAGGGCGACTCTGAATGCTGCCTGACGGCCATCGAGACGAGCGCAACAGTTGCCGTGCGTTTCAAGGTGCTCAAAGGCGAGGCGGAACGCCAACACATCACGTTCCCTCGATTTTCGCATCCGGGGATGTTCGCCGCTGCGGAATGGGCTGCGCCTCAGAACTTCATCGCAACGATGGGTATGCCTATCACTGAAGAGGGGACGCAAGAGAACGGCGACCTGAACCTGGCGGCCCGCAACGCCCTCATCCAGATGATAGACCTGCTGCAAGACCGTGGCTTCACCAAGGAGCAAGCGTACGTCATCTGCAGCGTGGCTGTCGACTTGAAGATAAGCAACGCTGTGGATATGCCTAACGTCACGGTCTCAGCGTTCCTACCAGAAGCAATATTCCAGGGCTAAGCCAGGGCGAGCCCTGGACCCAAGTTCCCTGGTGGACGGCAGAATTTGGCTTATTCATACCTATATATCAAATCCTCCAGCAGAGGGGCGCTGCATAGGTAACCGCAGGTAATTTAGGTGCAGGATGAATCCTGCTGGTTGCATTCGCGCCTTTTTTCACGAATAATAGGGTTTCGTAGGTACTACGTACCTCGCGCACCCGTAGCGGCATACGTTGACCGGCGCGCGAGGGCCGTGTAAACTCCTAAACTTCAACGGTGGACATAAGCAGGGTAAACCGCCCTAGATCGTCTGACCGAATCCCAGGCACCACCGGGGGAAAGGCACCACGCATTGCTGTAGGTGCGTTTCATCTTTGTTTTTCTCGAAAGAGGGCTCTCATGGCAATTAATAGGCGTATCACTAAAGAGCAGCAGCAGTATCTGGAGGCGCTACAAGTCGCCCAGAAATCCGCTGCTGAAAAAGGGCTCTACTCCCCAGAGCATGAGCATGACGCCTGCGGTGTGGGCATGGTGGCGAACATCCTTGGAAAGAAGTCGCACACCATCATTGAGCAAGGCCTTGAGGTGCTGAACAACCTGGAACACCGTGGTGCCGAATGCTGTGACCCTGAGACGGGCGATGGCTCAGGCATCATGTTCCAGATACCGGATACGTTCTTTCGCAAAATAGCCCCTACCCTGGGGTTTGAGTTGCCTCCAGTGGGCCAATACGGCGTGGGCATGGTGTTTTTGCCTCCCCAGGATGAGCCGTGCGCGGACTGCCAGACGATCATTCAGGAGACGGTCGAAGCGGAGGGACAGAAGTTCCTGGGTTGGCGCGATGTCCCGGTGAACCCGGACAGCATCGGCTGGCTGGCCCGCTCACGACTGCCCGTCATTCGGCAGTTCTTCGTCGGCCGTGGCGACGACACTACCGACTCAGCTACGTTGGAGCGCAAACTCTTCGTCATCCGCAGGGTCATCGAGCAGACGGCCTTCGAGCGAAACCTGGGTGATGGTGAGAACTTCTACCTATGCAGCCTCTCGGTGAACAGAATCGTGTACAAAGGGTTGCTCAAGTCTTCTCAGATACCGTCCTTCTATCTGGACATTCAGGATGAGGACGTGACCAGCGCCTTTGCCATGGTGCACTCACGGTTCAGTACGAACACCCTTGGTGCCTGGCCGCTGGCGCACCCCTACCGGATGATCTGCCATAACGGTGAGATCAACACCCTGCGCGGAAACATCAACTTCATGCATGCGAGGTCAGCGCTGTTTGAGTCGACAGACTTCGGCGATGACATGAAGAAGCTCATGCCCATCATCGGTGATGGACAGAGCGACACCGCCAGCCTGGACAACGCTCTGGAGCTGCTGTACCACACTGGACGATCCCTGCCCCATGCGATGCTTATGCTGATCCCAGAGGCGTGGGGCGACCACATCCCGATGGATCAGGCGAAGAAGGACTTCTACGAGTACCACTCCTCGCTGATGGAGCCATGGGACGGGCCGGCGATGGTCTCCTTCACCGATGGCAACAGCATCGGCGCCATCCTTGACCGGAACGGCCTTCGCCCCATGCGATACTTGGTCACGAACGACGACCTGTTGGTCATGGCCTCTGAGACGGGTGTCTTGGATGTACCCCCTGAAGAGGTGCGGTTCAAGTCGCGCCTCCAGCCCGGTTGCATGTTCTACGTCGACTTCGAACAGGGTCGCATCGTGGAAGATGACGAGATCAAGAACTCCCTGGCCGCCCGACAGCCCTACGGCCAGTGGCTGAAGGACAACGTCGTTGATCTTGAAGACCTTCCGACCCCCAAGCAGGTGCACGGCAATGACTTCAATACGCTGGTTGAGCGTCAGCGGGCATTCGGATACACCCAGGAGGAGCTGCAGATACTGCTCCTACCGATGGGAGAGGGCGGAGCAGAACCGATCGGGTCAATGGGCAACGACACGGCGCTGGCCATCCTCTCTGACAGACCCCAGCCATTGTTCAACTACTTCAAGCAGCTATTCGCTCAGGTGACCAACCCTCCCCTGGACGCGATCCGTGAGGAGCTTGTCACCTCAGTGGCCACGTTCATCGGCTCCGAGCAGAACCTTTTTGATGAGACACCTTTGCATGCTCGGCAGCTTCGACTGAAGGAGCCCGTGCTGACGAACGAGGAGTTGGAGCGCATACGTGCGGCAGACTTCCCCGGCGTCAAGGCGATAACCATCTCAACACTGTTCGCAGCGGACGCCGGCCCTGGCGGGTTGAAAGCCGCCGTGGAGAAGATGCGTAATGAGGCGACACAGGCCATCAAGGACGGCTACACGATCCTGGTGCTGTCAGACCGTAGCGTCGATGTCGACCATGTCCCCATCCCAAGCCTCCTGGCGGTCTCGGCGCTTCACCATCACCTCATCCGTGAGGGCACCCGTGTGAAGGTCGGCATCGTACTGGAGAGCGGTGAGCCTAGAGAGACCCATCACTTCGCGGCGCTCATCGGGTACGGAGCAGGGGCCATCAACCCGTATTTGGCGCTGGAAACGATGGCAGGATTGGTGAACGACTCTCAAATCAACAGCGGCCTGACCATTGAACAGGCTCAGGCGAACTACTTCAAGGCCCTCCACAAGGGTGTGGTCAAGGTCATGTCCAAGATGGGCATCTCCACGGTTCAGAGCTACCGGGGCGCGCAGGTATTCGAGGCCATCGGTCTCAGTCAGCCCTTGGTAGACGAATACTTCACCTGGACATCCAGTCGCATAGGTGGCCTGACCATTGAATCACTGGAAGAAGAGGTCTTGCGACGGCACCGCCTCGCATACCCGGAGCATCGCCCTGCAGGCGGGCAGGAGTTGGAGAACCCCGGCGCGTACTACTGGCGCAGAAACGGGGAAGACCACATGTGGAACCCTGATTCCATCTCCAAGCTCCAGCATGCCTCGCGACTGAATTCCAAGAAGTTGTATGACGAGTTTGCGGCGCTGTCCAACGATGAGGCTCTGCACCATAAGACACTACGGGGCCTGCTGAACCTGAAGCCGGCAGACCAACCGATATCCATCGACGAGGTTGAATCGGTCGACGTGATTCTGAAGCGCTTTGCCACCGGTGGCATCTCACTTGGTTCCATTAGCCGGGAGGCACATGAAGCCCTGGCCATCGCTATGAACCGCATCGGCGGTCGCAGCAATACAGGCGAAGGTGGCGAAGACCCATCGAGGTACAAACTGGACGCGAACGGCGATTCACGGAACTCTGCCATCAAACAGGTGGCTTCGGGCCGGTTCGGCGTGACCACAGAGTACCTGGTGAACGCCAAGGACCTGCAGATCAAGATCGCCCAAGGAGCCAAGCCCGGAGAGGGTGGACAGCTCCCCGGACACAAGGTCAGTGACTATATCGGTAACATCCGGCATACAACGCCCGGCGTGGAGCTTATCTCCCCGCCGCCGCACCATGACATCTACTCAATCGAGGACATCGCGCAGCTGATCCATGACCTGAAGATGGCCAACCAGGACGCCCGTATCCACGTCAAACTGGTGGCTGAAATGGGCGTCGGGACCGTGGCCGCAGGCGTTGCGAAGGCCAAAGCGGACGTGGTGCTTATCAGTGGTGACAGCGGCGGGACAGGCGCATCGCCGGAGTCTTCCATCAAGCATGCGGGCGTCGCCTGGGAGCTTGGATTGGCGGAGACGCAGCAGGTGCTCGTCGCCAACGACCTGCGAAGTCGAATCGTGGTGCAGACGGACGGCCAGATCAAGACAGGACGTGACGTAGCCATCGCGGCGATGTTGGGTGCCGACGAGTTCGGCGTGGCCACCGCGGCGCTTATCACCCTGGGGTGCATCTACCTTCGGAAGTGCCACCTGAACCTCTGCTCCGTGGGCATCGCTACACAGGACGAGGAGCTTCGGAAGCACTTCGCCGGCGACCCTGATTACGTTGTGAACTACTTCAGGTTCATGGCGGAGGACATGCGCCAGGTCATGGCGGATATGGGCTTCCGTACCGTGAACGAGATGATCGGTCGCACGGACAGGATGGACTGGAGCGGCGTTGAAGGGCACTGGAAGGCCAAGGGTCTGAACCTTGACACGCTGCTGTACAGGGCTGAGGTCGCCCCGACGATGGGCGCCGGTTCCGGAACGCACCAAAGTGAGCTCCAGGATCACAAGCTGGAAGAGGCGCTGGACCTGGAGTTGATCAAGCAGGCCAAGGGTGCCCTGGAACAGCGGAAGCCCGTGGAGATAGAGGTCAACGTATCCAACATCCATCGCGCTGCTGGCGCAATGCTCTCTGGCGAGGTGGCAAAGCGCTACGGCGATGAGGGCCTCCCGCAGGACACGATCAAGGTAAAGCTCACCGGTTCTGCTGGACAGAGCTTCGGCGCGTTCCTCTCCCGAGGTATCACCTTTAACCTTGAGGGCGATTCAAACGACTATCTAGGTAAGGGGCTCTGCGGAGGGCGCATCATCGTTCGACCGCCTGCTGCGGCTACCTTCACGGCTGAAGAGAACATCATCGTCGGCAACGTGCTGCTTTATGGGGCAACAGGCGGCGACATCTACGTGCGCGGCATGGCTGGCGAGCGGTTCGGCGTCCGTAACAGCGGCGCGAACGCGGTGGTAGAGGGTATTGGCGACCACGGTTGTGAGTACATGACCGGAGGACGCGTGGTGGTGTTAGGCCCCACTGGCAGGAACTTTGCTGCGGGTATGAGCGGAGGCATCGCCTACGTCTACGACGAGGCGGGCGACTTCGCGAGTCGATGCAACATGGACATGGTGGAGCTTAACGCCGTGGAGGAGCAATCTGACATGGCGACGCTACGACTCCTTATCGAAGCACATTCACAATTTACGGACAGCGCCAAGGCACGTATGGTGCTGGACGCCTGGGATTCCGTCATTCAGAAGTTTGTGCGCGTTATGCCTGTGGCATACAAAGCAGTTTTGGAGAAGGAGCGGAAGCAGTCCGCGCCTTCAAGTGTGGTGGCGAATGGGTAAGCCCACTGGCTTCACAGAGTTCACACGACAGGTTCCTACCCGGATTCCCGTCAAGGACAGGCTCAAGAACTACCAGGAGATCTACCTCCCCTGGTCAGAGGAGCTTTCCAAGAACCAGGGCGCGCGGTGTATGAACTGCGCCATCCCCTTCTGCCACCATGGCTGCCCCTTGGGGAACCTCATCCCTGATTGGAATGACCTGATATATCGGGGCAAGTGGAAGGAAGCCCTGGATGCCCTGCATTCCACCAACAACTTCCCAGAATTTACCGGAAGAATCTGCCCCGCGCCATGCGAGGCCGCATGCACTCTCAACATCAACAATGACCCCGTGACCATCGAGTACATCGAGAAGGCGATCGTTGACAAGGGTTTTGAGGAGGGCTGGATCGTCCCGGAGCCGCCAGCCAAGCGTACGGGTAAGTCCGTCGCGGTCGTCGGCTCAGGTCCCAGCGGGCTCGCCGCTGCTTACCAGCTTAATCGCGCGGGCCACCAGGTGACGGTCTACGAACGCAGCGAGTACCTGGGCGGGCTGCTCGCGCTGGGCATCCCCGACTTCAAGCTGGACAAGGCGATCATCGAGCGTCGTGTGGACGTGATGCGCGCTGAGGGCGTCGAGTTCAAGACCAACATCGACGTGGGCGTGGACGTTTTGGCAGAGGAGTTGGTGGCGGCGTTTGACGCGGTCTGTCTCACCGGCGGCTCGACGGTCCCGCGGCGGCTTGGCGTCGAGGGCGAAGATCTGGACGGCATCCACCCCGCGATGGACTACCTCACGCAGCAGAATCGTATCAACCGCGATCAGGCCGTCTTCCCGGACGAGCGCATCACGACCACCGGTAAGAGCGTGCTCATCCTGGGCGGCGGCGACACCGGCGCGGACTGCCTGGGCACGGCCCATCGCCAAGGCGCCGAGGTTGTGTACCAGTACGAGATCCTGTCCGAGCCGCCCGAGGGACGACCCGGGAACAACCCGTGGCCGCTCTGGCCACTGATCATGCGCAGCTCACCCGCTCACGAGGAGGGCGGCATCCGCGACTACAGCATCCTGACCAAGTCCTTCTCGGGGAAGGACCGCAAAGTCACCAAGCTGCATGCCGTCCGCGTGGAGTGGGGCGCCCCCGACGCGTCCGGGCGGCTTTCGATGCAGGAGATCGCGGGGAGTGAGTTCGACCTGGACGTCGATCTGGTGCTGCTGGCGCTGGGCTTCCTGCACCCCCAGAAAGAGGGCATGATCGAGCAACTTGAGGTGGAGCTCGACCCTCGCGGCAACGTGGAGACGGACGTTGACAAGATGACCAGCGTGCCCGGCGTGTTCGCCGCCGGCGATATGTCGCGCGGCCAGTCTCTGGTGGTGTGGGCCATCGCAGAGGGCCGCCAGGCCGCCCACGGTATCGACAAGTACCTCATGGGCGCGAGCGACCTGCCCAGCGTGAACCTGCGCGGCTGGGTGTAACCCCCGACCGGTTCTCCCCCCCAGCGTAAACACCGCCTCCGCGCAAGCCCGGGCGTTTTGCGGTCGCCCAGAGGGTTCGTCAGGCGGATGTCCGGCACGGTATAGTATCGT
>CAJWXP010000035.1 GCA_913049785.1 uncultured Dehalococcoidia bacterium | reverse complement strand
AATCAGTGGCCCGAACCTGATTCCCAAGGAAATTGTTTGATTCAAAAAATTGTTTTGATTGAAAACAATTGTTTTAAATCGCCCGAAAATCTGATTGCTGACAAAAAAGTAAATTGTTTTGATTCAAATGGCACTTTTTGACCCGCGGCGCGGAGCGCCGCGGAAAAAAATCGACATTTCCATTGATTTTTAGTAAAATCACAACGATTTTGACGATTTCTCAATGGATCTGCTTCCAAAAATGTTTGATTCCCATATACTCCAAACAATTTTTTTAAATCGCCGGGCGAATCTGATTCCTGAATAATTGTTTGAAAAGAATTTCCAAAACAATTATTTTAAATCAGGATCTGAGCCGAGCTGATAATTGAAAAACCTTTTATCAAACCTGCTGTATATAGAATCTGTACATTTTTACATATATTTTTTGTTTTACCTTTTATAATGAATAATGCCAATATTTTAATATGTTACAGATTAATAAGTTATTGCGATATAGAAATACTTAATTTTTTCACATAGTATTACTTTAGTAAAATATTTTGCAGTATACGGATTTCCCCTTCCGGGGCATCCTCCTCCCCAGAATATGGCATAATCTCCAACAGTTCGCATATTCGCGTATGCAACATCGTAGTAGCTCCTTACTCGTACCTGCTGGCAGTCTAGAAGAGTCCATCTAGGCGGTCAACAGTGTTGCTTAGCTCATCGCTGAGCCATTGCCCTGCCAATCCAAACCACCAAGTGCGGCGTAGCTGATAGGGAACAACACGCTAGCAGGGGAACCGTTACACTCTCTTCATGCCTATCACGGTAGAAACAAAGAGCCGAATCAGCAAACTCAAGTGGGCCTTGGCGATCGCATTGGCCTTTGCGTTGGCCGCCTGCGGTAGCGATCCTGCTCCACCAATCATCAATCCCACACCAACGCCGTTGGCAACTGCCGCTCCAATACCGGGTACCTCTGTAGCGACCATACCGCTGGCAACGGCTACTCCTAGGACGGGCAATCCAAGAGCAACGCCAGTGCCCACCCTGGCCCCTCCCTTCATACCGATTCCCCCGGCTCGTGACCTCGTAACCTTGGCTAAGCGCTTCAGGACCGGGCAAGATATTGGCCTGGCCCAGTTCCCCGTAGTCACTGCGTCCGACATCGGCAGTGTGGAGCGATTCTGGCTGGTGGACCTCGCCGGGCCGCGCATCGGGCAGCTCAACGCCACCCTTCGACTCGTGACGCCTCACGCCGCCTGGTACGTTGGCGATGGCGACTCCGTTCTACAGACCGACCTGGCAGCAGCGGCAGCGGTCTTTGAGGACGTGGTCTTCCCGCAGGTGACCCAGGCCATGCTGGGCTTCGTTCCGCCACCTTCGGCAACAGGCCCCGGTGCACGCATTGCCATGCTCAACACTCGACTCAGTGGCGCCGCTGGGTATTTCGCCTCTGTGGACTTGTACAACGCAGGCGTCTATGACTACACCAACAGCAGGCCCATGCTTTATCTGGACGCAGGGGCTATCAGGACTCGAGGTAGCGCATTCACCAGCCTTGTAGCCCATGAATTGCAGCACCTGCTCCATTCATACATCGACCCCACAGAGGGTACGTGGGTGAACGAGGGGCTCTCAGAGGCTGTGTCCCATCTTGTTGTACCCGGTAGGCGCGTCACCCCTCCCGGCGGTCGTTCTGAGATATCCCTGACCCGCTGGCCTGACCACACCTTCAGCCTCGGGGGCTACTACGCCACCGCCAACCTCTTCTTCCGTTACGTGAACAACCGCTATCAGGGCCTGGCGAAGCTCATAGCTCGACCGGAAGACGGCATTGATGGCATTGAAGCGTTCCTCGACGAGGTGGGTCGAGGCGAGGACTTCGCCACCCTGTTTCAGGACTGGGCCGTCGCAAACCTGCTGGGCGTCGGCGGGCAAGGCGTCTACACGTATGGCGAGGGTGCTGGAGTCAACGCCGTCACACCACCTCGCTCCATTAGCCCCGGAGGTACGGTGGAGGGCGTAGTCGTCCCCTTCGCTGCCGACTACGTGACGTTGGAGCTACCACCCGGCACACCGACGCTGCGGTTCCAGGGCCAAGCGACCAACGCCATCATCCCGACGACGCCCCACAGCGGCTCGTCATGTTGGTGGAGCAACCGCGGCGATTCCACGCACACGCGACTCAGCCAGGAGATAGACCTGGGCGATGTGAGCCAGGCCACACTTCGCTTCCAGGCGTGGTACAACCTGGAGACGCCCTGGGACTTCCTCTACGTGACGGCTTCCAGCGATGGCGGCGCAACGTGGGACATTCTGCCCGGCCAGCACACCATCGAAGACAACCCTGTAGGCACCAGCTACGGGCACGGTCTTACGGGCCAAAGTGACGGCCCGAACGATGGCCCAAGCGATGGATGGATACAAGAGACGATGGACCTGACGCCCTACGCCGGGGCGCGCGTATTGCTCGCGTTTGAACAGGTGTCCGATGATGCCATCCACCTGGACGGCGCCTGCATCGATGACATCGAGATATCGGAGATTGGCTTCTTCGATGACGCTGAGACAGACGGCCTCTGGGAGGCGGAAGGGTTCGTTCGCACGGACAACGTGCTGCCTCAGACCTTCGGCGTGCGTGTCATACTCGTCGGGAGCGACGGCGCTGTAGCTGTGCGGAACGTGGCATTGGACGGCGCCAATAACGGGTCGATTCAACTGGACATCGCCGGAAGTGGTATCCGGAGCGCTACAGTCATCGTGTCGTCGCTGACTCGTTACACAGGGCAACCAGCTACGTACACCCTGACGTTGGATAGTGGCATCTAATAGCTATCGACTAGCAGCGTTGCTATAATGAATCATTCGGTGTGTCTCGCTCTCATTCGGCGGGCCGCAAGACCGACCCAGGAAAGGGGACCGATGGCACAGAGTACAATTCGCCTGACAGAGCTTGCCCACTGCGCAGGCTGAGCCGCAAAATTCAGCCCAGAGGATCTGGGCTATATCTTGAGTCAGCTGCCCAAACACACGCATCCCAACCTTCTTGTTGGCGTAGAGACGGGTGATGATGCTGCTATCTATCAACTCACCGATGATGTGGCGATAATCCAGACCGTGGATTTCTTTCCACCCATCGTGGATGACCCATACATGTACGGACAGATCGCTGTAGCCAACTCCCTGAGCGATGTCTACGCCATGGGCGGAAAGCCCATCCTGGCGCTGAACATCGTTGGATTCCCTGTGACCCTGGACAAGCAGATACTGACGGACGTCCTCCGCGGCGGCTACGACAAAGCTGGTGAGGCCAATGTGGTCATCGCTGGCGGCCACACCGTGGACGACCCCGAACCGAAGTACGGTCTGGCGGTCACGGGCGTCATCAAGCCCGGAGAGCAGATCACCAATGCCGGTGCGATGCCCGGCGACGCGTTGATACTGACCAAGCCCATCGGTACGGGCATCATCACCACGGCAGGGAAAGCCAAGCTGGCCCCGCAGTCGGTCATCGATGGGGTCGTCAGGGTGATGGCGGAGTTGAACGATAAGGCCGCTGAAGCCATGCTGGAGGTGGGCGTCCACTCCTGCACGGATATCACCGGGTTCGGCCTGATAGGCCACCTGAACGGCATGACCAACGGAAGCAAGGTGGCTGCGCGCATCCGACTCAGCGATGTGCCTGCTTTTGACGGTGTTTGGGACTTGCTGGCCCAGGACACCGCACCTGGCGGAACCCACCGAAACCTGAAGTCAGCATTGGCGTTCACGCGATGGGATGACAGCATCTCAGAAGACGCCAAGCTCCTGTTGTGTGACGCACAGACCTCCGGGGGTCTGCTGCTATCGGTTGCCACGGATAAGATCGGTTCGATGATGAACGCGCTGGAAGCCCGTGGTGTCATGGGCCACAATATTGGCGAGATCATTGAGTCCAGCGAGCCGCACATTGAGATAGTCGCCTAGATAGAAATCTCGTTCGCTGAAAGAAAAAGAAGGCCCGCTCATTTTGAGCGGGCCTTCTTTTTTTATTGCACGTGTCGCTGCGGCGAGGGGACTAAAGCTCTCCGCTACCCAGCCCGCACGAGGAGTACCGGCTCCCCGGAGTGACGTGCAAGTCTGTCGGCGACGCTTCCCAACACCGCTCGACCAACACCCGTTCGGCCATGCGTGGCATCGTCCGCAGCTTCTTCTGCAATGGCAGAGAGGGCCATCTGTAAATGGAGCTCTCCAAATGTGAGCTCCGGCTCCGCTGCTCCCGCCAGCATACTCTCAATGGCGTGCTCAGCATCATGCAGATAGCCACCGTCTAAATCAACCAGCACTGCCTCCATCTGCTCCCGATCGGAGAGATCCTCTATGAGGTCAATGGCATGATTGATGTGATGGTGGGCCTCTACCACTTCATCGGCAGTGAGAGCGCTGATAGCCATCCAGTGTTGCATAGCTACAACTGCGTCTAATTCAAGGCCCATAGATTCTTGGTGTATTTCTGTACTGCTGAGTTCCTCAATATACTCCGCTAGCCGGTCAGGTTCGCTATCGGAAATAGCGTTTACTCCAAAGCGGGGCATGGTATTTATTGGAGCACGCACCTGGCGCCTGACTTGCTCGACGCTATGGCCTGGCAACGATGGCGCGATGGCCGAACCTTCCCCGTCCTGGCCGTGGCACGCGGCGCAGCCTACAGTGAGATATATCTGTTCACCGGTAGCTTCGGCCCTGGGTGCGGAAGATTCTGGTGGTGTGGAACCATCTGACGAACCACACCCAATGATTCCTATAGAGATAAACACCAAAGCAAAGGATTGGAACACCAGCCAGCGATTCCGCATATGCTCCCCCCGGATCAGATTTTTGAGGTGTAGTTATTGTGCACAGTGAAGGCTATTGGCTATGTTCAGAGATGTCTGCGCCAAGCAGTACTGGTTCAAACTACCTGTAGATTACTTCGATGGAATCACATACGGTGATACAATACGTAAACTACAGCAACGGGTTGAGGCCTATGTAGTTCACTATGAGGGACCTATGACACTGGAACACATCATTGTTAAGGGAGCACGGGAGCACAACCTCAAGAACGTGGATGTGAAGATCCCCCGCAACAAGCTTGTCGTTGTGACTGGCGTGTCCGGCTCCGGCAAGAGCTCCCTGGCCTTTGACACCATCTACGCAGAGGGGCAGCGTCGCTACGTGGAATCGTTGTCTGCGTATGCGAGGCAGTTCCTGGGGCGTATGGAGAAGCCTGACGTCGACTACATCGAAGGGCTTTCCCCTGCCATTGCGATCGACCAGAAGGGCGTCTCGCACAACCCTCGCTCCACAGTGGGCACAGTCACAGAGATATACGACTACATGCGATTGCTCTTTGCACGCGTGGGTAAGCCTCACTGCCCGGAGTGTGGTCGCGCCGTTGAGCGGCAGACTGTCCAGCAGATAGCGGATGCCGTCTTTGCCCTAGAGAAGGGTAGCCGGATCATGTTGATGGCCCCGGTGGTCCGTGACCGTAAGGGTGAGTACAAAGACGTCTTTGAGGACGCCAAGAAAAAGGGCTTTGTCCGCGTTCAAGTAGACGGAGAGGTACATGACCTTTCCGAGACCTTCAATCTGGATAAGAAATACAGACACAACATCCAGGTAGTGGTTGACCGTCTGGTCATCAATGATGAACTTGAGCAGAGCCGTGTACACGAGTCGTTGGAGACGGCCATGGGGCTCGCTGAGGGTATGGTAACCGTCTCAGCGTTGGACGATTCGACTGCATCGGATGGCAGCGTTGCCGCCGCCGAGGCCCCAGCCACAGGTCGGGGTAAAGCCCGTAAACCCGTCAACAAGAACAAGGAGATCATCTTCTCAGAGCAGTTTTCCTGCCCCTATTGCACTATCAGCCTTGGAGAGATCGAGCCCCGCACGTTCAGCTTCAACAACCCCCACGGCGCGTGCCCGGAATGCACTGGGTTGGGCTTCAAGCTGGTGGTAGACCCTGAGTTGGTCATTCCCAACCCTGACATCTCACTTGCAGAGGGGGCTATCGCGCCGTGGATGCGCGCTGGCATAGCCGGGCCGTGGTACAACAGCATGTTGAACTCCCTGGCAGAGGCCCACGGGTTCTCCACCAAAACGCCTGTAAAAGACCTGTCCAAAGAGGTCATGCAGCTTGTATTGTACGGTGATCCCGACCACAAATTCACCATGCGCCACCGCTCTCGCCGTCACCGCCACAGAGAGTTCTCCTGGGAAACAAGCTATGAGGGCATCATCCCGAACCTGATGCGCCGCTACAAGGACACGGAGTCAGACCACGTCAGGTCTGATATTCAGCGGTACATGGCTCAGCAACAGTGCCCCCGCTGTGGTGGCCGCCGACTCAAGCCCGAAGCGTTGGGTGTCCTGGTCTGCGGCGAGAACATCATCGATGTGTGCTCCTTGAACATCGAACGAGCGAGGGCGTGGACTGAGGCCGTGCAGCGTGAAGATCCGAAGCTGATTGCCGAAGACCAGGCCCTGAACGACAGAGACAGGTTCATTGCACGGCAGATACTGAAAGAGATCGATAACAGGCTGCATTTCCTATTGGAGATTGGGCTGGAGTACCTGACGCTCGAACGAACGGCTTCCACCTTGTCAGGTGGCGAGGCTCAGCGCATCAGGTTGGCGACACAAATAGGCTCGGGCCTTATGGGCGTGCTGTATGTGTGTGACGAGCCCACAATCGGCCTCCACCCTGCAGACGACTATCGACTGATCAACACCCTCAAGCGACTTCGTGACCTGGGCAACACGGTGCTCCTCGTCGAACACGACGAGTCCGTCATGCGCGCTGCAGACCACATTGTCGACCTCGGCCCGGGTGCTGGCGAACACGGTGGCCACATCGTAGCTGAGGGTACCCTTGAAGATATCCTGAAGAGTGAGGCATCGCTGACCGGCGCGTATCTATCAGGCCGTAAGAAGATCCCCTTCCCTGCCACTCGGAGGAAGGGCAACGGAAAAGCCATCACGGTCAAAGGCGCAAAGGCGAACAACCTGAAGAACCTGAACGTCAGCTTCCCACTGGGCAAGCTTGTAGTGGTGACCGGTGTGTCTGGCTCAGGCAAGAGCACCCTGGTGAACGAGGTGTTGCATAAAAAGCTGGCGCAGATGTTCTACCGTGCCAAGGACAAGCCGGGAGAGCACTCTTCCATTTCCGGGACAGAGGCCATCGACAAGGTTGTGGACATAGACCAGTCGCCCATCGGCCGAACCCCCCGCAGCAACCCGGCCACCTACACCGGCGCGTTCACGCCAATGCGGGAGATGTTTGCACAACTCCCGGAGGCACGCTCGCGCGGCTACAAGCCAGGTCGGTTCTCCTTTAACGTAAAGGGCGGTCGGTGTGAGGCTTGCGAGGGCGGTGGGTACATCCAGATCGAGATGCAGTTCCTTCCGGACGTGACGGTGCCATGCGAGGTATGCAACGGCGCCAGGTATAACCGTGAAGCGCTGGAAGTGAAGTTCCGTGGCTATTCCATTTCTGACGTGTTGAACATGACCGTTGAAGAAGCGCTCGAACTATTCCAGAACCTCCCACGTGTCCGCTCCAAGATGGAGACGATGAAGGATGTTGGGCTCGGCTACATCAAGCTCGGCCAACCTGCCACGACCCTGTCCGGCGGCGAGGCTCAGCGCATCAAGCTGGCCACGGAACTCTCCAAGCGCGCTACAGGCAATACGCTGTACATCCTGGACGAGCCGACCACAGGGCTATCCTTTGAGGACGTGGCCGCGCTGATGCGTGTGCTGCACAGGCTGGTGGAGTCTGGCAACACGGTCATCGTTATTGAGCACCACATGGACGTGGTCAAGAACGCCGACTGGATCATTGACCTGGGGCCAGGGGCTGGCGACCGGGGCGGCGAGGTCATCGCTATCGGCACTCCGGAGAAGGTGATGACGCAGGAGCGTTCCCTCACAGGCGATTACCTGAGGCCGTTGCTGAATGGAAACAAACCTGAAAAGGCGACAAATGGTGCAAAACCACTGAAAGTGCCTAATAAGAAGCGCGTAAAACAACCGGCGTAGGTGCGTTTGAACAGAAAAAAGGCCCCGACATTATCGGGGCCTTTTTTTGTTGGAGACTAAAGCCTGTGAATTTGGATGGATAGACATTACTGGATCCTTCTGACCGCAGGAACAGTGGTGGCGATGATGAATACGCCCGCCAGCACAATTCCACCAAAGATCATCTGAGCCTGCTGAACGCCGAGTCCTGCAGCCGTAAAACCTGCCGCTGTGGCGCCTATCGTGATGACGGACCTATCCAGACTGATGAGCGCCATGACCCTGCCGCGCATCTCAGCAGGCGCGGAGTCCAACAGGACTGAGTTTGCCAGCGTGTTGAAGGGCGTTTGGAACATGCCGAGCAGGATGATGAGCCCTAACGAAAGCGGAATGATCGCCAGGTACGTGCTTAAGGAAAATACAATGAGCATTAATCCGAAACCTGACATAACGAACATCAGCGCGAATCCTCGATGTTGACGCAGGTTCATCGCAGCCAGGGTCATTGCTCCAACGACTCCCCCCAACCCGGTCAACGACAGCATCAAGCCGAACCCATCTTCGCCGATTTCCAAAATATCCTTGGCGAACAACGGGGCGAAGACCTGCATGTAGGACATCCCGAATATGAAGTACAGCATGGCCAGGGAGATGACCCACCGGATTGCAGGAGTCGACCACCCGTACTGAACGCCTTCTTTGAAGCTGAGCAGGGCGTTTTTGACCGATTTGTTCTCCACCTTTGCCTGAGGGGGGAGTGAGAGCTTGTACGTAAAGAAGACAGCGCCGATGAATATGATGGCGGTCAGCAGGAACGTCTCGCCGAACCCGATGTACTTTACCAGCACTCCTGCCGCGGCAGCGCCCACGATACGCATGGTGTTCATGGTGGCGCTATTGAGGGCGACGGCGTTTGTCAGTTGTTCACGGGGAACGATACTGGGAATCATGGACTGACGCGCAGGTTGATCCAGGGAGTTGAACGCGCCTTTGATGAAGGCATGGGCGTAGATATGCCATAGCTCGATCGTACCTGAGAGCACAAGGGCGGCCAGGATGAAGTTCATCGTCGCAGACCCTGTTTTCGCAACCAGCAGAATGGTACGTCGGTCGTACCAGTCCGCGATGACCCCCGCAAAGACCCCCATGCCAAGCTGAGGAACCGTACGGGCCGCAAATACCAGGCCCAGGTGCACTGCTGAACCGTCGATGATGGGGGAGAGGATCAGCAGCGGACGGGCGATCTGCTCCATCCAGAGAGCTAAAGCCTGGGAGATCTGACCTAGCCAGAGGTATCGGAAGTCGCGGTACTGGAACGAGGCAAAAATGCCACCCTTACTAGGCTTTATCGGGGATATACTGTCTTCCGGCTCCTCCAAATCAGACGGAGCGCCCTCTGATTCAGAAGGCGCATCTTCTTTGCCGTTTCCCCTGCCGAACAATGACAACGCTATACCTCAGGCCGCTATGGACACCGAGGCATGATACCACTTGATTCTCAGGCTAAATACTGGGGTGGCAGGCAAATGTAGGGGTTAGAGTCGCCTGATACGGGGCGAGAGCGCGCCAACTGTTGCTATCATCAGCGCAGCCGTGCCGCCCATCACCATGAGCGCCGTTGTGGCTGTAAACGCGTCTGCCAGGCCGCCGCCGCCCATAGAGCCTAGTGGCATCAGCCCACGGTCCAGGTTGTAGACGCTCAAGACTCTCCCCCGCAGCTCTTCCGGGGCCTGAGCGAGCAGGGCAACGTTGCCTGCGGTCATGAAGATGGCCTGGGCGGCACCGATGAAAACCATGACGATGATCGGCAGCACGATACCCAGACCAAGATGGGGTGAGACTCCCAGCAGGAACACGAAGAACCCATAGGCCAGAGATGATACAAGGAACAACATCCCTTTATGCCGGATGTCGTTGAACGAGGCTACGGTAAGTCCGCCGATGAGCGCTCCTACACCTGCCAATGACAGGAGCAACCCAAAACCCTGCGCGCCGATGTCCAGCACTTCGTCAGCCATCATGGGCATCAGCGTGTTGTACGGCATGACGAAGGTGAAAACCGCCAGGGCGACGATCATCACTACAAGGATGTTCTTGTTGCTGACAACGTAGGAGATTCCTTCCTTCAACTGGCCGCTGGCACTCCTGGTCTTGCTGACGCTCTTTGCTCTGGGCGCATCGAGCAGGATGGTGGCAACGATGACGATGGTGAACAGCACCACCGCGCTAAAATAGGCCGACTTGATGCTCAGGAACCCTATCATCAGGCCTGCGATGCCGGGTGCTACCACACGCATGGAGTTCATAGCTACCTGGTTTAACGCGAAGGCGTTCATCATGTTCTGTTTCGGCACCAGGCTAGGGATGAGCGCATTGCGGGCCGGCTGGTTGAACACCATGGAGATGCCCATGAGGAACGAGAACAGGTAGATGTGCCAAACCTGGATGAGGTTTGTGAAGACCAGGACGGTGAGGATCACGTAGCTACTCATTGTGACGGACTGGCAGGCCATGAGCACGTACTTCTTGTTGAACCTATCGGCTACCACACCGGATGGCAGGGCCATGAACAGTTGCGGCAACGCTCGAAAGAGGTTGACCAGCCCAAGGGCGACGCCAGAGCCGGTCAGTTCCCAGATGAGCCAGTTGCGGGCAACCTGCTCCATCCAGTTGGCACCAGACCAACCAAGCTGACCGACCCAGAGGAGGCGGAAGTCCGAGTAGTGGAACGAGGCGAACATCCCGCTGTACCTAGCAGAGGGGAATATCTCTTCGTCGGTTTGATATGTAGCAGACGGCTCCGCCAAGGGCGCATCGCCTTCAGTGTCTGCGGGGGGCTGGTCTTCACGACCGAAGAGTGCCAAACCGTTGTCCTTTCCTTGGTGGCCGTCGCGAGGCACGGGCTGGCATCGCAATGTCGTCGTCTTCTGGAGAGATGCTGTGTTGCAAAGCCGTGGGTAGCGGTTCCTAGCCGGAGCACTCATCGGGCATCATTACAGCACAGATTACCCGTAGGCCCCTAGGGCGTCAAATTGCATGCCACCCCTCTTGTTTCTGGAATGGGGTTGTGCTAGCGTAGTCTGCAGTGGAAAGGAGGTGAGAGCCTATGGCTAGTAGCAGTAGAATGTCCACGGCTCCATCTCTGGAGGGCCTGAAGTAACCTTCGGGTTGCTTCCGCCCACAGAGATGGGTAAGCCGTAATAAGGGGGGCCATATCGGCCCCTCTTATTTTTTGTCTCTTAGTAGCACCTTGTGAAAACGACACAAAAGAACGTTAGGGCGCGTAAGTGGGGACACTGGCCTTGTATCTGGCTCTCCCGCTTACGGGAGTCTCAGCTTTTATGCGCTTTGATGGCCTCTCGGAACCCTTCCATCGCGCCTTCAAGTACCCAGTCCTCAAGACAGAAAGAGATACGGAAGTATCCAGGCGAGCCGAATCCGGCCCCAGGCGTGACCAACACCTTCCAATTGAGCAGTTCTTTGACGAAGGCCACATCGTCGGGGATGGGTGATTTGGGAAAGGCGTAGAACGCCCCTTCCGGCTTCACCAGTTCATAGCCCATGCCGGTGAGTTCTTTGTATAGGGAATCCCGCTTGCTCTCGTACCAACTCACGTCCACGCTCACGTCCAGCGCGTCACGCACCATCCACTGCATCAGTGCGGGTGCGTTCACAAACCCCAGTACACGATTGCAGTACGTAAACGCGTCTACCAGTGTGCTGGAATCGGGGCAGCCCGGGTTTACGGCAATGTAGCCAATGCGCTCACCGGGAAGTGCCAGGGTCTTGGAGAACGATGTAGCTACAACCGAGCGATGGTGGGCCGGATATATCGGCGGCGTCACCAGGCCATCGTAGGCTATCTGGGCATAGGGCTCGTCACTGACAAGGTAAATCGCGCTGTCGTATTTGGCCTCTGTCTCCGCGAGGAGTGTTCCAAGCTGCTCCAGCAAGGCTGCCGAGTATACAGCGCCTGACGGGTTGTTCGGCGAGTTGACCAGCACGGCTTTGGTCTTCGCCGTCAACATCGGGCGGAGGGTGTCCAGGTCAAGCTGAAAAGCCGAGTCTGTTGGGGCAATGCGCGTCACACCGCCGTGGTTCTCAATGTAAAAGGGATACTCAGGGAAGAACGGCGCGAAGATGATGACCTCATCGCCAGGATCAAGGATGGATTCGAAAATGACGTTCAGTGCCCCGCCCGCGCCGCAGGTCATCACGATGTGGCCCCCTGTGAAGGGTTGCTCCATCTGCGTCGCAAGGTGAGCCCCAATGGCGGCGCGGGTCTCAGGATAGCCAGCGTTTGGCATGTAACGATGCATCCCAGGCGGCGGGTCTGCCAGAAGACGCTGTAGCTCCTTGATGACGGATTCCGGCGGCTCCAGGATGGGGTTGCCCAGCGATAGGTCAAAGACCTTGTCCGCCCCGTGCTCCTGCTTCATCTGAATGCCAAGCTCAAACATCTGGCGTATCCAGGACTGCCCTTCCATTGCCTTCTGAACCTTGGCTGCGATGGTCATCGGGAGCCACCTCTGATAGCATCGGATTGTTTCCGGCGAGTAGACGCGATGGGTAGCTCTACCTGGAAACTGCACGGAGCATACGCGAGGGGGATAGGGATGTCTAGCGGCGTGATAACCGGACACAACCACACCAGTTTCACCGTGAGCGACCGTGAACGGTCCGTGGCGTTCTACACCGATGTCATCGGCTTCACTATCGACCGCATCTACGAGTTGGAAGGTGAAGCGATAGAGCAGATCGTCGCAATGCCTGGAGCACGCTTGAAGATGGCCCACCTGACCCTGGACGGCTTCCGACTTGAGCTTATCGAGTACCTGGCACCCAAGGGCGAGCAACCGGCTCTCCCTACCTGTAATGTTGGTGTGGCCCACATAGCGTTCAACACGGATGATGTGCAGTCGACGTACGAGGCGCTGAAGGCCAAAGGAGTCACGTTCAAGGGAGAGCCGATGCGTGCTGCTCCGGACAGACCCCTGGCTTGCTACTTCCTGGACCCGGACGGCATCACCATGGAGCTGAACGAGATGAACCCAAGCAACCGGTAAAAACTAGCCAACAATGGTTTATTACTATCTAAAGAGAGAGTGAATGCCAAGTCTTTATGTGGTCGGAACACCAATAGGCAACATGGAAGACATGTCAGCTCGTGCTTTACGTGTGCTGGGTGACGTTGCCGTTATAGCTACGGAAGATACTAGAACTACACGTAAACTACTTACTCACTACGAAATACATACACGCCTTCTCAGCTTCCAGGAGCACAATGCTGCAGCCAGGATTCCCCAGTTGCTGGGCATTCTGGAAGAGGGCGACGTTGCGCTGGTGACTGAAGCGGGAACCCCCGGCGTCAGCGACCCCGGTGCCAGCCTGGTCGCAGCGGCTGGTGAGCATGGTGTACCAGTAGTCAGCATTCCAGGCCCTTCTTCCGTGACGGCAGCGGTGTCCATATCAGGCTTTCCGGGCGAACGCTTCAACTTCATTGGCTTCCTACCCCGTCGCAAAGGCGACCGCAAACGACTATTTGAGTCGTTGAGCACTGAGCCGCAGACCATCGTGGCGCTGGAATCACCCCACCGGGTAGTCGCGTCCCTGGCTGACATGCTGGAGGTCTGGGGTGAGCGGCGCATCGCCGTGTGTCGTGAACTGACCAAAGTGCATGAAGAGGTGTTTCGGGGAACATTACAAGCTGCAGTCGACTATTTTCAGGAGCCAAGAGGTGAGTTCACCCTGGTCATTGAGGGCGCGACTTCCAAACTTCCGGTAGACACCGAGGCAACCAGAATTACGGCGAAGGAAGAGCTATTGAGGCTGAGGTCGCAGGGGTTGGGCGCGAAGGAAGCAGTCGCGCAGGTAGTGAAAGCGACGCGCATGCCTCGCAAGGTAGTGTACTCATTGTGGCTTGAAAATCAGGCCTAAACGCCAAAGTTTCTAGCACTATACGTGGCACGAATCATAAGTATCCATTCTTCGGGGCTGACGTATTTAGATTAATTCTGTACTATCCCTCACAAGTGCTGACCAATACGGTCGTAGCCCAATCGACCAGATGAAGGAGACACCGATGATCCGTAGCACAGACAGGATTCTCACCATGCACGCCGGCACCTTGCCAAGGCCCGCCGACCTTCGGGAGCGAGTCATGGCCAAGAGCCGCGACGAAGCCGTTGATGAGGCAGCTTTCACAAAAGACCTGCAGCGGGTCATCGGCGAGAACGTCAAGAAGCAGATCGAGACAGGTATCGATAGCGTCAACGACGGCGAGTTGAGCAAGTCCAGCTTCAGCAACTACATGAAGGAACGCCTTGGTGGGCTGGAATCACGGCCCGCAGACCCTAATGCTCCTCGGATGGGCGCCATAGGTGGTCGTGACCTCGCCGTGTTCGCCGAGTACTTCGAAATCGGTGCCAGACGCTCTGGGGCTGCTACGGGCCAGAATACGGCTGATCAGACCGTGTGCACCGGCCCTGTGACGTATATCGGTCAGAAGGACTTGCAAGCTGACATCGATAACTTCAACGTTGGCCTCAAAGGCGCCAAGCCCAACGAGACCTTTCTTCCGGCCATCACGCCCGGCACGGTGGAGCACTGGCTGAAGAACGAGTACTACAAGACTGCTGAAGAGTTCCTCTTCGCAGTTGCAGACGCCCTCGCTGTTGAGTATAAAGCCATCGTCGATGCGGGTTTCCTGCTTCAGATCGACGACCCGGATTTGCCTGACGCCTGGCAGATTCACCCTGACATGACTGTGCCGGAGTACAGGAAGTTTGCCCAGCTACGGGTAGATGCGCTGAACCATGCCCTCAAGGACATCCCGGAGGAGAGCATCCGTTTCCACACGTGCTGGGGGAGCTATCACGGCCCGCACCAGTTCGATATCCCTCTAGCTGATATCGTGGACATCATCTTGAACGTAAAGGCCGTTGGCTACTCCATCGAGGCCTCCAACCCACGTCATGACCACGAGTGGACGGTGTGGAAGGACGTCAAACTGCAGGACGGCAAGGTGCTCATCCCTGGCGTCATCGGCCACTCCAACGATTTCATCGAGCACCCTGAGTTGGTAGCGCAACGACTGGTCCGCTACGCCAACATCGTGGGCAAAGAGAACGTGATGGCTGGGACTGACTGTGGCATCGGCTCTCGCGTGGGCCACGCCCAGATCTGCTGGGCTAAGTTCCAGGCCATGTCTGAAGGCGCAGCGATCGCATCCAAGGAGCTCTGGGGCTAGCACGGCCCCAGCGCGTATAGCGCATGCGCGGACAGCGCCTAGTAGAACGGCCTAGTAGAACGAAGGTTGCTTAGTTGGTGTAAAATCGATTTCAGACGGTAACAGTGGGAGGGAACGATGCTCACAAGGGAAGAGAACGAACTGCTGAGTAGGGTAGGCGCTGGCACGCCCATGGGCGAGTTGATGCGCCGGTACTGGATTCCAGTCAACTATACCTGGGAAGCGGAGCCGGACGGCCAGCCGATCCGCGTGCGCATCCTAGGCGAAGACCTCCTTGCGTGGCGAGACACCAATGGTACCCCTGCGTTCACCCAGGAGCGATGTCCCCACCGTGGGGCAGGGCTTTACTTTGGACGGAATGAAGAACATGGCCTGCGTTGCGCCTATCACGGATGGAAGTTCGACGTTGATGGCAACTGTATCGAAATGCCTAACGAGCCAACTAGCAGCAACTTTAAGAACAAGCTGAAGATCACATCGTACAAAGGTACTGACTTCGGTGGCATTACCTGGGCGTATATGGGTCCAGATCAGGAAAACCCTCCTGGGGTGCCACAGTTCGAGTGGGGCCTGGTTCCTGAAGAGCAGAGACGTCACAATCGTCGGTTCATCTACCAGTGCAACTGGATGCAGGGGCTTGAGGGAGAGTTGGACTCGACGCACCTCTTCTTCCTGCACAGCAGACTTCACCCGGAGGACGATCCAAAGTACGGCTCATACCACCCCGAGCATTCGGCTACCTTCCACATGCAGAAGACCGACTACGGTCTGCTTTACGGTGCAGCGCGGCCAGAGAGTGATGGCAGCAGCTATTGGCGCACTACTCACTTCCTCTTCCCCTTCTACGGGATGTTCCCCGGCAGCGACAACGGTGTGCCGCTCTCCATATATGTGCCTATCGATGATGAATACACCATGCACTTTGGCCTTCAATGGCATCCCACCAAGGCGGTTAAGGGTTCCAAGTGGCCGAGCCAAGATCTGGCTGACGAGCCCGGGGTCTTGGTAGACGGTTCAGGTCCGCTAAAGCCAGAGCAGAAGGGCACGTTCTTTCCCAACTGGTGGTCTGCGGTCGGCCCTGAGACTGACTTCCATATGAACCTTGAGGCGAAGAAGACCAGGAACTTCACGGGCATTCCAGCCATACGCCTTCAAGATGCAGCTTTGGAGTGGAGCATGGGGCCCATAATGGACCGCACCAAGGAGCATCTAGGGACTGCGGATGCAGTCATCATCCGGGCCAGGAGGCAGATTCTGGCAGCGGCAAGGGCGTTGGAAGAGGACGGCACCCCACCACCTGGATCGGAAAATCCAGAACTGTATAAAGTACGGTCATGCACATCCTTTGTGGCGCCTGGCGAGGACTGGCAGGAAGCCCTGGGCGATTGGCACTACGCACGGACGACCGAGTACCCTGTTGGGCCGGATTCTCAAGGTGTACCTCGAGGTAACCGTTAGAAGCAATCCCAGATAGTAATGTTGATTGCTAAAAGACCCCGGTCACTTCCAAGTGACCGGGGTCTTTCTTATCGATAATGGAGGAGCGCACCTCGACGCTACGAGCCGATAGCGGCAATGACCTCGTCGGAAGTGCCCACCCAACCGTTGCGTGGGAAGATGAGGTTCATGCTGACTTCGTGTTCTTCCTTGGTGCCCGCTGCGCAAGCGTCGCTGACTACGGCCACATTGTAATCTTTGTCCACGGCGTCTCGGAACGACCCCATGATGACGGCAGTGGTGGAGTATCCCATCAGGATGATATTCTCTGCGCCGGCACGTCGGAGATACACTTCGATATCAGTGTTGTTGAATGGGCTGATGGTGTGCTTGGTGACGATGAAATCGCCTGGCTCAGGCGTCAGCTCCTCTACGATCTGCTGCTCAACGTTTCCGACAGCCAGACTAGGGGAGCCCCAGGTTTCACCGGGTGTGAACGCCTTGGGCGCCAGGTCCTTCAAGTCCTGCCGGTAGCCGACGCGCACATAGATGATGGCCATGCCTACCTTGCGAGCGTGGTCAAGCACCTTCTTGGCGTTGGCGATGAGCGTCTTCGCCCCCCACGGTTCGATTGGTCGCTGGCTCATGACAAGCCCGTTCTGGAAGTCGCAGAGGATCAATGCCGTTCGCTTCGGGTCGATGTTTGGTGTTGCCATTGTTCATACCTCGCTCTATGGAGAGTGTGCCTCGTCTAAGGCTGGTACAGGATGCCACAGATCAACACATCGGAACAGAGATACTTACGGCCACTGAGGTGAGATGTGGGGAGGAATCGTCTTCTTCAGGATCTCAACGAAACGTTGGGCTGGATCTGAAAGGATGGTATCGCGGACGGTGATGATGCCCACCTGTTGGATATCTAAAAGATGGGCTAGGCCAACGATGGTGAAGTTCTCCTCGTCATCAGGCTCCAGCACCACTCGCGGCATGATGCTTATGCCCATGCCCTTTGATACGTACTGCTTGATCGCGTCGAAGCTATCCAGACGCATGACGACGTTGTAATCCAACCCGCTCTGGTTGAACTTGCCCTCAATGTGCGAGGGGTTGTCTCTGGTCCCGCCTCCGCCTCCAACGATGAGAGGCCACGCGGCGATCTGCTCCAGTCGATCTATTGGCTGGTCGAGAATTGGGTGGCCGTGCGGGGCCAAGAGGACGCGTTCGTTGGTGAACAAGGTTTCCACGTTGAAATCCCCAAACCGCTCGTTGATAGGAACAAACGCCAGGTCTGCTTCTCTGTCTCTCACCATCCGCAGCACTTCAGGGAGGGGGCCTCCCCGAACGTACAGGCGGGTGTCAGGGTAGGTCTCGCGGTAGGAGACAATGCCATCCACAAGCATGTTCCGGGACATTTCCGGCGTAGAGGCCACGGTGAGCTTGCCCTGCTGCGCATACGCAGCGGTCTCCGTTGGGAGCGAATCGATCTGCTTGAGGAGTGGCTTCGCCAACTCAGAAAGGTGGATCCCCGCAGGTGTAAGTTGAACGGGCCGTTTGGTTCTGTCCAGCAGTGTGACGCCGGTCTCACGCTCAAGCTCCTGTATATGGAGCGTAACCGCGGGTTGCCGCAGTAGGAGCTGCTCAGCTGCTTTGGTGATGCTGCCATATTGGGCTACGGCGCAGAAACTCCGAAGCTCACGAAGATCCATCTTATATCCCTATCCCATTCGCTCATACAATACAAATATTCTTTTACTGAGGTATACGCGAATAATATTCCCAGCAAAGATAATCAGTCAAGGATAACGAGGATAGTGCGTAATCTGCTTGCTTCTAAGGAACATGAGAACGGTTTCGTCGAAAGGCTGTTTGCCTAGCTAAGAGGCTACCGTAACCAGGCACATTCCGGTAACATGCACCCGCTGACGCACAGCATCTAAAGGGGGCATCACCATCATGGCTTTGGAGTACAGAGCAGACCACCTGGGCAGTTTCCTGCGACCTGAGGCTGTGAAAAATGCCAGGGCATCTGTTCAAGCGGGAAGCTTGAGCGCTCAGCAACTGGAAGAGATTGAGGACAAGGCCATTCTGGAGGTATTGGATAAACAGAAGAGTATTGGCTTCAACATCTTCTCCGATGGCGAATTCCGTCGCAGCGGTTTCCAGAACGACTTCATGGAATCGGTAGAAGGGTTTGTCCACACAGACCGACCTGTCGTCCGTATCTGGAAAGGCCCTGGCGGCGATCCTGAAGCCCAGGGAACAGACAACGTGGTAGGTGCCAAGCTGACCCAGACGCGGAGACTGACCGGTGCGCAGACCGCTTTCTTGAAAACCCACGCGGCTGGCCCTGTGAAGATGACGGTGCCCAGCCCCAACCAGTTTCCGGCCCTGGTATTCCAGCCCGGAGTCACAGACCCGTTCTACGCCACGCGCACAGACCTCCTCAACGAGATAACCGCTATCCTCAGAGCAGAGGTTGCCGCGCTGGTACAGGAAGGTGTGGAGTACATCCAGGTGGACGCACCGCGCTACAGCTACTTCGTCGACCCAAAGTGGAGGCAGGTACTCAAGGACAACGGCCAGGACCCGGAAGACGCGCTGGACCAGTTCATCGCTGCCGACAACGCCGTTTTGGAAGGCGCGCGCCGTGCGGGGGCTGTGGCGGCTATACACCTTTGCCGGGGCAACAACCAGAGTAAATGGTACGCGGAAGGCGGCTACGAGCCCCTGGCGGAGAAGGCGTTCAATCAATTGAACGTAGATAGGTTCTTGCTGGAGTATGATACGGACCGATCCGGCAACTTTGAGCCCCTGCGCTTCGTTCCCAAGGACAAGATCGTCGTGCTGGGTCTGGTTAGCACCAAGGACGCCACGATGGAGAAGCAGGATGACCTGCTCAGGCGTATCGATGAGGCTGCAAGGTACATGCCGATGGAAAACCTGACGTTGAGCCCCCAGTGCGGCTTCGCCTCGATGGCTGCCGGCAACATCATGACGGAAGACCAGCAGTGGCGGAAGATGGAACTGGTCATGGAGACGGCACAGAAGGCATGGAGCTAAGCGCCGCACCGCCTATTGCTTCCTTCAATCGGGTAATACCAATACCAAACTCCACGGTGGAGGGGATATTGGACGATGGATCAGACTAGCTAGAAATAGGAAGAGCATGAAGAACAAAGTCTTTAATTCGTTCGATGAGGCCGTTGCGGACATCCCTGATGGCGCAAGCATCATGGTCGGTGGGTTCGGGCCTCCGGGACTGCCCCAGAACCTTCTGGGAGCTTTGATCCGACAAGGTGCAACGGACCTGACAATTATCACCAACCGAGGCGACCAGACTAATGCGAAAGCCAACACCGGCCACCTGGTAGAGCTGCGGCGCGTGAAGAAGGTGTACTGCGCGTTCTCGGCGTCGCCACACCCCTCGCAGGCATCGGTGTTCGAGGAGTTGACGGAGTCGGGTGAGATGGAGGCCGAGCTGATGCCCCAGGGCACGCTGGTGGAGCGGATGCGGGCTGCTGCATCGGGCATCGGCGCGTTTTACACCCAGGCCAGCGTCGGCACGGAGCTTGCAATCGACAAAGAGACCAGGGTCATCGATGGTAAGACCTACGTCCTTGAATTTCCTCTGCACGCTGACTACGCCTTCATCCGGGCGGACACGTCGGATACGTTCGGCAACCTTCAATATGACCTCACGCAGCGCAACTTCAACCCCGTGATGGCTATGGCAGCCAAGACCACGCTGGTGGAGATCGAGGGCGAGATCATAGAGGTTGGTGGCATGGACCCCAACAACGTGCACACGCCTGGAATCTTTGTCGATCGAGTAATCAAAATCCCACCCGCGCCTGAAGGACTGTGGACACTGCCTTCAGACCGGAATAGCTAGGCGCTTGGAGGAACGATGACCACAGCAGATAAGAAACCGCTTGATCGACAGACTATGTGCAGTCGATTGGCCATGGAGTTCGAGGACGGCTGGATAGCCAACCTGGGCGCCGGTATGCCCACGCTGTGCTCCAACTACGATTTCAAGGACAAGGACATCATCTACCAGTCGGAAAACGGCCTCATTGGCTACGGCCCACTGGCCAAGGAAGGTGAAGAGCACCCCAACCTGGTGAACGCGGGTGTTCAGTACGTCACGCTCAGGCCTGGCTCGGCCATCGTCAATCACGCCGACTCCTTCACGGTCATCCGTGGTGGATACGTGAACGTGACCGTCCTCGGTTCCTACGAGGTGGCTGAGAATGGCGACTTCGCCAACTGGAAAACGTCTGGACGCAAGGGCGGAGGCATTGGTGGCGCGATGGACCTGGCGGTGGGCGCGCAACGTGTCTGGATAGCTATGGAGCACGTGACCCGCGACGGAAAGCCTCGACTGCTTAAGCGATGTGCCCTGCCGGTGACGGCTGTAGGTGTAGTACAAAGGGTGGTCACAGACCTGGGACTGTTCGATGTGACGCCGGAGGGCTTCCTTATGCGGGAGATCGCACCTGGCTACACACCGGAAGAGGTGCAGGCAGTCACGGAAGCCAGGCTGATCATCTCGCCGGACCTGAAGCCGCTTCAGGTTACGTAAGAGGTCCGGGAGTAGGTCTTGGGCTGCGACCCTCTGGCCAACAGGCCAGGCCCAGACATATATGCCCCCGCTCAACCGGAAAAGGAGCCTGATGCCAGACCTATCGAAGTCCGTAGCGATAGTCGGTGCTGCCGAGTCTGACCAGATCGGCCTCTTGGAGAACAAATCGGCGCTGCAACTCCATGCGGAGGCCGCACACAATGCACTGGAAGACGCAGGCCTCACCAAAGATGATGTAGATGGACTGTTCACTGCTGGGTTTTCGACGACGACCACCGGAGAATACCTGGGAATCCAGCCGAATTACACAGATACTACGGCTGTAGGTGGAGCGTCCTTTGTAATCCACGTAGCCCACGCAGTAGCTGCGATCAATGCTGGATACTGTAATGTTGCGCTTATCACCCACGGACAGTCGGGTCGCCACATGAGGATCCCGAACCAGAGCGGTGGAGGTGGGTTTGCAGAACCCAACCTGCCGTCGCAGCAGTATGAAGCACCGTATGGCTTGCTTGGCCCGCCAGTGAACTACGCTCTGGCCTGTACTCGCTATATGCACCAGTACGGCGAAGACCGTACACGGCAGGCTTTGGCAGAGATCGCCGTATCTACACGCAAGTGGGCGCAGCTCAACCCCAAGGCGATGATGCGAGACCCTATGACCTTTGATGATTACCACGATTCACGATGGATCGCCTGGCCTTTCCATCTGCTGGACTGCTGTTTGGTC
>CAJWXP010000034.1 GCA_913049785.1 uncultured Dehalococcoidia bacterium | reverse complement strand
GGATACGTACTTCATCGTCGCTCACCTGCACTATGTGCTCTTCGGCGGCAGCATCATGGGTCTGATGGCCGGTATCTATTACTGGTTCCCCAAGATCACGGGACGGATGATGGGCGAGGGGTTGGGCGTTACCCATTTCTGGATGATGTTCATCGGCATGAACGTGACCTTCGGCCCCATGCACCTAGTAGGGATATTGGGCATGCCCCGCAGGATATACACCTACTCAGAGGGTTCCGGCTGGGAGTTCCTGAACCAACTGGAGTCCCTGGGAGCTGTCATCCTGGCAGTAGGAATGATCATCTTCGCCGTCAACATCTTCCGCAGCCTCCGCAACGGCGAAGTCGCCGGAAACGACCCCTGGGACGCTCGGACCTTGGAATGGTCCATCTCCTCCCCGCCTCCGGTATACAACTTTGACGCAGTACCCGTGGTCTACAGCAAGGAACCGTTCTGGGATCAGAAGCATCCCGAACTGGCCCACGATAAGCCACCTGCCGATGCCGTTGCTCCAGTGGCTGATGACCCTGCAACAATCCATATGCCGAACCCGTCCTACTGGCCGATCGTGGTAGCTTTTGGCGCAGCGCTGATGGCAGGGTTGGTCATCGTGAACCCCTATCTTGCATTCATCGGTGGCGCCATCACCATGATGGGCACCTATGGTTGGATATTTGAGCCGGCCGGGCCGGAAGAGCAGCACTAAAGAAGAGGATAACCGTGGCGACACATAGCACGACAGCACCACACCAAGGTCACCTGGCAACAACTACGGGGTTAGATCACCGTAAGCTGTTGATGTGGACGTTCCTGGCATCTGAGTGCCTGTTCTTCGGGTCGCTCATTGCTACGTTCCTGTTGTTCAAGGATGCAAGCGTGTCCGGACCCACCCCGCAGGAAGTCCTGAACATCCCGGTTACCAGCACAAGTACCTTTGTATTGCTGACCAGTTCCCTCTCTATGGTTCTGGCGCTGTCAGCCATGCAACGCGGGGACATCGTTTCATACCGAGTATGGATCCTGGCTACCGCCGTTCTTGGTGCCACGTTCCTTGGATTCCAGGTCTTTGAGTTCAAGGAGTTCATCGACGAGGGCCTGAAGCCTTCGACCAACGTGTTCGGTGCCAGCTTCTTCACGCTGACGGGCTTCCACGGCGCTCATGTCACGCTGGGAGTCATCTGGTTGATGTCTCTGTTCATCTTCTCGTTCAAGGGCAAGGACGGCAAACCGGCCTCCAAGAGCCTGGACGTTGAACTAGCCGGCTTGTACTGGCACTTCGTAGACATTGTTTGGGTCGTGATTTTCACCGTCGTGTACCTCATCAGCAGCTTGGAATAGGGCTGGAGACTTAGGGAGAAGCGTCATGCAGAACAACGAAAACGCACCGGTGGAGCAACACGACTCCGATCATCCAACGCCGGCAAAATATATCCAAATAGCCGTTATCCTCACGCTGATCACCGCCTTTGAGGTAGCTATCTACTATGTGGATGCCATCAGCAAAGAGGCTTTCATAGCGATCTTCATTGGAATGTCTGTAGTGAAGTTCATCATTGTGGCAATGTTCTACATGCATCTCAAGTTTGACAGTCGTTTGTTCACCTATTTGTTTATCGCCGGCCTAATCCTAGCGACAGGGATCCTCCTTGTGCTGGGCACACTATTCAGAATCTTCACATAGACTATTCGGCTATACTAACCACGTGAAGCTGAACGGAAGAACCACTCCAAGGTACCAACTATGAGCGCGCCACCAAGTCCAGGAAGACTGCCCATCCTCCTAGGTGTCACCATTCTGGCGATGTTTGGGCTCATCACCCTTGGCGCTCTGGTGCGTGCTACTGACTCTGGCCTCGGCTGCCCGGATTGGCCTCTGTGCCAGGGCAAACTCATCCCCGCCTTTGACTACCACGTCATCATCGAGTACTCCCACCGGATGACCGCCAGCGTCGTTGGCATGCTGGTTGTCGCTTCAGCGGTCATGGTGTGGTGGAAACACCGCAGTTCCAGAGCCCTGACGACCCTCATGACCTTTGCGGTCATTGCCCTCATCATCCAAGTACTCCTGGGCGGTGTTACGGTAATCACCGAACTGCCTCCAGAGGTTGTGACAGCTCACCTCTTCGCCGCTGAGATCCTCATCGCGACGCTCATCATCACGCTGCTGATACTCCAACAGCCGCTGCCCGCCCGTGGCACACGCCGAGACCCCATCTTCTACTGGGCAGTGGCCATGGCCGCGGCTTCAATGGTCGTCCTGCTGACAGGCACATACATCGTCGGAAGGAACGCTGGCGCAGTATGCCCTGACTGGCCCCTGTGCAACGGCGGAGGCCTGCCGGACTTCAACCTGCAGTGGGAACACATGGCCCACAGGGTCATCGCAGCCGTGGGTGGGTTGATTATCATCATTGGCGCCATGAAAGCTCGCAGGTACAAGGCCCGCTCCCGCGCTCTGGCGGGCATGGGCATGGGCGCAGCGGGCTTGGTTGTAGCTCAGGTGATATCGGGAGCAGCAAACCCCTGGTTCGACTTTGTGGCGAGCGCCAAGGTTGTCCATTTAAGCCTGGCAACGGCCCTCTGGGGTCATCTGGTTGCGATGGCAGTGATAGCCTGCCATCTAGCCCCTGCTGGAGCCACTACAGAGGCTGCACACACTCAGGAGTCGGCTCCTAAACCGGAGCCCAAGCCTCTATCGCCCATGCGCGTCATGATCAACGACTATATATCCCTGACCAAACCAAAGGTCATGACTCTGTTGCTGCTGACAGCGTTCGGTGGCATGGTGCTGGCCGATGAAGGCATGCCAGGGCTCTGGTTGATCGCAACGGTCCTTATTGGCGGGGCATTGGCCTCCGGAGGCGCCAGCTCCATCAACCACTGGATGGATAGGGACATCGATCGCCTCATGAAGCGTACAGCCAATAGGCCGGTAGCCAGTGAACGCATGGGAGCGGCAGAAGCGCTAGGGTTCGGGGTGCTATTGAACGTCCTATCGTTCGGCCTGCTGTGGTGGGGCGCAAATCTCCTTGCAGCGTCCCTGGCGATAGGAGGCACTGTCTTCTACGTGTTGGTCTACACCAAGTGGCTGAAACGCACCACAGTCCAGAACATCGTCATCGGTGGGGCTGCAGGCGCTGTGCCCCCCCTAGTAGGCTGGGCTGCGGTCACGGGCGGCCTGTCGCTCCCTGCCTTCTATCTCTTTGCCATCGTGTTCTTCTGGACGCCGCCGCACTTCTGGGCGCTGGCGCTGCTGATTCGACGCGACTATGCTGATGCCGGTATCCCGATGCTCCCCGTTGTGGAGGGTGAAGCTAGCACGCACAGGGCCATCCTGATGTACACGCTGATCCTTACCATGCTGTCAGTGCTGCTCTACACAGCGTCCGACACTCTGGGCCTGGCATACCTGATAACGGCTACGACGCTAGGGGTGTTCTTCATCGCCTACGCCGTACAACTCTTCAAAAAGGCTGGCCCACGGGCGGCAGCGCCCATCTACAAGTACTCTCTGCTCTACCTCGCAGTCCTGTTCGTAGCAATCATGATTGATGCCTAGGTGCCTTAGGCACTCTTGCTGCGGCTTCGCCGTCTTCCCCCACAGTCTGTCAGGTATACACGGTCTGGAAACTACCTGGGTGTCTTCATCTCCGATAGCCGGCATTAACACCTACTCACACCAACATGGTCGAGGATGTCAGGCCACGAAGATATTGCCACCCGATAGGCAAGAGTGCCTAAGGCACCGCCACAAAAAAACGAGGCCGTAATGGCCTCGTTTCCTTTTACTCTGTGAAGTGGTTTTAGTTTTGTGGCAATGCCTGCCGGGCCTGCTCCACCACCTGGGCGAAACCTTCCGGCTGTGCGATGGCCATCTCTGACAGCACCTTGCGGTTCAGTCCGATGCCTGCCAGGGTCAAGCCCTGGATGAACTTGCTGTAACTAAGATCCAACGCCCGCGTTGCTGCGCCAATACGGAGAATCCACAGCTTGCGGAAATCGCCCTTGCGCTCACGTCGATGGGCATAGGCGTACGATAGGGCATGCAACATCGATTCCTTGGCCCGGCGGTAATGGCGATGTCGGACGCTTCCATGGCCCTTGGCAGCTTCCAGGACTTTCTTATGACGGTGTTTCTTGGGAACGCTGTTTGTTGCTCGTGGCACTGAGACACCTCTTCAATAGCTGTTGGTTTACTTACAATTTAGGCATAGGGCATGAGCTTGCGTAACCTACGAACCAATCCGATGGCTACGGGCTCTTTCTGGTCGTAACCCCGCTTGAGAGCTGAGGTCTTCTTACGCCTGAGATGACTTCTGTTGCCATGCAACTTCATCATCTTGCCGGTTCCGGTTATATGGATGCGGGAAGCTGACGCTTTGTGCGTTTTAAGCTTGTACTTCTTCGGTTGCTTGGTCGCCAACGGGGGTCTCCTCTTCCTCAGGTGCCTTGGCTGCGGGCTTCACGGGTACCGTAGCCATTGGCGCCAGGATAATGTTCAGTCGTCTGCCCTCCATCAATGGAGGGGTCTCCAGCTTTGCTTCTTCTTTGAGCTGTTCCGCTACGCCTCGGAGCAACGTCACACCCAATTCCGGGTGGGTTATCTCTCTGCCGCGAAACATCACGCTTACCTTGACCTTGGCACCCTCGCCCAGAAGCTCCTGGATACGTCGAATCTTCGAAATCCTGTCATGCTCAGCGATACGGGGGCGGAAGCGCACTTCGCGGACAACATTAGTCTTCTGGCTCTTCCGCGCCTCACGGTCACGCTTGGTCTGTGTGTAACGGAATCGACCGTAGTCGAGCAGCCTGCAAACGGGCGGGCTGGCGTTAGGGGAAACCTCTACAAGGTCTACACCCTGGTCACGCGCCATCTGGATAGCCTCGGCTGTAGGGACAACGCCTAGCTGTTCGCCTGCGTCGCCGATAAGCCGGACCTCACGAACCCGTATTTGCTGGTTAATGCGATAATCTCGACCAGCTATGCTAAACACTCCTCGCCAAGGTTACCTACGAATATAGCATACAGCTAGGTAGCTGTAAACAGTTTAGACGGCAGGGATCGGCTTGTTTGGAGAGGGAGCCGTCTCATGGGTTATGCCAGCGATATCCGCCAGTGATGAAAGCTTATTATGACTCAGATGGCGCTCCAGGCCGGCCAGCACATCCTGGGGCGTTCGAGGGCTGGCAAAGTTGGCTGTCCCTATCTGGATTGCCCTAGCGCCGGCGTAGATGTAGTCCAGGGCGTCATCGGTCGTTTCGATCCCGCCGACGCCGATGATCGGTATCTCTACCGCTTGGAACGTCTTGTACACCATCGCCAGGGAAATAGGCTTCAGCGCCGGGCCTGAGACCCCTCCGGTGACGGTTCCCAGCACAGAGCGGCCTTCATCGTGATCCAGGGCCATGCCGATGAGGGTGTTGGTCAGTGTGAGGGCATGGGTGCCAGCTTCAGCCGCCGCTTTGGCAATCAGCGTGATGTCCGTTACGTTGGGCGAGAGTTTGGTGATGACCGGCAGTCGAGTGGATGTCACCACGGCGCGCACTGCTTCCCCAGTGAAGTCAGGGCTCTGAGCGAAGTCCAGGCCACCCTCAACGTTGGGGCAGCTCACGTTAATCTCTATCGCTGCGATACCCGGTGTGCCTTCGATGGCCGTCGCCAGGTCCCGATACTCCTCCACGCGTTCCCCGGCGATGCTCAGGATCACCGGCACCTGCCAGTCCACCCACTTCGGAGCCTGCTCCCTCAGCACGACTTCTATGCCGGGGTTCTGAAGGCCTATGGAGTTCATGGTCCAAGCTTTAGCATGGACTATACGAGGTGTCGTATTACCCAAACGGGGGTGCACAGTGGTGGTCTTGGCCACGACTGCGCCGAGGCTTTGGAACTCAACGCCAGCGGCCATGTGGCCGCCATAGCCATCCTGCCCAAAGGTGCCGCAGGAAATCATGACGGGGTTCCGTAGTAGGAATCCCGTCTCATGGCTCGGAGCGATGTTCACTGACAGATCAGGCATCTCCACCTCTGAACCGATTGTTCCACAACGCGTAATCAGACGCAAGGATTTTTGATGCAACAAAGAGCCCCGAAAGATCGGGGCTCTTTGTTGCATCGATTTGACTGGGGTCAGCGTATCGTCGTCCTTCGCAGGAACGGCGGCAGGTCAAGGTCAACTTCGCTCTGTGCGAACGACCCCTGAGTAGCGAATGTGGCATCCAGGTACGCCGAGGCGTCGTCGCCGTCGTCAGGAATGCCTGTAGCGATGAGGGTCACACGTATGAGATCGTCCTTGGCATCGCCATTGACCATCCCGAAGAAGATCATGGCTCGCTGGTCTACCTGGGCGGCAATGTACTCGCCCGCCTCATTGACCTCTCCCAATGTCATGGAGGGGCCGCCGGTGACGTTGAACAGCACACCTTTAGCGCCTTCTAGCGACACATCCAGCAGCGGGTTGTCCACGGCCTGCTTGGCAGCTTCTAACGGGCCTCCCTTACCACGGGCCTCGCCGATGGCCATCATCGCCTTGCCTGGCACCTTCATGATCGCCTTCACGTCGGCCAGGTCAACATTGATCTCGCCGGGGAGGTTGACCAACTCTGCTACTGAGAGGACACCCAACATGACCGCATCGTCTGCAAGTCGAAGTGCTTCTTCCATGGAGGTGTCACCCTTGAAGAGGCTCAGCAGCCGTTCGTTGTGGATGACGATGAGGTTGTCTACGTGAGACTTGAGCTCTGCGATGCCTGAGTGGGCAGTCTCCAAGCGACGTGCGCCTTCAAAGGTGAAGGGCGTCGTTGCCACCGCCACCACCAGCGTACCGGCCTGCTTGGCCATGTCCGCGACGATGGGTGCCGCGCCGGTGCCTGTACCGCCACCCATACCGATGGCCAGGAATACAAGGTCAGCGCCGTTGATGATCTTCTTCAGTGCCTGCTTGGACTCACCGGCTGCCCTGGCGCCCATCTCTGGGTCACCGCCAGCGCCGAGGCCTCTGGTGAGGTTCTCGCCGATCTGGACGACGTTAGCGCCATCAGCCTGTCCTAGCGCTTTGAGGTCTGTATTGACGCAGACGAAGCTCACCCCGGGGACTTGCCTTGCCCGCATCATACGCATGATGGCATTGGAGCCACCACCGCCGACGCCAATGGCACAAATACGCGCAGGACCGTCTTGAGAGAGGGGCATATTCGGCAAGGGGATAGCTTGAGTCGTGGAGCGCGTACGCTTCGTAGCCATATCTACCAGTCCTCCAGCAGGGTTCTGATTCTCGGAGAGATCAGAACGCATTCAATGCGGGAACTCTACCTGTAATGAATAACTATGTCAAGGTGTAATGTGTCTGCAACCCAAGCTGTGGCGGCTATAAGCTTAGGAGCCTGAGACCTTTTTTGATACGAGGGTCAGCAGGTCTTCCAGCGACATGTCCACCATGGAATCAAGCACCATATCGGCGTCCCCCACACCCAGCAACCGCGTCAGCGCGTTGGGCACCGCCACGGTGAAAATGCCTGAGCGTGTTGCCGAAAGGATGCCGTTGGGAGAGTCCTCCAGAGCGATGGCCTGGTCAGCGGTTATGTCCAAAGCGTTCAGTGCAGCCTGGTACACAGTTGGTTCGGGCTTACGTCGCCCGACATCCGAGTCGTCCCAGCATTTGATGATGTCGAAGTGTGGCAGCAACTCGAGTCGTGCAAGGTGACCCCTGACCCAATCTCGAGATGAATTGGAAGCCACGGCGAGCTTCAAGCCCAGTCGCTTGGCCCCCGCGATGTACGACTCAACACCGGGGAGGATGGGCTCCGCTTTGATCAGCACTGCCTCGCGGGGTTTGCGTACACTGCGTATCGCAGCAGCATCCAGGGACTTGTCGAGCACGCCCTCCAGGTGCGCCACAGGGTCAAAGCTGTCCTCCGTACCAACATTGGCAGCCCACTCCTCCAGAGCCAACTCGCTGCCATGCTCCCTGTAGACCTCCTGCCAACTCAGGAATATGGGGCTCTCCGTATCAAGGATGAGCCCGTCAAAGTCAAAGATAATGGCCTTAATCATCAGTCCTACTTATAGTGGCAAATGTCCGATTGTGGTGGGCCTCAACACTTCGTCCGGGCACATAAGCCCTTTAATTGATCACCCTGGAGAGCAATCGCCCCTAAGGGGCGACAGGGGCATCGGCGTAGTACTCCATGCCCAGGTGGGTGATTTGCTCAACGCCCATCATCCACCGCAGAGTGTTCTTGAGCTTGGTCTGCTGAATGAACAGGTCATGCTCCGGGTACACCTGAGGCGAGGTGTGAGGGCTCTTGAAGTAGAACGACAACCATTCCTGGATGCCGCCCATCTTGGCTCGCTTCGCCAGATCCACGAACAGCGCCAGGTCAAGCACCAGCGGGGCCGCAAGGATGGAGTCAGAGCAGAGGAAGTTGACCTTGATCTGCATCCGACGACCCAGCCAGCCGAAGATGTCTATGTTGTCCCAACCCTCTTTGTTGTCGCCACGGGGTGGGTAGTAGTTGATGCGCACTTTGTGATAAGCATCGGCGTAGAGGTCAGGGTAGACCTCAGGTTGCAGGATGTACTCCAGCGCGCCCAACTTCGACTCTTCTTTGGTCTTGAAGTTTTCAGGCTCGTCCAGCACCTCGCCATCGCGGTTGCCCAGGATGTTGGTGGAGAACCAGCCGTCCAGACCAAGCATCCGCGCCTTCAACATGGGAGCGATCACCGTCTTGACCAGAGTCTGCCCCGTCTTGAAGTCCTTGCCGCAAATCGGCACACCGTTGTCTGCGGCCAGCTTCTCAATCGCTGGGATGTCCACCGTGAGGCTTGGGCTGCCGTTGACGAAGGGGACACCCTCCTGAATGGCGGCGTACGCGTACATCATGGAGGGAGCGATGCGCTCATCGTTCTCCTGAAGCGCTCCCATGAACCCTTCGATCTCCTGGTGTATCTCCGATGGTGTAATGAATTTTTCGGTAGATGCTACGTAGATCATCACAAGTCGATCGCACTTGTGCTTCGCCTTGAATTTCTGGATGTCGTCGCGAATGGCGTTGACCAGGTCCAGCTTGGTCTTTCCCTTTTTCACGTTCGTGCCGTTGATGCGCTTAATGTAATCGTTGTCGAAGACAGCAGGCATCGGCTCGATGGTCTTCAGGAAGTCTGCGATGGGCTCAATGTCATCGTGGGCGTTCAAGACGCCGCACTTGAGCGCTGCCTCGTACGCGTTATCGGGGATCGGATCCCACGCGCCGAAGACGATCTGATCCAGGCCTGCCAGCGGCACGAAATCCCGGATCAAAGGCATGTTCTTCTCGGGACGCTTGCCCACGCGTATGGTGGCCATCTGGGTGATCGAGCCAACGGGTTGGCCCATGCCGCGGCGGACGTGCTCAACGCCGGCGATGAGCGTCGATGAGACTGCGCCAAGACCCACAAGCAGTATGCCAAGCTTGCCATCGGCAGGCTTCACCGAGGGTAGCAGGGCTGTGAGGAAGTCTTTGGCCTCCAGCGCAACGCCCCTTCCGTGGGCCAGGGCTATGAGGGTCGCATGCCACTGTGTTGGAATGCGGCCAGTCTTGGCCCAGTGCTGCACTGTGCTCTGACGTTTGCCCAGGAGCTCTGCCAGTGCTGACTGGCCGCCGAATCGCTGGATGATCTGTTCTGCAGGATTACTTTGTGTATTCATGCAAAGCATCCTAACGAAATTTTCGTTAGGATGCAACTTGATATACCTAGTGTTTTCTGTCCGGCCCTTAGCAGAATCGCGTGATCCAGCCAAATTCAAACGATATTTGTGCGCCTGAGTGCCCCGACACGTCGGGACTAGCCGCCTCCACCACCCCCGCCCAGACCCGGTTCCGTCATCTTCTCCGGCTTCAGAAGTTGATCGAGTTCTGCATCGGAGAGGCCGGTTTCCTCACGAGCGACCTCCCGGATGGTGCGACCATCCTTGGCAGCCTGCTTGGCGATGCCCGCCGCTTTGTCGTACCCGATGACAGGTGCCAGGGCTGTACCCAACATCAAGCCACGCTCCACCAGGTCAGGCCCGGCGGTTGTGGCACCGATGCCCACCACGCACTGTTCCGTGAAGTTGGTGGCCGAGGCAGCCAACAGCGATGTCGACTGCAGAATGTTGTAGGCCGCTACCGGCATCATCATGTTCAACTCGAAGTAGCCACCCTGGCCTGACATCGCGATGGTTGCATCGTTCCCGATGACCTGAGCTACCACCTGGATGACAGACTCGGAGATGACCGGATTGACCTTGCCCGGCATGATAGAGCTACCCGGTTGCACCTCCGGCAGTGTGATCTCGCCGATGCCCGCGCGGGGGCCGGAGCCCAGCCATCGGATGTCATTAGCGATCTTGTACATGCTGGTGGCAACCGTGCGAAGCACTCCGCTGGTCTCAACCACACCGTCCAAGCTGTTCTGGGCCTGGAAGTGGTTCTCAGTCTCCTTCACGGTCACGCCGATCTGCTTTGACAGTCGAGCGCACGTGCGGGCGGAGAACTCCGGATGAGCGTTCACGCCGGTACCAACAGCCGTGCCGCCCAGGGCTACTTCAGACAAGTCCTGCATGGCGTGGTCGAGTCGCTGCACCGCTCGCTCCGCCTGGCCTGCGTATCCACTGAACTCCTGACCAAGACGCACGGGTGTGGCGTCTTGGAGGTGGGTCCGGCCGGTCTTGACGATGGGCCAGAACTCCTTGGACTTGGCCTCTAGAGCCTTCTGCATCCCCTGGAGCGCCGGGACAAGGTCGTCCTTAATTGCTGCCAGCGCCGCGATGTGGATGGCCGTGGGAATGACATCGTTGGATGACTGGCACATGTTCACGTGGTCGTTGGAATGCACGAGCTTGGAGCCTCTGTCGCCGCCTAACAACTCTGTGGCGCGGTTAGCGATGACCTCGTTGGCGTTGGTGTTGGTGGACGTGCCGGAGCCCGTCTGGAAGATGTCCAGCACAAAGTGCTCGTCAAGAGCGCCATCGATGACCTCCTGAGCAGCCCTGACCACTGCATCGCCGATTTTGGGGTCCAGCAGCCCAAGTTCCATATTGGTCTGGGCCGCGGCCTGCTTGACCAATCCCAGAGCCTTGATGAAACCTCGAGGGAATCGAAGGTCGCTGATAGGGAAGTTCAGCACCGCTCGCATGGTGGACGCGCCATAATACGCGTCCTCGGGCACATTCATTTCCCCCATGGAGTCTCGTTCAATCCGTGTCTTTCCGGTGTCTTTGCTCGTCACGTGGCTTTCTCCTTACGCTAGTTGCACAGGGCATCCCGTGATAGGCTTCTGTACGCGACCATTCTAGCGACTGTTTCTGTCCGAGGAAAGCTTCCGCGACTTGCTGGTAAAGGGGCGCAGCGGTATGATTGTTAGCGGCGAGGGTGGGGCAGTCAGCCGTTCAACATCCTGGGTTGATACCAAGTCTGACAGCTTTTACCCCATTGATGCCGAAGTGGCGGAACGGTAGACGCGCTACGTTCAGGGCGTAGTGGGCTTACGCCCGTGTGGGTTCAAATCCCTCCTTCGGCACCATTTAGAGACATGCGCTTGTAGCTCAATCGGATAGAGCGCAGGCTTGCGGAGCCTGAGGTTGTGGGTTCGATCCCCGCCAAGCGCACCATTCACTTGCTGGATATTCTGGGGACTGCCCGGAGGGGCAGCTGGGACTTTAGTCTCCTCGCCTCAGCGATATATGCTAAAGCCAGGGCGGCTAGCTCAGCTGGTTAGAGCACTTGCTTTACACGCAAGGGGTCACAGGTTCGAGTCCTGTGCCGCCCACCACAGCTACACCACGCTCCCTTGCTTCAACAAAATCCTGTCGCCAGAATCCTGGTATCCCCACCAATCCATGCGTTGGACGTCTATTGACGACCATGGAAGTGATGTCGCTGCCCCAGAGCTGAATAACGTAAAACATCTAGAGGTTTGCGATATGTTCAAGGATCGTGTATCCGCATGTATTGACAATTATCGACAAGGGCATACCTAGTTTATGGGCTATTACCCTAAGGTTTTCTTCCCTTGAATTTTCAACGACAAGTAGCATTCGCCCCTGGGGTTGTAGCAAGGTGCCGCTAGACCTCACAATCTCCCGCAATTGAGAACTGCCAACGTGGAGAGGAGGGTTTGATACCACAATATCAAATCGATGGCCATCAGAACTCACACCATCAGCCAATATCGCCTAGGTACTGCGCCCGACACCAGCCTTCGTGATATTGATATTTGCCATGTCTAGGGCCCGTTTATCTATATCGGCCATGAGGACCTGAGCGTTTGGCAAACAAACGGCCAGCGATAGACCAATCGCACCATAGCCACTTCCAATATCAAGAATAGTGTAAGGTGCTGCCTTTGATAATGTGTCCAGGCAATAATGGATCAGCAAATTTGATCCTTGGTCGATTTGGGTTGCAGAAAAAAGTGATGATATGGTTTCGAATTGGATGGAAATACCGTCCAGAGGAGAATACGAAAATGACTGAACGGGCAAAGGGTACGGCTTCGCCTCACCAGTGAGTCCCACCTTAACGATTCGCCTGCCCGAAGAGCCTCTGCTGATAAGGTCAACGGAAAAGCCTGCATTCCCGAGAGATTTTGCAATTGTTTCAATGCCTTGTTGCTTGCGTCCCAAAAGGTACAGAACACCTTGCGAAGCACTACAAGCCAATGTCGAAGCCTCATAAAGGATTAAGCCCATGCTCACCTGCTGCTCTTGCAATAAGATCGCAATGTCGTAATCCTCTTTGAATGCAATCCCCTCTACCCGAAACCTAACCCTATTCCCCCCAGAAGATTGGCTGCCCCTCTGATCGATCGAGTTAGCCTTACCTCCCATCCAACTGGATACGATTATGGTCTCTTTCCCACCAGCCATTGCAAGCTCTACAGGGAACTGGGCATCGCTGATTCCCCGAACTAATACCGTCCGAGCTTGGAGATAAACACTATCACGCAAGATAGTGTTTACTTCAAAGCGTGACTTCACCCACCACCTCCAATACGTTGAATGGCACCGGCTGATCCTAGCGTTCCACCCATAGCGTGCATGGATCCCTTGGTTTTAGTCTATGGACAGTGTCACCTACTGTTTCATCAACTTCAAGCTGCAAGCGACAAACCCAGCTAGGAATTTCGCGCCAATTGCTCGCAGCTCAGCTACAAAATGGAGTTGCGTCAATCAATGATTCACGCTATTGTGCAACCGCGCCTATTGAGCCCCGGTGTTATTGTGCTCAATCAAAACGGCCAGAGAGCATGGCTTGCTGATCGATATCCTGATTCGATTCCTAGAACACGCTGTATCAGCAATCTATCAAAACCAGCGAAGGATCGCCTGAATGAACCAGCGCTCACTTGAGTATGTAACGTCGCTATACGGTGGTTATTGGAATTTCGACTTCCAAGACTCCTGCTACATGACCAACTCATACTTCCCTCCGGACGACTTCATAGAACTTCTTTCATCGCAATTAAAAACGCTCATACACGCCTACCCTTCCACTAATCGGCAGATTTCTTCCGTTTTGGGGGAGGTCATTGGGGTCGATGGGCAAAAGGTGGTTGTTGGTAATGGTGCCAGCGAGTTGATTGCAGCAATCACCGATTCATTGATCACGAACGTGGCAATACCCATACCCGCGTTTGAGGAATACCCCAATAGAGCGCGGCTTCTTGGGAAAACGGTGTCGCCCTACATGCTATCCGGGGATTTCCACCTAGATGTCTCTGATTTTATTGCTCACGTCCAAACATCCGGCGCCAACAGTGCCATCATCGTCAACCCGAACAACCCCACAGGCACCATTTTGACCAGGAGTGAGATCACAGAATTGGTAGATCGACTCTCTCACTTGGATCTGGTGCTCATCGATGAATCATTTATCGAGTTTTCGCGGGTGTCTCCCAACCCATCGATATCAGACCTTGTGGATACGCACCCTAATCTCATGATCATCAAAAGCATTTCGAAGAATTACGGCGTCCCCGGCTTACGTTTGGGCTACATCATCAGCGCCAACGCCGATCACGTTTCGAGAATACGTCAAGGCGTGACGATCTGGAGCATCAACTCCATTGCCCAGTGTTTTCTGGAGAACTTGGGGCGGTACCAGGCCCAGTTCCAAGAGGCCTGTGCCCATGTGGTGGCATCGACCCAGAAACTCTTCAGTAACTTGGAAGCGATTGAAGGCGTGAAACCCTACCCAACCGAGGGTAACTTTATTTTATGCGAGTTGGATGGGAGCATGACCGGGACAGAGGTTTCCACCATGCTCCTGGATCAATTCGGGATTCTGATCAGTGATCGCACCAACAAAGGAGGCCTGGGGCCACATTTTATTCGGATCGCATCGCGGACCGAAGAGGAAAACGAAAAACTCACATCGGCGTTGGATACCATCTGCTCGTCACGGGGAACAGTATCCGCCGCCCGTGCTGAATAGGTGAATGAAGAAATGAATGCTGTAATACTGGCTGCAGGCCGGGGAGAACGGCTACGGCCCATAACGGATACAGCCCCCAAATGCCTCACTCTGGTGAATGGCAAACCGATTCTGGAACATGAGTTGGACGCCCTTGATGCTGCCGGTATCCAGGAGTGCACGATTGTAGTCGGGTATCGCGGAAGACAGATCAAGGACCAATTCGGGCCACGGTTCAAGAGACTCCGGTTGGCTTACGTTGAAAACCCTGATTACGGGACAACCAACAACCTGTATTCGCTGTGGCTCGCGCGGAACAACTTAAAGTCCCAAACCATACTCATTGAGGGCGACCTGGTCTTCACCAACGAGTTGATGCAGGAATTAGTCAATGCACCCGCTGCCGACGTAGCGGTAGTTGACGAGTATCGGACTGAACTGAACGGGACTGTGGTCAGAGGCCCTGACAAACAGATCCAGGAGTTCATTCTCAAATCAAGCCAGGGCTCCGACTTCGATTATTCCGATGTGTCCAAAACAGTGAATCTGTATAAATTCAGCAAAACAACGATGTGTGGCTACTTCCTCCCGGGTTTGGACCGCCATGTGGCAGCGCAGGATACCAACGTATTTTACGAAGCCGTGTTGGCTGAGATTGTGGCGGACGGATCGTTACGCATGGATATGCTTTTCCCTGATGGATGTCCCTGGATGGAAATAGATACTCTTGAGGACCTGCAGATTGCAGAGGCACTCTTCAAATCACCCTCTCGCATCCCTATCAAACAAAAGCCCGTAGAAAGGTCGTTTGATTGGGATAGGAGAATCACAAAGCGTTCAGCCTAGATCGGTGGAGAGTAGGTTTCCAGCGAGTTTCTCTTGCGCCTATGCCCGTTGATAGAGCCAGTAGTGCTGGTGAGGGTTCCCGAACCGTTGCTCATACGCCTTCACGTTGCCCCTGTGCCGCAGAGTAAACCCATCATCAAAGAGTTGCATGTACTGCGCGTCTGATCGGTATCGGGTTATCTCGTCCGACTCAAATGCACGCCCGCTGGCACCCACGAAACAACTCTCACGGAAGAAGACCATGCCCTCTGCCCGCAGCCATCCGCGCACTTTATCGCGAAGAAGCGCAATTTCCTCTTCATCGAGGTACATCAGCAACCAGTTCATGAATATGAAATCGAAGGAGTCTGGCTCAAAGTCCAACTTCATGACGTCGCTACAGTGATACGAGATGTTGTTGAACTGGGAGTTCGCCTGCCGGTTCTCATCAACGAATTTTTCGATGAAGTCCACAGCCGTCACGTGGCTTGATACCTGAGCAAAATGGAAGGTGTATCGTCCGATGCCCGACCCCAGCTCCAGGATGTCGGTGCCCTCTAAAGGCGGAAGCTGAGAAAGGATGTCAACTCGTTCAGCTTGATCCAAGGCCACAAATTCGTCATTAAGGACCATTCCAAATAGGGTTGCTGGTTTTTGTTCCCAAAATTCCAAGCTGGTGCTCTCCTTCTGCAGGTCGAGGTCAGATGGAAGTTACTGCTCGCCCATTCTTGGGCCAAAGTCTGTATCTCGAGTTCCCACGGCACTTGAGTCAAAATCAGCCTCATCACCGCCTCGATATGAGGTGCAATTCAGCGTTAGCTCCAGGCTTGACTTAGCTGATTGGAAGTCCCACTCTGGCAAGTGCGATTGGTTGCCAGTCACCTTACTTCAAAACAGGGGAGTTTGCTATCTATACTCGTCTTAGAATGTCATCCTCTTCAGAGAGTCTCGTCAGCTTATGAAGACGGATTCATCCATTATCGACATGAACACGCCGGAGGGTATCGAGGGAACCAAGCGGCCCATCATACTGTCGTTCCTGGTGGATTGGGCCAACTTGGTCACGTTGATGGGGCTGGCCAGCGGGATCCTCAGCCTCTACTTCGCCCTTAATGGCCAATTCCAGGCCGCAGTCCTTGCGTTGCTGTGGGCTGTGTTGTTCGACTGGTTTGATGGTCCAATAGCCCGAAGGATGCGGGGAAGGACCGAGGGGCAAAAGCTCTTTGGCATGAAAATGGACTCCCTGGTGGATGTCATCAGCTCCGCCACGATCCCAGGAGTTCTGCTGGTGGCATACGCGGACTTCAGCCCATGGTTCTATCCCGGTACCCTGGCGATTGTGATGGCAGGTGTGCTACGCCTTGCATACTTCGATGTCTACGGGGTGGACAAAGACGGCACCATCGCAGGCATTTCCATGGACTTTACACCCCTGGCAGTGGCAGGCGTGTTCTTGCTGGAAGGCCCACTGAGCCATGACGCGTTTGCCGGGTTGTTCTACGGGGTAGTGCTCCTGATGGCCTTCCTTCACGTAGCCCCGTTTCGAATGCGCAAGCTGTCAGGGATATGGGTGCCCATTGTGACTGGGTACGTGTTGGCCCTGACCACCGCGCATTCGCTGATCCTCTGGGCTGATTAGCGCGTGGTTCTCAGGCCTGGAGCTTGAAGAAGTGGTTCTGCAGCCTGGGCCACGAGAGGTGAAGTCTCCCCAGCACCCTGGGCAAGGCCCAGAAACTCAGTGGCGATGTCCACAGCAATAGCGACCAGGTTACCTGACCCAACGCTGTAGATGCCTTGGGCAGGAAAGGCAACCATTTACGCCTCAAACTCACCAGTTCTTCTGCAGTGACCAGGCTGTTGTAGCCGTAGTTTCGCCGAACCTCTTCAACAACAAGTCCACCCTTTTGAAAGAGTCGCTTGTAGAGGGCGACGTTTCTGTAGACCGCCTGGTAATTCCCCTGCGGTACGTATACACCCTTACGGACAGTGGATTCCCTCAGGATGATGGTGCCGTTTCCCGTCAATCGCTTTTTCAACTCGCTGACCAGGGCTACTACGTCTGCATCGTTCAAGTACATGCACATCCCGCCAAGGAAGATGAGGTCGAATGTCCCTTCCGGCAGGTCTGTCCGAACATCCCCTTTGATTATCTGCGCGTTGGACAGGTGTGCCACCCGTTCTTTGGCAGCTTCAACCATCAGGCCGCTGCGCTCCACACCTATGACCGAACTATAGCGCTGGGCGAGCTTCTCCACCCATGACCCGGCCCCGCAGCCGACATCCAACACCGTTCCCGACGGTGGAACGCCGTCCAGCCAATCCCGCATCGTCTCGTTTTCCACCTTCAAACGGTATGCGGCTGATCTGGGTGGGAGGTTGTGTTCATGGGCCATCATGCTCATGGCTGCCGCATCATTTCCACGCCCTTCCCAATAGCGCTGAACCGTGGCGTCATCAATATGTGGTGTGTCTTCGGCTTCTTGACTCATGTTTTCTACCAATCAATGGAATAAAAAGTGGTATGGCCTGTACGTCAGTATCTGGATGTCAACGCTAACCGTCAACGTACAGTGGCGATTTACAGAGCCAGTGTCTCGTTTGTGATGTGCCATCAGGAAGAGATTCATGAGCCCTCAATTGCTCCGTTTGCTATCAGTGGCCGCGTTATACGGAGTGCTTGTCATGGTGTTCCAGTGGGGTTGGGGGATCAGCATCCTTGGCTCGGAGGAGACAGGCATCATCGAGGCATGGTTGCCATTGTTCCTTTTCGGCATCCTCTTTGGCCTTTTTATGGGCTACCACATGCTACTGCTTAACCGAAACAAGGAGTTCCATGACCATGGTGCGTCAAACGAGGAATCAGTGTCCCAAAGCATCAAGATCACAGCAGGTCAGATCACCAGTGCTGCAGCGACCATGGGGGGGGCGCATTTGCTACAAGCCGCGTATTACCGCTGCAACAGTTCGGTTTTGGTCTTGGCACGCGGTATTGATTGATGCAACCGTCATCCGCGTAGTGCTTCTGCCAGCAACTATGAAGCTGCTTGGCGAGTGGAACTGGTACATGCTTTCATGGCTGGGCTGGCTCCCCAAGATAACCCAAGAAGAGAGCCACCTTTTGATTGCTCCGCCGAAAGCCCAGGGACAGCCGGATTATCGACGAGTCCGGCTTAACGGTTCGGCGGCTTCGCCATTGTGAACAAAAGTCCAGCCAAAAGCCACGTGCTCAACACCACGATGAACGCCAACGTGTAGGAACCCCTCGCGTCGTAAAGGCCGGCTATTACCAGTGGACCGGCCGCCGATGCAACCGTGATGGCGGGACGCATGGAGCCTCGAATCGCGCCCAAGTGCGCTCGACCGTAGTAGATTGGGTAGATAAGCCGTTGGAGCGGTACGTATCCTCCATACGCCAGCCCCATGAACACGGCGAACAGCAGCAGCATTGCGATGTTCCCGATGGTGAGCAGCAGGATGACCCCTAACACCGTCAGGATATGCTGAATCATCAAGAGATACCGCACGGAATATCGCTCCGCGAGGAACCCCCATAAAAACCGGGCTGGCAGGACAACAGCCCCATACACGGTCAAAGCAAGAGCCCCAGTGGTTGCGGAGAAGCCAATGTCCTGGAAATAGGGCAGCCAGTTGGAGATGAAGCCCTGCACCCCAAAGGCAGTGATGCTGAAGATTAAGGCCAGCAGCCAGAACGATGGTGTTCGCCACGCCTGCCCTCGCGTGAGGCTGACCTCCTCGGTCCGTCGAGCGACAGGTCGATTCGATGTGGATGACGCCTGGCCCGGTTGTCCCTCAAGCTCAACATCGCCGTCCGGCAGTAGGCCCATGTCCTCTGGCGACGTGCGTATTAGGAAAGCCAATGGCAACGTGACGGCCATGGTGAACAACCCCAGCACCAACCATGCGTCCCGCCAGCCGAAGGCCAGGATGGCACCCTGGATCGCCGCAGGGAATACGGGGCCAAAAGCCCCTCCCATGCTTGCGATCGCCACCGCCCGACCACGTTTGCGAATGAACCACTTGGGTACCACTGACTCCACCAACACGGTGCCACCCGCAATGTTCGCCACAGCGCCTAAGACGCCGAAGAGCAGGTAGAATTGCCAGACCTCCTGCACCCAGCGTATCGCCATCAGGGATACCCCCAGGAGTATGGCCGTCACGATTCCCATGACCTTTGGGCCGTTCTTCGTATCGAAAAGAGGTCCGATGAATGGGGCAAGTGCGCCTGCCACCAAAGCGCGCACGGTCAACGCTCCAAAGATTGCGGTGCGGCTCCAACCCAGCTCATCCTGCATAGGCGTGACGAAGATGCCTATGCTCCAGAGACCGGTTCCTAGGGCGAAGACTCCACCCACACCGGCTACCGTTACCATGATCCAGCCATAGAAGATCTGAGGTCGTTTCAGAGTCATAGCTCCTTGCGCGAACGCCGTGGAGGTTTGCTTGCTAAGGCACAGCACATTCAGCAACCTGGTGGACTGTATCAGAATTAACGTTTCGGCGGGTGATGTATCTCTTGCGAAGGAGTGCGAGCACAAGTGCTTGGGGAATCGCTTGACGCGTGCATTATTCTTTGTCAGAGTTGCCATCATATCTGACCACAACTGCGGCATGTTCACTAAATTCCGTTCCATGCGTGTGTGGCACGGCAAACCAAACATTAAACAGTCGGAAAGAAGGAAGAACACGTGGCATCGAAGAAACTTGTATTCATCGATCGGTTCATCAATCCTCCAGGTTTGGAACTCCTGCAGAACAGCCAGGACATAGTAGAGATGGTGCAGAGCACATCCAAGGAGCCGGACGCCATGTGGGAGGCGCTCTCCACGGCCTATGGCGTGCACTCAGGGATCCGGATAGGCGTGGATACAGAAGAGTTGATCCAACGGAGCCCCAACCTCCTAGCCGTGGTTTCTGGCCTAGCGGGTTATGACTCCATCAATGTCCCAGCATGCACCGAGGCAGGCATCCTTGTCTGCAACCAGACGGGCATGGGCAACGAGCCCGTGGCGGAGCACGTCACCGCTGGGATGCTCATGATGTCGCACAAGACGCTGTTGGCGGACCGCCAACTGCACTCACGCACAGAGCGCAAGCCTGGCGAGCTCACCGGCAACGACCTGATGGGCAAGACCGTGGGAGTTGTAGGTTTCGGGGCCATCGGCTCCCGTGTCGGCGAGATATGCAGGCTGGGCTTCAACATGCGTATCCTGGTCCATGACCCGGTGATGGGCGATGAAGAGATCGTGCGAAGAGGCGGCGAAAGCGTCGGGCTAGACGAGCTACTAAAGGAGTCTGACTTCGTAACGCTGCATGTTCCGCTGATGGATCAGACGCGAGGGATGATAGGCGAGCGCGAGTACGCGATGATGAAGCCCACGGCCATCTTCCTGAACGCAGCTCGCGGGTACCTTTACGACGAGGTTGCGCTGGAGAAGGCATTGAAGGGCGGCGTCATCGCTGGGGCTGTTCTGGACGTGTGGGAGAAGGAACCGCCCTCGTTTGACCACCCCTTGTTGCAGCTCGACAACGTCCTGGCGACACCCCACAGCTCTGGGCAGTCTACCCAGGCGATGTACAACATGTCAGAGAACTCCGCCAAACAATGGCTGGACATCTTCCAGGCCAGGCGGCCATCGCCCATTGTGAACCCGGAAGTATGGCCGGCGTATGTCGCCAGGCACAAGGCCATTGTCGGGCAGGAGCCTACCGGCTAACCACGGATTCACCAACCTGAAAGAACCCAGAACAGGCTATCCCCCGCTGCCATCTTCGATAGGGTGCAACCCTACATCGCCTGTGGATTTCCCTATCGAATTTTTCTGTGATCGCATCTATGTCCGCTCTCAATTCCTAGTCATCTTGGGATGTGTTTATGGTTTCTTCATGCCAACCACTCCTCCCTTTATGCAGTGTTTAGCACTTAGGCGGTAGTCTGGATTTCACAGCAATTGGGGGAATTGATGTAGCCCTTGATACATGCCGACCTCCACAGCACAGAAAATTCAATAACCTCCACCCCTTACAGCGAAAGGAGGCCTGACCGGAGCCCCAAGGAGGCATTGCAACTGTCTCCAGTGTCAGTCCCAAAAACGCAATTCAATAGGCTCAAAGCTAGACAGGTAAAAATGCAAAGAATTTCATTAGGAAATGCTCTGAAGGATCAAAAAGGAATTACCGGTCTTGAGACCGCAATCGTCTTGATCGCCTTCGTGGTGGTTGCCGCGGTCTTCGCGTTCACGGTCATCACCACCGGGTTGTTCAGCTCTGAGAAGGCAGCCGAGACGGCAACCGCCGGTCTGGGCGAGGTATCCACAAGCCTGACGCCGAAGGGTTCCGCCCTTGCTTCCGGCAACCATGGCAACGATTCAGTTTCCATTGTCTGGTTCAAGCTTGCCAACAGCGGCGCTCAGGCCGTGGGCCTACCGGCAGCCAGGACGCTGGTCACCTATTCTGACACGTCTAACCTGGTCACCCTGGAACGGGCGGCCGCCCACGGGTCAAGACGATGGTCGAGGCCATACCGGAGGTTTCTTCAGCCCCGGGTGTCTCCTCAGACCTGCTCCCAGATTACCTTCAGGATGTCTTCCAAAAGAAGGTAATCGTTGACTACAGAGTGCAGGCGTTCCTGATACACCACGGCACGGTGGACATCCATGAGTTGATTCGTGACCTTGCTGGGTTTGCCGAGGAGATAGGGGCGAGGTAGACCGGTTACGAAGGGTTTTTGCGCTAGCGAGCCTCTCTTTTGGCAGACCGCTAAGTCGGGTGGACCGGGGGTGACCCGGTTC
>CAJWXP010000033.1 GCA_913049785.1 uncultured Dehalococcoidia bacterium | reverse complement strand
TTTGCGCCGCGCACTACCGGCTGCGGCACCTCGTGGCGCGTGTACTCTACAATGACTTTCGGAGCTGACTTTCGGAGCTGGTCGGCGAGCCAGATCGTGCCAGACCGTGGCAGGCACGTGGCAGGCAGTGCCAGATCGTGGCAGGCACGAGGCAGATAGGGATATCATAGTACGGCTCGCCTTCGGGTAGCTCGCGAGACCGTCGCACGGCTTGCTGATCCAGGTGTGGCAAGCGCTCGCTGGCCGTCAGTAGAAGACCGTGGCAGGCACGTGGCAGGCAGTGCCAGATCGTGCCAGGCAGTGCAACACCTTAGCTACACTACCGATGCCCGTGCGCAGGTGGCACGATGGGTGACCTCGATGACGGCTCAGCACATGAATGTGCTGCACAGCCGAGCTGCGAGCGCGAGTGCTGGTGGAGGGGAGACAAAGCCAAGAAGGGCAGAGCCGTGAAGTGGTCCAAGACACTTGCTGGCAGCATGCTTGGTGAAGGCAAGTGGGTCTGTGGCGCACCAGCGTGTAAGCGTGCAGGACGAGGGTACAGAGACCGAGCGAAGCCACGGCCACCGTCGCCGCCTCCGCCTCTAGTGCCGCCGCGCGCGCCCGCTGCGACTGCGGCAGAGGCCACTGGGCCGCCGCCTGCGGCTTCGGTGGCACCAAGGACAGCGCCTGCGCGAGCCAGCGTGCGCGAGGCTGGCGCAGCAGGGTCGAGCTCCGCAAGCGCGGCGCCAGGTCCGTCCGTCCATCCATAGTGTAGCCATGTCATAGTAAGTGTAGCCATAGTAAGAGTCTAGTCACAGTGAGCGGCTGCTGCAGGCGCGGCCGGGTCGACGCCTGCCGACGCGCCAGTATCAGCCGCAGCAACCGCCCGCCCTGCAGCAGCAGCGGCGCGGCGCGGCGCGGCGCGAGCGACGCAGCCCGGCGCGGCGCAAGGAGGCGGACGAGGACGAGGCCGCGGTGCAGCCGTGCCTGGTGCTGCGCCCGGTGCCGCGCCCGGTGTCGCGCCGCCGACGCCGCGCCAACGCTTCCACCACGGCAGCGGCGGTGCGTACCTCGCAGGCCCTGCCTCGCTCATCGGCGTGCGGCTCTACCAGCCCGACGAGGAGACGGACCACACGGTGCCGATGGCGGCGGCGCCTGAGCCGCACGCCGTGGCGTTGACTCGGCCGGCGCATGGACCCAGGCTACCCAGCCTGAAGGGGGCCGCACCCCCCCCGCAGGAAGATATGCGTCTAGCCAAGCGGGCTTCCCCTTTCACCAATGCATTACTGAGTTCAAGAAGCAGCCCCCGTCTGATCCAGACGGGGGCTGCTTCTCTTTATCCTTAACTGGGTCTTGCCACCAGCGTTTAATAACGGTATTGGTCGCTCTTATAGGGGCCATCCTTGGGAAGCCCAAGGTAGTCTGACTGCTTGTCCGTCAACACAGTCAGCTTTGCACCAAACTTATCCAGGTGCAACCGGGCAACCTTCTCGTCCAGATGCTTCGGCAGGGTCACTACGGTCTTCCCGTAGGACTCGGCTCGCTCCTGGAGATCCAACTGGGCCAGCGTCTGGTTGGTGAAGGAGTTGCTCATCACAAAGCTGGGGTGGCCCGTAGCGTTAGAGAGGTTCACCAAGCGACCCTCGCCCAACACGATGATGCTGCGTCCGGTCTTCTTGAACTTCCACTCATGCACCTGCGGCTTGATCTCGATCTTCTCCACTTCCTCATTGCGGCGCATCTCCTCAAGCCCGGCCATGTCTATCTCATCGTCAAAGTGTCCGATGTTGCACACAATGGCGTTGTGCTTCATCCGGCTCATGTGGTCAGCCGTGATGATGGAGGTGCAGCCGGTGGCGGTCACGTACAGGTCATAGTCCAGGTCAATGGCGTCCTCAAGGGTGATGACATCATGGCCCGTCATGCAGGCCTGAAGGGAGCAGATGGGGTCGATCTCTGTGATAGCGACTCGGGCCTGCTGGGCTCGAAGCGACTGAGCGCTGCCCTTGCCCACGTCTCCAAAACCGCAGACCAGCGCCTTCTTACCGGAAAGCAGCACGTCCGTTGCACGCATGATGGCATCAACCAGGGAATGCCGTGTGCCGTACAGGTTATCAAACTTGCTCTTGGTGACAGAGTCGTTCACGTTGATGGCGGGGAACAGCAGCGTCCCCGCCTTCTGCATATCGTAGAGCCGGTGCACGCCAGTGGTCGTCTCCTCAGACACGCCCCGGATCTCAGAAGCAACGTTCTCCCAGAACTTCGGCTTCACCTCCTGGATCAATCCTAGCAAGACGTGGGCAAACTTTTCGTCGGGCGAGGCGTCAGGGCCAGGGTCTTCCACCTTGCCAGCCTTGTCGAACTTGTAGCCCATGTGGATTATCAGCGTCGCGTCGCCGCCGTCGTCTACGATCAACGTCGGTCCCTTGCCGCCAGGGAACTGGACGGTCTGCAGCAGGCACCACCAGTACTCTTCCAGGTTCTCGCCCTTCCAGGCGAAGACCGGTACGCCTGCGGGCTTGTCAGGTGTCCCATTCGGGCCTACTACCACCGCAGCGGCTGCATGGTCCTGGGTCGAGAAGATGTTGCAGGAGGCCCACCGCACATCAGCGCCAAGCTGCACCAGCGTCTCAATCAACACAGCCGTCTGAATAGTCATGTGCAGAGAACCGGTGATGCGAGCGCCCTTGAGGGGCTGCTTTCCTTTGAACTCCTCTCTGAGTGCTGTCAAGCCGGGCATTTCATACTCGGCCAGCTCAATTTCCTTACGTCCAAAAGCCACCGTCTCCGGAGACATGTCCGCGACTTTGTACGGCAGGTCTGAAAAGACCTTTTCCCCGGCAAACGTTACTGATTCGGTAGACTGCGTCATTCGATCCCCTTTGTTATTGATTGGCATAGAATACAACATGTCATCGAGAGTGGCACGGTGACTGACGAATTTCGACGACCCGGTAAATCTTGTTGCTAGAAAACCAAACAATGGAAGACCCCGACGATTTGCCGAGGTCTCGGATACCTTCCACGTTGGTGACCACTACGTCCAATGGTCTCTGATGGCTTTCCTCACGGAAACCAAGAAATGCACGGGATCAACGGCCCAGGCACTGCAGCAGTTGGTGGTGTCTGTCTCTGGTGTACGGCCGGACTTGTGTAGGCCACCTGCCACGTTCCACCGCATTGGCCCAAGCAGCGCTTACCAACACTTCCGGGCTCTCAAGCTCGTACAGCGCCGTGTAGCGAGGCTCATCGCCGACCGCGACCGTCTGAAGCTGCCCTCCCAACATCATGGTCAGCTCCCGGCGTTGAAACCGCACTATGGAGATCACCCCCGGGACCTCGCTTAGCATTGGGACGTGCTCCGTATCGTAAACATCGTTGAACTCAGCTTCGTGGCCGGGTTCCACATTCATACTGGCTAGAAATAGATAGCTTGAACTGATAGGCATAGCTTGACCATCCTCCCGTGACCGCCCAACGGAATCGTCAGGGGCTGCACGTCGTGTCGTATTTAGGGAGTAGTCCCTAGGAACTGCTCAATGGCCTGCGCAGGTGACTTGATCTCAAGGACAGTTGCCTGCTCTACGCCTTCAATCCCGTGGGGAACTCCGGCAGGATGGATACAGGCATCGCCGGGTCCCAGCTCAAATACTTCGTCAGCTACCGTCACTTGGACCTTGCCCTCGACCACGTAGCAGAGCGTCTCATGTTGATGAATATGTAGCGGCGCTCCAGCGCCTGGGGCATATTTGATCTCCAACAAATTCATCTGTTCCCCGGACTTCATGAGCTTCATGCGTATGTCCCCGTGGGTCTCCTTGCCTTCCACCACCTTGATTGAACGCGCACTTACCTCTGAGTTCTTCGCCAGGTTTGGCATTACTTCCTCCTCTTCCTACCCGCAATATCGGGCGATGTCGGCATTGCTATCCTTACGCCTTCGACGTCACCGGGTCTCGCCATGCGGCGTACAGTGGATCCTTGTCTATGAACGCCCGTTTTATCCCGTCATACACTAGCCAGAACGTATCCAGGGTCGTCTGCAATGACAGCCGCACGCGCTCTTGGGCATCGTCATTGACGGCATACTTCTCAACCGCATACGGACCTACTTTCATATGGTCCTCATCAACGGAGATATGGAGCGTCCAATAGAGCAGGCTTTCATCGTCGTTGTTGTAGCCATAGTGGTTGACCAGCCCGCTCACTACCTGCTTCATCCTATCGCTGGCAGTGCCCTCCAGTGCCATCCCCTGGCAGGCATACAGCTCAAGCCAGGATCGCTGGTTGATCAGTAGCTCCCGCCAGTTCAGAAGGGCGTTCGTCTCCGGCAACGGCAAAGTGGCGTCCATCTCCTCTCTCGGGATGCCCATAGAGGCGGCGAACCGGAGATACAGTTCTTTGTGACTTGCCGTACCGCTCTCCTCACCGGCAGCCTCCTCCATCAGGTTCGCCGTCCACATCCGCTCCAACTCCGGGTCGTCTGGACAACGCGAGAACATGGCGGCGATGGGTTTAGGAAACGGCTTTGGAAAGAGGAGATAGAACTGCTTCACAAAGCCCTTCAGGGCGTCATCGCTCAACTCCCCCCGTGCGATCATCGGGAAGATGGGATGATCCTTGCTGTGCTTCTTGGCTACGAGTTGCATCATCTCATCGGAGAACTGCTTACTGTCCACAGTCATCACATGCCTCCCTGTCAGCCTCATACCCGGATCTGCAAACTATATCGTAGGTGAAAGACACTGTTTCAGCGCAAGTATACCCGTAGTTACAGGCTGTCTTGCAAGTCCGTCACCACGCCCTGTAAGGACTCTACCAGGTGGTCCACTTCGTCCTTGGTGATACTCAGGGCCGGGGCAATGTGTAGCGAGTCTCCCATGACCCTGGTCAAGATGCCACGCTTGTTCATGCTTTCGGTAGCCTTTTTTACCAGATTGGCTTCCGGCGGGAACTTCTCCCGAGTGTCCTTATCCTTCACCAACTGGACCGCTGCCAGCAGACCCATGCCCCCACGGACATCTCCAACGATGGGGTGCTCGTAGAACGACTGAAGCTGTTCGTACAAGTAGGTACCCATGCGTTCAGAGTTACCGATAAGGTCTTCACGCTCCATGATGTCCAGGTTCACCAGGCCGGCCGCACAGGCGGCAGGGTTTCCACCAAAGGTGATGAGGTGTCTGAAGGTGGAGGAAGCGTCCCCCATGAAGGCGTCTGCCACCGCCTTGCTGGCAACCGTCGCGCCGATGGGCTGGTAGCCGCTGGTCAGCGCCTTGGCTACCGTGAAGATATCCGGCTTGATACCCCAGTGCTCCGTTGCAAACCACTTCCCTGTGCGACCAAACCCGGTGATAACCTCGTCGCAGATGAGGAGGACGCCGTACTTGTCACAGATCTCCCGGATGGTGGGCCAGTAGTCCGGATGTGGCACATGTACACCGGTGGCTACAGAAATAGGCTCGCCGATGAACGCCGCCACGGTGTTTGGACCCTCTTGCAGGATGGTGCGTTCAAGATCCCTGGCACACTCCAAATCACACCCGCTGCGGTCCTTGCAGTAAATACAGTTGTACTCCCCGGGCTGGGCAATGTTGTACGTGTAGGGCATCACCGGTGCGTAGTCCATGGGCGCCGCTACGCCACCGCCGCCTAGGCTAATGTTCATGAACGATGACCCGTGGTACGAACCCCTGCGCCCGATGAACTTGAATCGAGAGGCCTCTCCGTTGTTCCTGTGGAACTTCCGGGACATCTTGAGCGCGGTCTCAACGGCTTCCGAGCCGCCGCTGACGAAGAACACCCGGGAGTCCTTATCCGGCGATATGCTTGCCAGCTTAGCAGCCAGCTTTGCTGTGACCGGGGCCACCGTGCCCCCGGGTGTATAGCTGATGTCCAGCATCTGCTCGTATACCGCGTCAGCGATCTCTTTCCGTCCGTGACCGATGTTCTTCAGCCACATGCCGGCAATCGCGTCAAACCACTGCTGGCCCTGAGCGTCCTCCACCCATACGCCTTTTCCCTTGACCACCAGCTTGACGCCGGTCTCGTCGGTCATGTCGCCGGCCTGACGGGCGTGTGGCCAGAAGTGCGCCGCCGCCATCGTCTTCAAATCTTCGATTTCAGATCCACTTAAGGTCTCTTTAGCCATTTCTGGTCTCCCCGCTCAGTTACCAACTCTCACAAATGAGTAGATGTAACGATACGCTGCTTCCCGTTTTGTAGACACACAATATACCATCAGAGCGCAATTTGTGGGTAATGGCGATGCCCCAAGGCAAAAGGGTACGAACCACATTTGACATGAAGCTTCTTAGGACCGTGGCAGTCTAGGAAACCACGCGGTGCGCAGCTAAGATGCGTGGCACCGGGAGCGCGACACGCTATATAGTCAGTGGAGGTGCCCCTCTTCGTCCCGTGCGCCAGACGCGTACTCTTCAACGCGGGCGTCCATCTCCTCAGGTGTGACCAGGCCCTTCTCAATCGCTAGACGCTCAAGGGACGCGACCCACCGCTCGTAGTAGGTGGACCCTGCCCCGGCCTTTTCGGCTGCAGCGATCTCCCCTGCCAACTCGTCCACGAACTCACGCCACTCATACTTGCCATCGTTGTTCATAGCCACAGCTATACCGAATGCCCGACCCTCCCAGGGCGCTTCAAACACCAACTCTCCATTGGACCGGGGCAGCGCCGTCTCTGCCGGCATGTTGGATATCTGCTGATTCGGTTCAGTCGCCATGTTGTCGCTCCTACTTCTTGAGTCAACGGTAGTGATACCAGGCAACTAATCCCGTATTCGCTAGCCAAACAAATGGCGGGAATTCATCCCCGCCGCAGCAAGAGAGCCAATGGTGCTCATCGGCCGGTGCTAGGTGGACTTCCACCTCCCCCAGTCGACGCAAGGAGAGGCCCGGGCACCACCTGGAACATCATGCGTGTGCTCGTCTGTCCGTTCACGTTGCCTATGATAAAGTATCGCCCGGGACCGTCCAGGTTCAAGTCAAGGTCCACAGCCAGTTTCATAAGCTGGTCCTGCCCTGTACGGATGCCCGGGGGTCGCCCTACCTCAAAGTGCCCGGATATCTTACCCAACGTCTGGCCGAACTCGGTAGCTACTTCCACGTCCAAGGTGCTCTGCTGGTTGGTCTCTTGCCAGGGGACGCGTACAGCGATGGCTACGGAGCAATGTCTGGATACGGGAAAGGGCGTGTTCACCGTCAGGACTTCCCAGCCGCCGCCCATGATATACAGCTTGTTTGCTACCACTTCTGCGGCGTCCGCTAGCATAAGCCACTGAATTTCCACTTGCGTATCTCCTACACTTAAGCTACAATGCACTACAAATGTAGTATTACTACTGTAATCTGTCAAGGATTCATAGGAGAACGCAGCTATGGTGCAAGAGTCGTTTCCAACACCCGAGCAAGCCCAGGCCACATCCGGTCAGCAAGCATCTCCTGGCGACCGTGCAATTGTATCTGTCGCATTTCCCCGGGCGGATTTCAATCGGGTCACTCAATACGCTGCCCAGGCCAACAAGAAAACGTCTGAGTTCATTCGTGAAGCAGCCCTCCATGCCACGGCTGGCCGAGGTGGCGGTGTGCAGTTCTCCCTTGCCACAGGAAGCGCCGCTACCATCATCATGTCCAGCACCGTCCCTGTGACCACCTACGCCCCAGGTTCCTGGCGCCACTCCTTTGATGACCGCGACATGGAAACGTATTAGTCCCTTGAACACGATGCCTTCCACCGGGTCTGCTTGGCACCTACTGGGCCCCTCTGTATAATGGCCGCAATTTCCCACTGGACGAGCGTTGACGCTAGTCACCCCACACCGAGACCAAAGGGGCACCTAATGAAGGCAGTACATAGTTTCTTCGGCAAGGTCACGCTCGCTACAGGTGTATTGGTGTTGGCGTTCATCCTCGCTGACAAGATCGGCCTCAGTTTCCCCCTCTGGGTCAAGAACTACACCTTTGCCATCTTCGGGGTCGCTCTATCTGTATTCGCATTCACGTTCAAACGCTGGCGAGAGGACGAAGTAGAGTAGCGCTGCTACCACGACATTACACATTACAACTTTGGGGAGAGCACATGCTGACGCGAGAAGAGAATGACCTCATCACCCGGACAAACTCGGGGACACCGCTTGGCGATATGATGCGTCGGTATTGGATACCCGCATTCATGGCCAGCGAAATCCGGGAGCACGACGGCGCTCCGATACGCTTCAAGCTCCTGGGTGAAGAACTCATCGCCTTCCGTGACACGGACGGCAGGGTGGGCGTGATGGAAGAGTATTGCCCCCACCGCGGCGCTTCGTTGGCACTGGGTCGCAACGAGAACTGTGGCCTAACGTGTATCTACCACGGCTGGAAGTTCGATGTGGAGGGCAACTGCCTCGACATGCCCTCGGAGCCCGACGCCAGCAATTTCAAAGACAAGGTGAAAGCCCGGGCCTACCCGGTTCAGGAAGTAGCCGGCATTATCTGGACGTACATGGGGCCCGCAGAAGCGCTCCCTCCGTTTCCCGCCTTCCAGTGGACAAAGGTGGCAGACGATCACCTGGTGCTCATCAAGACCCTCCAGGAGAACAACTTCCTCCAGGGCCTGGAAGGCGGCATAGATTCCTCTCACGCATCGTTCCTGCACCGCTCCTTTGGCGGGGTGCGCACCGGCTGGGGAAACCCGCTGAACGCCATGGTCATGAAGGACACAGCTCCACGGTTGGAAGTTGAGTACACGTCCTATGGCTACAGATACGCAGCAGTGCGTGATGCGGATAAGGGCGAAGAGTATGTGCGTATGACGCCCTACATCCTCCCCTTCTACTCCTACATTCCCGGGGCACCGGGCCGCACCACCGGATTCACCTGCTGGGTGCCTCGAGACGATTTCAGCTGCTGGCAGTGGGAGATCGGTTTCAACGAGAAGCGCCCCTTCACGGCCCAAGAGCGAACGGACCGCATTGAGCAGTTCGGGTTTCATGACAATGACCTGGGGTTCCGGAAGTCCCGCAACTTCGATAACTGGTACCAACAGGACCGGGAAGCCATGAAGACCCGGGGCTTTTCCGGCATCTACGGCACCCGCACCCAGGACCACGCTGTCCAAGAGACCATGGGGCCCATCTACGACCGCTCTCGGGAACACCTTGGGACAAGCGACCGCGCCATCATCGCGATGCGACGTTTGTTGGCCGATTCTGTCCGCAACTTCACCGATGGCATTGACCCGCCTGGGCTTGCTCCGTCCATCCCTTACGAGCTCATCCGTGGCGACGACTTTACGAAGCCCGCCAACGTGACCTGGCAAGAAGCCCGGCCTCTGGACCCGGGACACGCCATCGCTTAAAAAGCCAACGATAGGAGACGCTCATGTTGACCAAAGAAGACAACGAGATTCTTTGTCGGGTCGGGCCCGGGACAATGATGGGGAACCTCCTCCGCCGCTATTGGACCCCTGCGTTGCTATCCAGCGAGGTTCCTACGCCGGACAGCCCTCCAGTACGTTGCCGCTTGCTGGGAGAGGACCTGGTGGCCTTTCGGGATACCTACGGGAAAGTCGGCCTATTGGACAACTACTGCCCCCACCGTAGGGTAAGCTTGTTTTTCGGTCGGAATGAGGAATGCGGCCTCCGATGTGTCTACCACGGGTGGAAGTTTGATGTGAGCGGTGCGTGTGTAGACATGCCCTCGGAACCTGCGGAGAGCAACTTCAAGGACAAAGTCCGCATCACAGCGTATCCAACGCATGAAGCTGGTGGCGTCATCTGGACATATATGGGGCCGGAGGATAAGCAGCCCGGCTTCAGGAACTTCTTTGGTGATGCGTTCCCAGAGTCGGAGTGGCGCGCTACCAAGATCATCTCCGTGTGCAACTGGATGCAGGGCCTGGAAGGCAACATCGACTCATCCCACATCGATTACCTACACAGCGGTCGCCCTCCTGGCGTTGAGGTGAAGGAAGCGGCTGATCAGGTTTGGTTTGACCAGCCCGGCTATCCACCTCCCGGGTCGAGGACGCCCAGAAGCCACTCCCCTACGCTTGAGATGGAGGACACCTGGTACGGGTTTCGGTACGCGGGTCTGCGCAAGACCCCCAACGGCTACACCAATGCCCGGGTGACTGACATCATCTTGCCGTTCTACACGCTGGTAGCGCCTGTCTATGGGCCGCTGGGTGGTGACAACTTCCTGGTCATGGTGCCTATCGATGACCACTCGTTCTGGCGACTCGGCTTCGCGACAACGAGTACGCCGGTACCGGAGGATCCACGATTGGCGTCGCTGCAGGCCATCATCGCGCAGTACGGGATCAAGGAACGAAACCAATGGGCGGACAACGACTACCTCATCGATCGAGATGCGCAGAAGACCTCCACGTATACCGGGATTTCTGGAATCGCCCAGCAGGACCTGGCAGTCACAGAGAGTATGGGGACGATCGGTGACCGCACCAAGGAGCACCTAGGGACTACCGATAGGGCCGTCATACGAATGCGTCAGAAGCTCATCAATGCCGCGAAAGACCTGGCCAACGGCATTGAGCCTGCAGACGTGGACCCCTCACTGCCCTGGGACAGGATCAGATCCGCTGAACGCAATCTGGATGAGGGTGAGGACTGGAGGATGTTGGGGACGGAGGAAGACCCTCTGGTCAGGCAGTTAGAGACAGACGAAGTCCACGGCTGATACAGTAGTGGCACTAAAAACGAAATACCATACCAACCCAGCAGGAGGATTCTATGGCCAAGAACGGCTTCAAGGTGATAGACAGCGAGCCCCATTTCATGGAGCCCCTGGAACTCTGGACGGAAAATCTCCCGGAGCCCTTCAGGTCACGCACCAAGATCGTTAGACCCAACAACGGCGGGTTTGCTGAGGGCAGCGGCGCTCGCATAGAGATCGAAGGTGTGGAGAAGCCCCCCATCCCTTCCAACCCCATGGTACGGCAACGCAGCCTCAGGAGAATCCCACTGGTTCCTGAACTCTTGAAGGTCAATCAGAACCCAGTGCCGGAGGTTTACCTGGAAGGCTTCGATATCGAAGGGATCGACGTGGGCGTGTTCATGCCCACCTCGGCGATGCGCATCGTCAGATACGATGGTATGGACCCGGAACACTCCCTGGCGTTGTGCCAGGTATACAACGATTACGCCGCCGATTTCTGCAAGTCGCACCCGGACCGCTTCAAGTTTTGGGCTTGGGTCCCGCCTCACGATGCAAAGTTGGCAGCTGGAGAGGCCAGGCGCGCTGTGGAGGAGTTAGGAGCGGTAGCTGTCGCCATGACCGGCGGTGCTGTGAATGGCAACCTGCTCTGCGACGAGTTCTTCGACCCGCTATGGGAGGAGATGAACCGGCTGGGCACCGCCTTCGGGATGCACGGCCCACCGGCCAACTTCAACCTGAAGGACAACTATAACCATCGCTATTTGGGACACAGGGGCATGGAAGTCGTCGGAAACGCCATGACGGGCCCGGTCCACGCCCAGACGCAGCTTGCAGAACTCATCATCGGCGGTGTGTTGGAGCGGTTCCCCAACATGAAGCCCGCCTTCCTGGAGGTAAACGCAAGCTGGCTGCCCTGGTTCCTATGGAGGCTGGACGATAAGTGGGAGACAAATGCGCCAGACCTGGAGATAAAGCTGAACATGCTTCCCAGCGAGTACTTTAAACGTCAGTGCTACGCTGTCATTGAGCCGGAAGAGTTGCCAATCAAGTACACCATCGATTACATGGGAGCGGGTAATCTGCTGTTCTCCACCGACTACCCCCACAGCGACTCCATCTTCCCCAAGGCGGTCAGCACCTTCTTGGAACTGGAGGGTGTCTCCGACGACGACAAGCGGAGGATCCTCTGGGACAACGCAGCTGCGCTCTTTGGCCTGGAGGCGCGTACGGAAGCTGCTGCGTCCGGGTAAGTAGACACACTCGAAACAAAGAAAGAGGCCCTGCTTGAGATAAGTAGGGCCTCTTTCTTTTCCGGCTTCAGTCCCTATTCAGTGGGTACAACCTCCACTAGCGGTGCCACTTTGGTCCACTCTGCAATATCCACGTGAGCCATGCTCTTTTCTTGTGCTAGCATCAGTTCAAAGACTATGCGACGCGCTCCATCTTCCGTGATCGGTACAGCGTTGCAATTCACATCGCGCTTCAAGTCCTGCTTTAGATGCAACGTGAACGCCGGCCTGGCCATCATGTTGGCATACCAGCTTCGCGGTCTCCCGGGCCTCCCGGTGATGTAGAGCTTGCCATCCAGCGCGTGCAGTCGAATCTCGATGCGTCTGGCGTCGCCGCTCTTGCGCCCTGTCGTCGTAATGTCCACTACTTCGTCCGTCTTGAGAATGCTACTGATGTCTTCCGGCATGGCCACGCTCCTCGTTTGTTCGTCGAGGGGCAGCATAGGAAGTTGCCATCGCAACGTCAAGGTCAGGGGAACGCAACGGCACTGAAGTTCTACTCTTGTTTCATAGCTAACTCAAATATAACACTACAATCGTAGTTTTTAATCCTACACATTACAGGAAAGCTGAGATATTGCATTTCTCTCGGGGGATTCTATCTACGGTTGGGTAAATCCGTAATGTAAGTTGACGCTTCATTAAGCACATGGTATAACTGCTCTATGGACGCCATTCTTCGCGCAATCGTCGAGCCTCGCAGGAGGGATATCCTCCAATTGGTGCAGCACCAGGAGAAGACATCCGGTGACATCGCCGCGCACTTTCCGGAAGTGACGCGCCCTGCCATCTCCCAGCATCTCAAGGTATTGGAGGACGCCGGGCTCCTGGCCATGCGCAAAGAGGGGACCAAGCGGTTGTATCAGGCCGTTCCCGAGCGGCTCGCCGACCTAAAGAGGTACTTAGAGGCTTTCTGGGACGACCGGCTTCAGTTGCTGGCCCGGGAGGCAGAGACCGAGGAAAGGAGGTCATCGCTACCTGATGACCAGCGAAACTAACTACGTAAAACGAGAAGTCCGCGTCGCAGCTAGGGCTGAGACCATCTTCCCCTTTCTGATGGACCCGGACAAGATAACGCGCTGGATGGGGGTCACCGCAGAGCTCGACCCCAGGCCCGGTGGCATCTACCGCATCGATGTGACAGGTCAGGACATCGCCAGCGGAGCGTTTGTGGAGATATCTCCCTACTCCAAGGTGGTCTTCACCTTTGGGTGGGAATCTGAGGACACTATGGTGTCACCGGGCACATCCACTGTGGAGATTACCCTCACGGAAGATGGCGGTTCAACCATCGTGCGTCTCCGGCACTCCGGCCTACCTGAACTCGACCGTGAATCTCATGGCATGGGATGGGATCACTACCTGGGTCGATTGGTCATCGCAGCCGTGGGCGACGACCCTGGGCCCGATCCATGGAAGGCTAAGGACGCTGGTTCATAGCTGGATTTCATCTACTGAGATATCGTTTCAATAACGTATTTTCATAGCTGAAAGGAGAGTCAACATGCCGAACCCCTTCATACATTTCGAGATTATGGGAGCCGACTCCAAAAAGACTCAGCAGTACTACGCCGACCTTTTGGGGTGGAAGGTGGACAGCAATAACCCGATGAACTACGGCATCGCCAGCACCAAAGACGGAGAAGTCGGTATCGACGGCGGCCTCGGCGGCGCTGACTAGGGTAGCGACATTCGAGTCACGGTGTACGCCCAGGTCGACGACCCCCAAGCCTATCTCGATAAAGCAGTGGCTCTTGGTGGCAAAGTGGTCATGGGTGTGACGGTGATTCCGGATATGGTCACCATGGCCCTGTTTGCTGACCCCGATGGCGACGTGACAGGTCTGGTCAAAGGGTAGGAATCACGCACTTGCAGGTCAAAGAGAAGCGCCCCGAATTTCCGGGGCGCTTCTTTTATTTAACGTTTGGATAGAACGTGCAAAGGCTAGCCTCGCCTGGCCTCAAACGCCGTTATGGCGTCCTCGTCCTGCAGCGTTATGCCGATGTCATCCAGGCCGTTCAGCATACAGTACTGCTTGAATTCGTCCAGACTGAAAGAGACGCTGAACCCCTCATTGTCGGAAACGACGCAGTTCTCCAGGTCGACTGTCACCGCGTAGCCCGGGATCTCTTTAGCCTGCGCAGTGATGTGCGCCACGGACACCTCGTCCAGTGTCACCGGCAGCAAGCCGTTCTGGAAGCAGTTGTTGTAGAAGATATCGGCGTAGCTGGGCGAGATGATCGCCTTGAAGCCGTACTGCTGAAGCGCCCACGGTGCATGCTCCCGCGACGACCCACAGCCGAAGTTCCTACCGGCCACCAGCACCGAGGCGTCCTTGTAGCCCGGGTGATTCAGCACAAAGTCCTTGTTCGGCGTGCCATCCTCGTTGAAACGCCAGTCGAAGAACAGGAAATCCTCATAGCCGTCCCGCTCAACACGCTTCAGGAACTGCTTGGGGATGATCTGGTCCGTGTCTACGTTGACCCGATCCAGGGGCATCACCACGCCAGAGTGCTTTGTGAATGCATTCATCGGTTCCTCCTAGGCTTCCTTACAGCTTGTAATCACGTCGTCCTACCCTTCGGCAGGCTTAGTATCAGAGTTCCTTTAGTAACCGCGAAGTAACATGGGTCAAGGGCGCGCCCTTGTGGGTCCAAGGCTCGCCCTGGTAACCGTCAGGTAGCTAGGGTGAAGGCCTAGCCTTCCCAGTCGCGAATGTCTACGAAGTGGCCTGCTATAGCCGCTGCTGCTGCCATTTGTGGGCTCACCAGGTGGGTACGGCCGCCTTTGCCCTGTCTGCCCTCAAAGTTGCGATTGGATGTGGATGCCGACCGCTCGCCCGGCTCCAAGTGGTCCGGGTTCATCGCCAAGCACATGGAGCAGCCTGCGTTCCGCCACTCAAAGCCGGCATCCAGGAATATCTTGTCCAAGCCCTCAGCTTCTGCCTGCTGCTTGATGGCGTAGGATCCGGGCACCACCATCGCCCCCACGTGTGAACTCACCTTGCGACCCTTGGCCACTTCAGCAGCGGCCCTGAGGTCCTCTATGCGAGAGTTGGTGCAGGAGCCGATGAACACCCGGTCTATTGGAATCTCGGTCATGGGCGTGTTCGCTTCCAGCGCCATGTAGTCCAGCGCCCGCTCCGCGCTCTCACGGTCGGCCGGGTCAGCGAAGGATGAGGGATCAGGCACTGAGCCCGTGATGCTGGTCACCTGGCCCGGGTTGGTGCCCCACGTCAGGTGCGGCTCAAGCGACGCAGCGTCTATGGTCACGACGGCATCATAAACAGCGTCGTCATCCGATGGCAGCAGCTTCCACTTCTCCACAGCCTCGTCGAAAGCATCGCCCTGAGGTACGTTGGCGCGACCTCGCATGTATTCGAACGTCGTTTCGTCGGGAGCGACCATCCCTGCCCGGGCGCCGCCCTCGATCGACATGTTGCAGACGGTCATCCGACCTTCCATGGACATCTCGCGGATGGCCTGGCCTGTGTACTCTATGACGTAGCCCGTGCCGCCGGCGATGCCTATCTGTCCGATGATGGCCAGGATCAGGTCTTTGGGCGTGACGCCGAAGGGCAGCGGCCCGTTCACGTCCACCTGCATGGTCTTGTGCTTGTTCTGTCGCAAAGTTTGGGTGGCCAGCACGTGCTCGACTTCCGACGTGCCGATACCGAGCGCAAAAGCCCCAAACGCGCCGTGCGTGGCCGTGTGGCTATCTCCACACACAATGACCTTCCCAGGCTGCGTATTGCCCTGTTCAGGCCCCACCACGTGGACAATGCCGTTCAAGGGGCTGTGCATATCCGCGAACTGGATGTTGAACTCCTTGGTATCGTTCGCAAGATGCTCCAACTGCTGGACAGCGATGGGATCCTCGATGGGCTTGGAGCGGTCCGTTGTGGGGATATCATGATCGGCAGTCGCCATTGTCAGGTCGGGGCGACGCACACCGCGCTTCGCCAAACGCAGACCATCGAACGCCTGGTTGGAGGTGACTTCATGGACCAGGTGGAGGTCTACGTAGATAACGGAGGGCTTGCCTGGCTCTTCCGACACCACGTGGGCGTCCCAAATCTTATCGAACATCGTCTTCCCGGGCATAAAGCTAACCTCACTCTACGTTGTAATCTCGTAATAATGGTCGGAGCCACGCCAGGGTCCCGACTTATAGATGCCGACGACGTTAAACGCCCTGCATCTCACCTTGTACTTCATTGCCATCAAGGGCCAGCAGGCGGTTCATCGCGTTGGCGTATGCCTTGGCGCTGGCAACCAGGATATCCGTGTCAGCAGCCCGGCCTGTGTAGATATGATCCTCATGTCGTAGGCGCACCGTCACATCGCCCACGGCATCCAGGCCCTGGGTGATGGAGCGGACACTGTACTCGTCCAGCTTGGGTTGGACACCGATGATGCAGACGACAGCGTTGCAAACAGCGTCCACAGGGCCGTTGCCTTCCATCTTCTCCGTTCGCTTCTCGCCGTCAGGAGTGGTCATGACCACCGTGGCTGTGGGAACCAACCCTGTGCCGGTCACGATGGCTACCGATTCTACGTGGAAGCCTTGTACCTCTTCAATCCTACGGTCCTCCGCCATCAGGGCTTCCAGGTCGCGGTCCGTCACTTCACGCTTCTTATCCGCAAGCACCTTGAAGGACTTGAACACCCTGTCAAGTTCTTCCTTATCCAGGGTATAACCCAGCTCTTCCATACGGGAGCGGAGCCCGGCCCTACCGCTGAGTTTGGACAGCACCATCGTCTCGCCCACCCAGCCCACGTCCTTGGGATCCATGATCTCGTAGGTGGTTCGTTCCTTGATCATACCGTCCTGGTGGATACCTGAGGCGTGTCTGAAGGAGTTCGTCCCTACGATCGCCTTGTTCGGCTGCACCGGGAAGTTAGTGATCTCACTGACCATCCGGCTCGTGGGGTATATCTGCGTCGTATCAATACCTACCGTGGTCTGGAAGTACTGCTTGCGAGTGTGGATACCCATGATGACCTCTTCCAAGGCCGTGTTGCCTGCTCGCTCGCCGATGCCGTTGATGCAGCCCTCTACCTGCCGTGCTCCGGCTTTCACCGCAGCCAGGCTGTTGGCCACCGCCTGCCCCAGGTCGTTGTGGCAGTGGACGCTAATGACCGCTTTATCGATGTTGGGGACGTTCTCGATGACGCTGGCTATCAGCGCGCCGAACTCCTCCGGGACGGCGTAGCCCACGGTGTCGGGGATGTTGATAGTCGTGGCACCCGCATCGATGGTTGCCTGTACCAGCGCGTACAGAAATTCCGGGTCTGTGCGAGTGGCGTCCATGGGGGAGAACTCCACATCTTCGCAATAGCTCTTGGCCCGGGAGACCGCAGCCACGGCCATATCGATGACCTCTTCGCGGTTCTTCCTGAGCTGGTGCTTCATGTGGATGTCAGAGCTTGAAATGAACGTGTGGATGCGTGGGTGCACTGCTTCTTTGATGGACTCCCACGCCGCATCGATATCGTCAGGATTGGCCCGGGCCAGTGAGCACACCGTTGCGTTTTTGATCTCCTTGGCAATGCGCTTGATCGACTCCATGTCGCCCGGTGATGACGCCGCAAAGCCCGCTTCGATTATGTCGACGCCCAGCTTCTCGAGCTGCTTGGCGATCTCCAGCTTCTCGTCGCCGGTCATAGCCGCGCCTGCCGCTTGCTCACCGTCACGCAGCGTGGTATCGAATATCCGTACTCTGTCCTCAGCCATCGTCGTATTCTCCTCTTACTCTTTCTCTTTCTCTTCGTGTTATGCGATGTAAGAAAGAGTTCTAAGGACAACGCAGTCTCGCCCCGAGTAACCCGGGACGTCGACTGCGCGGAGACCCTCCCCGTTTGCCATATCTGCCTGACTCCTCAATCTGTCATTCTGAGCGAAGAGAAGAATCTCTCCGCTTGTCTTCTAGATAGTCTGCTGCAGCCAGGGCATCATGTCCCGCAGCTCCTTACCAACCTTCTCAATGGGGTGCTCAGCGCCGTCCTTGCGCTGCTGGTTGAACCGCTTCAGGCCCTCATCGTTCTCAGCTATCCACTCTTTGGCGAACTCGCCGCTCTGGATCTCCTTAAGGACTGTGCGCATGGTCTCCCGAACGTGTTCGTCAATGACCCGGGGCCCACGGCTGTAGTCGCCGTACTCCGCCGTCTCACTGACCGAGTAGCGCATGTAGGACATGCCGCCTTGGTAAAGGAGGTCAACAATGAGCTTCACCTCGTGCATGCACTCGAAATATGCGACCTCCGGCTGGTAGCCTGCCTCGACAAGGGTCTCAAAGCCCATCTGGATGAGGGATGTGACCCCACCGCAGAGAACAGACTGCTCACCAAAGAGGTCTGTCTCCGTCTCTTCTTTGAAGGTGGTCTCCAGAATCCCGGCACGTCCGGAACCGACACCGATGCCATAGGCCAATGCCGTTTCCTTCGTGTGGCCTGAGGGGTCCTGGTACACAGCTATTAGTGAGGGCACACCCATGTCCCGGGTGAAGATCTCACGCATCCTATGACCGGGGGCCTTGGGAGCGATCATCGCCACATCAACGTCCGTCGGGGGAACGATCATCTTGAAGTGGATGGCGAACCCGTGGGCGAACATCAGCGTCTTGCTGGAGGTCAGATAGGGGGCGATGGACTCTTCGTAGACCTGCTTCTGCTTCATGTCAGGCACAAGGATCATGATCACGTCAGCCTGCTGGGCGACTTCCGCCACCTCAGCGACCTTGAGGCCTGCTTCTTCAGCCTTGGCCCAGGAGTTGCTGCCTTTGTACAGACCCACCATGACATTCTGGCCGCTGTCCTTCAGGTTCAATGCATGAGCATGGCCCTGGCTTCCGTAGCCGATAATGCCGACAATCTTGTCTTTCAGAACTCCTAGATTCCCATCTTTTTCGTAGTACATCGTGGCCATGCTGTGTGATCCCCTTCCGTTTCCTGTCTAATTTCTTATTACTATGATTTTACCCGGGTGGCAGCAGCGGCGTTGATTTCGCCTGGTCTTCTTTCGCCGGTGCCGGTACATCTTCGTCTGACACCCCGTTTGCCGCGGAATCCTGACTGACGCCACGCACCATAGCCAACCGCCCGCTGCGCATGATCTCCAGGACGCCAAAGGGCTTCAACAACGTCACCAGTGATTCTAGCTTGTCCTCGTCGCCGGTGACCTCAATGATAAGCGAATCGTGGCCCACGTCCACAATGTTGGCTCGGAAGATGTCCACGATCTGGATGATCTCACTCCGAGTGGCCGCTGTGGCGCTTACCCGAACAAGCGATAACTCGCGATAGACGGCGTTCACACCCTTCAGGTCTGAAACCTTCACCACGTCCACCAGTTTGCGTAGCTGCTTGGTCACCTGCTCAAGCACCGAGTCATCGCCCTCGACGACAAAGGTCATGCGAGAGAGACCGGGAGTCTCAGAGTGGCCGACCGCCAGGCTACCGATGTTGAAGGCTCGACGACGTACCATGCTGACAACGCGGTTCAGCACCCCTGGCTTGTCATAGACCAGGGCTACTACTGTATGTTGCTGCATTTTCCCAGTGTTCTGCGTCATCGCACACGCTTCTTCACTAACCTTGGGTCTTCCACTATGTTGTCCACGCCCGTTCCCGGTGGAATAAACGGGTAAATATTCTCCGTCTGCTCAACCTGGAAGTCCACAAGCACCGGCCCGTTCCATTCCATCGCCTGTTTAACCGCGGGGCCGACTTCGTCCTTCCTGGTCACCTTGATGCCAAGCAAACCATAGGCCTCTGCCAGTTTTACAAAGTCCGGGTTGCCGGAGTACAGCGTTGCTACGTAATCATGGTTGTAGAAGATGTCCTGCCACTGCCGGACCATCCCTAACGAGTTGTTGTTTATCAGAGCAATCTTCACCGGTATCTGGTTCTCTACCATGGTGGCAAGCTCTGTCAGGGTCATCTGGAAGCCGCCATCACCCGCGATTGTCCAAACCACTCGGTCAGGCAGACCCACCTGAGCGCCCATCGCCGATGGTGTCTCAAAGCCCATCGCGCCGAGCCCTCCGGAGGTGATGAAGCTGTTGTATTCCTTGAACTTGTACAACTGAGCAGCCCACATCTGGTGTTGGCCCACGCCCGTGGCAATGATGGCCCTGCCGTCTGTGCTATCGGATATCTCCTGGATCACGTCCTGTGGTCGCAGGACATCGTCCTCCTCAAACCACAGTGGGTGGTTACGTTGCAACTCATCGATGTGGGACAACCAATCACGTCGGTCAGCTTTCTCCACTAGCGGTATAAGCTGCTGCAGCACGTGCTTCACATCGCCCACGATGGGTACTGTCGGGCGTACGTTCTTGCCCAATTCCGCCGGGTCTATGTCCACGTGGATGACCTTGGCGTTAGGTGCGAAGAGGCTCACCTTGCTGGTCACACGGTCATCGAACCGCATGCCAAGGGCGATGAGCAGGTCAGAGTCATTGATCATATGGTTGGCGTATGCAGAGCCGTGCATTCCGGGCAACCCGATGTTCAGCACGTGATCAGATTTGAACGAGCCGATGCCCAACAACGTAGTGGTCACCGGGAATTGGCCCTTCTCTGCAAACTCCTGAAGCTCTTTGTATGCCTCAGATATGATGATGCCATGGCCGGCAAAAATCACCGGTCGCTTAGCTTGTGCAATCAGGTCAGCCGCGCGCTTGATAGCCTCCGGGTCGCCTTCCATCTTCGGCGGATAGCCCGGGAGTTCAACGGTCTCCGGGTATTCAAACTCCGCTTCCTCAACGAATACATCTTTAGGTACGTCCACCAGCACAGGCCCGGGTCGACCGGTCCTTGCCAGGTAGAACGCCTCTTTCATTACTCGGGGCAGCTCCTCGGCGGACATCACCAGGAAGTTGTGCTTGATCACCGGCAATGTCACACCAGTCACGTCTGCCTCTTGGAACGCGTCTGTGCCAATTGCCTCCCGGGCAACCTGGCCCGTGATGGCTATCATTGGGACGGAGTCCATCATGGCGCCTGCCAAGCCGGTCACCAGGTTGGTGGCGCCGGGGCCTGACGTAGCGAAGCACACGCCGACTTTGCCGGTTACTCGACCGTACCCGTCGGCGGCCATCGATGCACCCTGCTCATGTCGAACAAGGATGTGTCGCAAGCCGGGGTATTGCGGCAGCGTCTGGTACAGCGGCATGATCGCGCCGCCGGGGATGCCGAAGACGGTGTCCACACCCTCGTTCAAGAGGGCCTGGCATATCATCTGTCCACCGTTCAGCTTCATGACTTTCTCTCCCGGGGGGTTAGCCCCCTACACTTTTTTGAGTGGGCCTATTCCCCGTTTGGCTCGATTGAATACCGTGTCCCGACACAAAAAATACCCGTCCACCAGGGACGGGTCTCATCGCTACCCGCGGTACCACCCTCATTTCCCTTCCCGTTCTGGAAGGAACAGCTCAGGCTGCTGTAACGGTGCAACCGTAGGGCGCTGAAGGGCATAGTGCCCTGCTCACGCCCTCCGCTCAGGGGCGAGTTCGCAATCCAACCGCTATCGGCTTTCCACCTACCGCCGATTCTCTGAAGCGTGAACTATTGCTACTACTCCCCATCACAGCGTTTGCGCTATTCGAAAACTAGGTCAATTTACGCTAGCATGCGCGTAGCGTAGCTGTCAACAAGGACGCGACGCGTCTTTTGTCACGTAAAGGAAAACGAACCGCGGTGGCCTTTGGTTCCGTGACAGGTCTTGTCTTGTGTTGCCGAGAGCCATATGCCATCAACGACGACTTCGCACCCTGAACCACCTTACAAGCGGGCCTAAGCCCCTACTGTAAAGGCCAGGCATTGTCCGTGGTGATCCCGGGTACCGGGAACCTGCTGGTCAACTTCGCCACTTCGTCTTTGACTTCCTTGGCAACAGCTTCGTCGCCGATGTTGGTCACGGTGCGGAGGATGAGCTTCCCAACCGTCTCCATCTCCTCCGGCCCCATACCACGTGTCGTCAGTGCAGGCGTTCCGATGCGCAAACCGCTGGTGACGCGTGCCGACTTCGTATCGTTGGGAATGGTGTTGCGGTTCGCATAGATGCCAACGGCGCTCAACGCCTCCTCAGCGTCCCTGCCCGTCAACTCTATGGAGGTCAGATCAGCAAGGAACAGGTGTGTGTCCGTCCCGCCTGTGACGATGCGTATACCCCCAGCGGCAAGGGTGGCCGCCAGTTTTTGGGCGTTCTCCACCACCCGCGCCGCGTACTGAGAGAACCCGGGTTGCAACGCTTCACCGAAACACACAGCCTTTGCTGCGATGGCTGCCATGAACGGCCCGCCCTGGTTCACCGGGAACACGGACCGGTCAATGGCCTGCTGGTTTTCTTGGGTGGTCAGGATGAACGCGCCACGCGGGCCCCGAAGCGACTTATGCGTCGTCGATGTCACCATCTGAGCATGAGGCACCGGCGAAGGATGCGCGCCCCCGGCGATCAGCCCGGCGATGTGGGCCATGTCCACCAGCAGCGTCGCATCTACAGAATCAGCGATAGCCCGGAACCGTGCCCAGTCGACTACGCGTGCGTAAGCGCTGAACCCAGCAACGATGACCTTGGGTCGATTCTCCTTTGCCAGTTCCTCCACTTGGTTGAAATCAATGAGTTCCGTCTCTGG
>CAJWXP010000032.1 GCA_913049785.1 uncultured Dehalococcoidia bacterium | reverse complement strand
TTCCGATCTGAGTTTTACCATTGGCCTCGAAGGATGCCTTGTCCCTGAACATGGCTACGCCGATCAACGTGTTTGGCGCCTTGTCCGGCCGCTTGACAAACCCGCCGATGGCACCATCAGCGTTGGGTTGCCGGTACTTCTCCCAGTCCTGGAAGCACGTGATGACGTCTGCTTCCTTTCCGGGTTTGACCTTCATATGAAAGATACTTCCGTAGAGCATGGCTTACCTCATTTTCAGTGTTTTGCATGGGCAGTATAAAGGCGCATGCGTGGAGGTACAACGGGGGAAACGCTTGGGTGATGAAATCCGCTGCCAAGAACCTGGGAAAGTAAGGCCACAATCTACCACATCCAATCGTGTGCATCGTATAAAATGTCATACCGAAAGAGGTGCCCATGCCCGCCACTAAAGAGCGCAAGCCAAGGCGTCCCACATCGCCCAAGAAGCGTGCAGCCGAGGTGCTTGAGTTGCTGCAACAGCAGCAGGGTGTGCCTGTCTGGTACCAGCGCTACGACCCCACCACGGAACTGGTGTTCACCATCCTCTCCCAGCACACATCAGATGTGAACTCGGAACGCGCTGGGCACAAGCTCAAGGCGACGTTCTCCTCATGGGACGCCGTTGCGGACGCCGACCCCGCACTGGTGGCGGAGGCGGTGAAGTCTGCGGGGCTGTCCAAGCAGAAGGTGCCGCGCATCCAGGAGACGTTGAAGCGAGTACGTGAGTTCACCGGCGACTACGACCTCACGTTCCTGAGGGAGATGCCTCTAGCTGACGCAAAGGCGTGGTTAAGGGCGCTTCCAGGCGTTGGCCCCAAGACCACAGCAATCGTGCTGAGTTTCGCATTGGGGCTGCCTGCCATGGCAGTGGACGTGCATATCCATCGAGTGACCGGGCGGCTTGGGATCATTGGGCCGAAGGTGAACGCGGACAAAGCCCACGACATCCTTGAGGCTATGTTGCCCGAGGACGATATCTACGGCTTCCACGTCGCGCTCATCGCCCACGGTCGGGAGGTGTGTAAGGCGCTGCGACCCCTCTGTGGTGACTGCGTCCTCCGTGATGCCTGCCCCGGACGTCGGGAATAGACCAGCAAAGAATCTCCGCCCACGGCCACTGCGTATACTAGGTGGATTCACAAAACACCCCTGGGGAGAGCAGTGTACGTGAAGCTTCGAGCTTTTATCGCTATAGCGTCCGGCATTGTGGCCATCGCAGCCACAACTGGCTGTTCCAGCCCACCTGAAATGACGCCTCAAGCTCCGCCAACAGTTCCTGATGTTGTGGTTGTCCCACCCGAGCAGGCCACCTTGCTTGAAACCTCTAAGACCAACCCCGCTACGAGCGACCCGGCAAGCTTTGCCAACGACTTCGTCAATGTCACTCAATGGCTCAATAGCCCTGCGCTCACTTTGGAGGAGTTGAAGGGCAAGGTAGTGTGATCGACTTCTGGACCTACACCTGCATCAACTGCCTGCGGACACTGCCGTACCTGCGTGACTGGAACGCCAAATACGCCTCCAGGGGGCTGGTCATCGTAGGCGTCCACTCTCCGGAGTTCCAGTTTGAGCATGACGAAGACAACGTCCGCGAGGCGATGGTGCGTGAGCGCGTCACGTGGCCTGTGGCGATGGATAACGATTTTGCTACATGGCGGGCATATGAAAACCGATATTGGCCGAACAAGTTCCTCATCGACAAGGACAGCGAGATTCGCTACAACCATATCGGAGAGGGCGCCTACGAGGAGACGGAACTCCACATCCGTGGCTATCTTGAAGAGGCCGGGTTCGATGTCTCTGACATCCCGGTGGGTGGCGTTGACGTTGCCGGTGAAGCACAGCAGGAGGCGGCCAAGATAACGCGTGAGATCTATGCAGGCCGGGGTTGGCAGCGTGGTGAATATCTTGGGAACGAGAAGCCTGCAATAGGCGCGCTATCTACGACCTTCATTGACCCAGGCGACCGCGTTGACGCCAGGTTCTATCTTCAGGGTGCATGGAGCATCGATCGTGAGAGCGTCACACATAGCCAGATGACAGAAGCCTTTGAGGATTACATTGCGATTAAGTATGAGGCCGCCTGCGTGAATGTGATCGTTCGACCCAAGGGGATGGACTCGTTTCGTGTGCTTGCGACCGTTGACGGGATGCCCGTGCCTGCCGAAGGCCGTGGCGACGACATTCTAGTGGACGGTGATGGGAACACCTACCTGGACATAGACGGGCCGCGAATGTACAACGTGATACGGAGCCAATGGCGTCCATGATGGTGAGTTGAAGCTCTACACCAGTTCCCCCGACTTCAACCTGTTCACCTACACGTACAGCGACTAGGACAACTTCGTTAGATTAGCTGTGCTCCTGAGCGATGCGGACGGCGTCCGTGCGATTGCGAGCGCCCATCTTAGCGACGATGTTGCTGACGTGCGCATCCACAGTGCGAGACGAGATGGTCAGCCGTTCGCCGATCTCCCCGTTCCTGAAACCCTGGTGCACCAGTTCCATTACTTCGAGCTCTCGCATGGTCAGCGAGTCCGGCTCGCGAGTCATTGCCACAGCCATGGTCGGCGATGAACCACGTACGGCCTTCGCTGCGATCTGTGGCGGCAAAACAAGCCCGCCTGCTACAACCTCCCGAATCGCCTCAACCAACGAACTATGGGATGCACTCTTCAAGATGTAGCCGTCCACTCCGGCGCGCAGCATGGCTCGTACGTACTCCGTGTAGTCGTACCCCGTCAGCGTGACCAGCTTGATCGTCGGCCATTCCGAACGCACCTGGCAAGCGAGGTCGAAGCCGGCGGCATCGGGCAACCGAACATCAAAGACCATGACCGTCGGTTGTGTAGACGGGATAAGGGCCACAGCCTCTGCAGCGGTGCCAGCCTGTCCAACCAAACAGATGTCGGGGTCGTTGGCCAAACAACTGCAGACGCCTTCGCGGAACATCTGATGCCCGTCAACCAGCAGCACTCGGATCATAGTCCGCTCCATAAAGTATCTATTTAGTAAAAAAATTAACTATTTACATACTTTCAGAAATGTACAGAACACTGGAAGAATGAGCAAGAGGGCTGGGATTCAGATCTGGGTTCGCCTAAGGGTTCACAACTTCGTGCTTGTTGGTAGACATGGGCAGGTCGCTCTGTCGACCAGACCTAATCGCGCCGAAGATGTACGCGGTGGCGTAGGTGCGGAAGGGCGACCATCGTAGCGAATATTCCAATGCTTCTTCGCCCGTCATGCGTACGCCGCCGTTCGCCACATCGCCCAGCGCCTTCTGCAGCGCCAGATCGCCGTGGGGGAAGCCATCAGGCCTGCCCAACGTGCGTACAAGGAGCCAGTGGGCGCTCCATATACCGACGCCTCGCAACGCCGTAAGCGTCTCAATGACCTCATCGTCCGACTTGTCGTAGAGCCCCTCGAGGTCGATCTCGTCACTCACTAGCTTTTCGGCAATGCCTACGATGTACTCGGACTTTCGACCGCTGTTTTTCTTTTCGCGCAACCCCTGCACGCCGGCCGCAACCAGCGCCTCTGGCCTGGGGAACGTGAAGTAGGTCACTCCATCAACGGTCAGCGATTCACCATAGCTCTCCATGAGCAGCGTTCTGAGCGCCCGGGCCACCTGGCCGCTGATCTGCTGCCCCAGAATGGCGCTCACCAACCCTTCGAACACGGACGGCCCCTGGGGCACGTGGAACCCTCTGTGGGTCTCTGCCAACGGCTTAAGGAATGGGTCGGCATCGGTCATGCGATAGAACGGGGCCAGGTCAACGTTGGTCTGGAATATCCACTCCAGTTTTCGGCGAGCATCGATCAGTAGTGACTCTCCCAACTTCGGCCCTGCGATCTCCACGTCAAGTCGAGGTGCCTCCACAGTGCCGATACTTCGCATCGCCGCGACAACCAGGTTGCCATCGATGTTTAGGACGCAGCGATACACACCGTCCTCGTAGAACTCCCACAGATAGCGACCGTTGAAGTGCGTGGCATAGTCGGCCGTCAGATGGAAATCGTACGGCTGCACCGGCTCGATGGTGAAGGATGCTCGATGGATTATTTGTTCAGTCATGCTTCAGCCTTTCGCCCTGCCACCTTGGATGCTGCGATCATCATCAGTGCGCTCAGGCCGGCCATGATCCCCATGACGGCCAAGCTGAAGGTATAGCTTCCACTTCGGTCAAAGTCCTGAGACATGAGCAGGATAGCGGAGGCGCTCATGATGACAGGGATGGGGCGGCTCATACCGATGATAGCTCCAAGGTGTGCACGCCCAAAGTAGTAGGGCCATACAAGGCCCTGTGCCACTACCAACCCGGAGACGCCGATGCCCACCAGAGCGGCATATACATAGGCAACGTCGCCCGAGAGAACGATCAACAGCGGCAAGGTCATGGCGTTGAAGACCCCTACACCAGCAAGCAATATATTCACAGGAATCTTGTCGGCAAGATAGCCCCATAAGTAGCGACTTGAGAGGCTGAACAGCCCGTAGATGGTAGCGGCTATTGCTGCCCTTTCAGGAGTAAACTCCTTCCACTCAAACATCGGAGCCATGATTGCCGGGACGCCCATGGATGACGTGGTTGCTAGGGATACGGTGATGATAAGGAGCCAGAATATCTTGGAGCGTCTCGCTTCATGCGCTGTGATCGACACTTCTGGAGCCGGTGGCGGCGCGGAGGAACTCCGTGGCGCATCCCCACCATCAGGAACCATTCCAAGGTCTTCAGGCTGCCGTCTGATGAGCAATGCTGGGAAAACCGAAAGGACGAAGAACAGCCCTGACAGCACCAACCAGGCAGTGTCCCAATCAGACGACCTGATGAGAAAGGCGATGCTTGTGGGCAGGATGAAAGCGGCAACGCTCGACCCCATGGTGGCCGTTGCTACCGCTCTGCCGCGGGAACGTCGGAACCACCTGGGTACTACAGCTGCCGTCACCAGCGCGGAGTGTCCTCCCGATGCAAGGCCGTTCACCACGCCGAAAAGCAGCCAGAACTGCCAGACCTCCGTAACGCGGGAAGTGAGCGCCAGGGAGACGGCGATGATCGTGCCTGTCACAGCCACAGAGCGCATTGGGCCATTCTTGTAGTCCGCAAACCGGGTGAATAAAGCCGCACCCACGGCGGTGGCAAGCACACGTATCATCAGGCCGGTAAAGATGTCAGACAGCGTCCAGCCCAGGTCGTCGCGCATGGGGCTGGAGATGACGCCGAGGGACCAGTTGATGCCGTTGGACGCAAACATCATCCCGAAGCCTACGGCCACAATCACCCAGCCGTAGAAGAACGGCAGGCGGTGATGCCAGGTCAGGTTTGCGGGTGATTCCGGTGTTTGTGTTTCCAAAGGTGTTCCTATAACGATTCGACTACTTGGGACGGAGTACAAACGCCCGGCCTGGAACATGGATCCCAGCCGGGCGGCGTCTATTCGTTGGTCACGGAACCGAAGTTACACGGTCAGGCGCTTGTACAATTCCGGCAGACGTTGAGGCAGCATGCTGATGTCTGACAGGATCTCATAGCCCATGTCGCCCATCATCGTCTTCAGGTAGTCGTGCCCCGCCTTGTCCACCGTGAGGCAGAACGGGATGATGCCCTTCTGCTTGCCTTCCAGCAGGGCCTTGCGGGTATCGTGGACGGCGTATTCCTTCTCCACACCCTCGCGACTGTACCCTCTGTCCTGCGGTCGACCGTCACTGATGAGGAACAGCACCTTGGTCTTGGCGTCGATCTCATCCAGCTTCTTGATGCTGTGCCTGATGGCCGGCCCCATGCGGGTGGCATGCAGCGGCGTGATCTTATCGATGCGCCTCTGCACCTTTTCGGACATCTGCTCGTTCAAGTCCTTGATCGTGTAGTACTCCACGTTCTCGCGGCCGTAGCCGGAGAAGCCGTAGATACCGTACTTGTCGCCCAGAGCTTCCAGAGCTTGGATCAGGAGGATGGACGCTTCCTTCTCAAGGTCGATGATGCGCTTGTACGTCCGACGTGGAGCGCCTTCCGTCCCACGTCGATTACGCAGCCAGAGCATGTAGTCCACCGGATTGCCTGGCGCGTCCCACTCGTCTGCACCACCACGCGACTCATCGATGGCCTCACCGGTGGACGCGCTCATGTCCAGTAGGAACAGCACCGCAACGTCGCGGTCCAACTTGTTCCTGCGCCAGTACACGCGGTCGGGCAGGCTCAGGCCAAGGCGCATATCGATCATGGCCTCTACCAGCGCGTCGAAGTCAAATTCTTCACCGTCTGGGAGCCTGCGGATTTTGCGGAATGTCTCTGGGCGCACTTGCTCAAACTGCCTTCTGATCTCGGCAATCATGTTGGCGTTGGTTTGGAGGATAGTATCCCAATAACCAACGTCGCCCTCGGTCATGACCTTCTCTCGCACCACGCACCATCGCGGTCGATAGTCGCCTGCACGGAAGTCCCACTCGTCATAAACGCTGGTGTGGGGCTCTACGGCTTCCAACGGTCCGCCCTCGTCCTCAACGTGGACAAAGGGCCCCTGACCCTGCGCTGATTCCTTTGGAGGTAGCTTCATGCCCACTTCACGCATCAGGTTCTTGGCAGTAGTGCTGGTGTCCATATCTGCATCGCCGCCCTGCTCCAGTTCTGCGCTCTGGGCAAGCAGTTCTTCCAGCATCTCTCGTGTGAGTTGCGGAGGCTCGCCCTCATTTTGTTGGCGTTGGGCGTCCTTCATCTCCTCAAGGAGTTGGACCAGCTCAGGTTTGAACTCGCCGCGATACTCCACGTCCTGAGGCGACTCGTAGGATTCCTCGCCCTCGCCTTCTGAGGACTCTTGTTCTTGCTGCTCCTGCTCCTCTTCCTTGCGATCAAGTCGTTTAAGCATTTCTTCCATGTCTTCGGGGTCTTCCCACTCGTCGTCCTCAGGGATTTCGATGTAGGTCCACTCGTTTGAAGGAATGGAATGGTTGGGTACGCCAGCGATGAACACGTAGATGCGTAGCGCCGCTTCCGCTGCGTCCTCCACCGTTGAGCCCACCCTCATGACGCGCAGCACCAGCTTGGCCATCTTGCGAGCCTCGTCGGCAAGGTACGACGCCACCGGCAATTTGTCCCGCTGGCCAAGGCTGATCCGGATGAGGAACTCAACCAGACCCTGTTGGGCAGGCATCTCCTCTAATGGAGAGCGTTCTGCCAGGGATTCTGCCTGTACTTTGAGGTAAGAGCGCTTGATGCCGCGATACTCTCGCGCTACGCGGGCATCAAGGCGGCTGTCTTCTGTCACAGTGAAGATGTCCAGCGCCATCCGTCGTTCAGGGAAGACATCGAAGAAGCCCTGCATGTCCGTTACCCAGCCGGTCTCTACGCTGACGGGGCCAGTGTCTTCAGGAGCAGCTTCCCCCTCCGGTGTAGGCGCAGCCTCTTCAGGCTTGTTCCCTAGCGACTTGGGCTTCATGACCAGAGGTCGAAGGTCACGGAACAGGGTAGACGGGTGTTCATAGCTGAAGCCAAAGCTGCCGAACTCCTGGTGAACCACCTGATGGGTGGCGATGACCTTGAGTTTGGCGAAGTTCTCATCCTTGGTCGAAGCTCCATCAATGAGGGCAGGGAGGTACAGCGTGTTGCCCTCGATGGTGGCGTGGTTCCCGGAGACCCACCCTATGCCCTTGTCCACCAGTTCCTGGGCCGGAGCGATCTCCATATCGTTGCCTGCCAGCGCTCGAGAGTACATGCCCACAACTTCCTTCACCCGGCTGAGCTCCACCCCTGCGGAAAGCTTGTCTAGCATCTCTTCAGAGAAGGAGGATTCAAGTTTGAAGAAGGCAAGTCCGCTGTCTTGGTTTTCTGTCAACAGACGTATCCCCTCAGCGAACCAGAGTTCCAGTTGCGGAGGCGACACCCTTGCCAGCACGGTCGGCACCACTGCAAGGAAGGGGGCGATTGCTGCGGGAGAAAGGGATATGAGCGCCTCGCCCAGGGTCAACACTACCGGGTGAGCCGATTGGTCTAACTCGCCCAATCCTTGTGATCCTTCTCGAAGGAAGGAGATCACGCCACCTTCACCGCTGCGAGACAACCGTTCCGCCAGGCCAAGGAACCGGGCTCTCTGGCTCCGCTCTACTTTGGTGATGGCGCGGCCGCCTACTTCAAAGCAGTCCTTCACCTCTCGCCAGTTGCCGTTGGCGTCTGCCAGTGTGGTGACCAGAGAGATGAAACTGTCGCGGCTGTCACCCAGGTTGGGGAAGACACTATGGCTCAACTCCAAGCACTCTGTGGCCAGGTCGTAAGAACGTTGGGACAGGATATCGATGAACCGAATAAACCGTTCCAGTTCAAGGAACGTCATCGATGGGAAGAGCTGCGGGCTTATCTCGAAGAACTTGCAGGACAGTGCTGTGGATTTCCATGTCCCTTTGGCAAGTGATCTCCCAAGCTCGCTCCAGCCAGCTACCTGGCGAGGTCGCAGGTGCGGTAGGGTCTCTGGGCTGGCGCGGAAGTACGCCGCGGCAATCGTCGGGGACGCCTGGCAGAGGTCTAACCCGTTCTGAGACCACGGGACGAAATTGGCAAAGGAAAGGAACGGCAATACCTCAATACTCGCAGAGAAGTACTCGGTAGCTGCCTCCCAAGACCGAACGGATTGGCGTGCGATCGCTGCGCCCTGATCGGCCCAGGTGAACAGGTCTTCCTCTGACAGCAACACGCTCGCCTTTTCCGAGGCGGTGTTATATGCCTGTAGGACAGCCACGGGGAATTGGGACAGTTCCCGTTCTATGCTTTCTAGACGGGGGTCCTGCTCTGCCATGGGACCTCCTTTTCCAAACCCTCTGCAATGAGCTCTAGGAGCCTGGTCAGTATCTGCGCCGTAGCACCGAATATGATACGGCCCTGGTATACATACGTAAATCTGTCGACAAGCCCTTCAGGCCGGAGGACACCTTCGGCGCGAAGGTTCGCCGGGTCATAGAGCGCATTTAGTGGGACTTCAATGATCTCTGCCACCTCTGCCTCATTGGGTTGGTAGGGGTAGGGATGTGGTATCACGCCGACTATCGGCTGGATGGCGAAATTGGAGCGAGTGAGTACCGGTTCAAAGCCACCCAACACGTGGACATCACTTGGTGCAACGCCGATCTCTTCATGGGTCTCTCGCAACGCGGTGAACGTGAGGTCAACGTCGTTGGACTCCCATGTGCCGCCGGGGAAGCAAATCACGCCGCCATCCCTCTTGAGTTGCAAGCTGCGTTTGGTGAAGACCAGATGATATTCACCATCGCTACGGAATAACGGTAGCAACACCGCTGAGGGAGTCAGGTCCGGCGGCAGGTCTGTTCCCAGGGCGCCATTGGCCAGTAAGGCCCCAAGTGCCTCAGGAGTCGGGTTACTCATCCTGTGCTTATCCCCGCACCGCCTATTCAAAGATAGAGGAGACGACTTCTTCCATGCTCCGCTGGACCTGAACGTCGTCCGAAAGCGCCCATACGATGGCGACCTGACAGGCCTCTCGAGCGGAGACGCCTTGGCTCATGAGCTTGCCTGCATAAATCAACAAACGGGTGCTGGAACCCTCTTGAAGACCATGGTCCTTGAGGTTCCGTATCTTCTCTCCAAGTTTGGCGAGGCTCATGGCGATGTCTGCGGAAATGCCCGCTTCGTGCTCCAGGATCTTGGCCTCGACTTCCGCCACCGGGTAGGCGAACTCGATGGAGATGAACCGCTGTCGAGTGGAGTGCTTCAAATCCTTCAGTGCGCTCTGGTAGCCGGGGTTATAGGACATGACCAGCAGGAAACCATCGCTTGCTTCAAGGAGTAGACCCTGCTTCTCGATCGGGAGGATACGACGGTGGTCTGTCAGTGGGTGGATCAACACCGTGGTGTCCTTGCGAGTTTCAACGATCTCGTCAAGATAGCAGATGGCTCCGACCTTCACTGCGCGTGTCAGCGGCCCGTCGATCCACTTGGTACCGTCAGCATCGATGAGGTAGCGTCCCACCAGGTCACTGGCGGTTAGATCCTCATGGCAGGCAACGGTGACCAACGGGACAGCGCTTGTTTCTGCGCCGCCGTTCTTCTGACGCACGGAAGACGGCTGGCTCAACCGATAGGCCATGTGCTCCACGAACCTGGTCTTGCCACAACCCGTGGGACCCTTAAGCAGGACGGGGATCTGCTGCTGGTATGCAGCCTCAAAGAGCTCGATCTCATTGGCCATCGGCACGTAGAACGGCTCTTTTTCGACGACATATTCTTCGATTTGTAGGGTCTGGAATCCTGGTCCTTTAGCTTGCACCATTGTTTCTCACCTTTGCTTCAATTCGCTCTGCCCATAGGGCCTTGATTGCTGCTGTCAGTTCTTCCAGGCTACCATTGTTCTCGATCACTACATCGGCCTTTGCGGCCCTCTCGTGATCGGTGATCTGCGATGCAACCCTGGCTTTGATGGCTGTATCTGACAGACTGTCTCGCTCTTTCAATCGTTGGGCTACATTCTGGCTGGGGGCTGAGACCATCCAAACTTCGTCTACCAGCGATGTCCACCCAGCCTCAACCAATGTAGCAGAATCCAGCACAGCCACGTTGTCGCCTCGGTCTGCCGCAGCTTGAAGTCTTTGAGCTAACACTGCTTCCATTGCCGGACGCATGATGGCATTGAGTTTTGCCAATGCTGAAGGGTCGTTGAAAACAATCTCGCCGAGCTTCTTCCTGTCTATCTGTTGGTCCGGGAGGAGGATATCAGACCCAAAGGTTTGGGATACCGCTTTCCACGTTGCCGTACCTGTTTCATAGACTTCATGACCTACCAGAACTGCATCAATAATTGTGGCGCCCGCCCTCGCGAGCACGCGAGAGACCGTGCTTTTCCCTGTGCCGATTCCCCCTGTCAGCCCTATGATAACCATGTCTAATCCCAATTCCCACCCAAGAGGCCAGTGTAGCAGTGGGGTTAGAGAGGGTCAAGACCATTCTCTATGGGGTTTTTAACGTTAATCCACTGTAAAACGGGGTGGGTAGAGTATGTGTTTCCTGTAACGTTATGTCTTTCAATTGACCCACAGCAACCACATGGCCAGCGCACTGACAATGGGCACTGTGACGTTGTCTTCCAGCGGAATTGGAAGGAATTCTACGGCTGCTGCTATTGCTGCTCCTACGGCTGCTGGCCACAGTGTTAGGTAGATGTTCTCTGTCCAGAGGAAGATGGCGATGCTGAGGCTGCCTGCCAGGAACGCTAGGGCACCTTCAACGCTCTTACCGGAGGCGGCCATACCCTTTTTGAACAAGCGGTCCCATCGAAGTCGACCGAAACGTTTGCCGATGATGCCCGCCATCGGGTCGCCGAACGCTAGGAAGAGCAGGGCCAGAGCCGCGATCTCCAACTCAAATACAAGCAATATGACCACGGAGGTCACCGCAAGGTAGGTGGCTGCTGTGACCTTGCTCTCTTCGCCGGGTTTGAGGAGCATTCCCAGCCACTCAATGAACCAGACGTTCACTGAAGGGATGAGAAACCGCGCTGCCTCTCCGCTGACCAGTATCGCTGCCCCTATGATCGCCATGCCAAGGGCGTACTCGTAGCCGATAGCCAGCCCGAGCAACGGAATGATAGATGCGGCGCTCAGGTGAAAGAAGTGCCTGTCCCAGTAATACGTGGAACTTTCTCTGACGGATTGGGAACGCTGCCTCATGGCATGATTATACAATGCGTATCGGACACTATGCACCACCAGCAGCCGGTTCTTTGAGTTGCACTGCGCTACGTTTGAACCTGCCGGGTACATTGACCCTGGCCACGCCCAGGTTGCGCACTTGCAGGCGCATCAGTACACTATGGCCTACGTGGCTCACGCCGCGTTGGTGCATCGCTGATGCAGTTCCGGCATCTTACCAATAGGTGCGGCAATAGGGGTAGGATCCCTCTATTCACCCACCAGCCAAGTAATACATGGAGGTTCTCTCAATGGCTAAGCCCCAAGCAGTAACAGATGCTACATTCGAGGAAGAGGTTCTCAAGTCAGAACTACCGGTTCTGGTGGACTTCTGGGCAGACTGGTGCCAGCCCTGCAAAATGATCGCCCCAATCGTGGACGAACTCTCAGACGAGTACGATGGCAAGGTCAAGTTCATGAAGGTGGATGTCGACGCCAACTCACACGTGCCTACTCACCTGGGTATCCGAAGCATCCCTACTCTCATCGTCTTCAAGGATGGTCAGCCCATAGATCAGATCGTCGGCGCAATGCCGAAGGCCCAGCTCAAGCGGCGACTGGATAGCGCTCTGGAAGCTTCCCCTAGCTAAAGGCATTTAACCAGGCTATGGGAGTGGATGGGGCCCGGTGGCCCCTGCGGACTTCAACTCCGTTGCGCCTCGTGTACGGGGTGGGTGGGTTCGACTCCCTCGCACTCCCGCCAAGCCGGGTGGGAGCGTAAGGTAGAGGTCACAGCATCAAACGTTGAATATTGAGGCACCCCCGAGAGGGGTGTCTCTTTTTGTTATTGCCAATACCTCGAAGAAAGTGCGTGAAAACCCCGTTGAGGCTCCATAACTCCACCGGGTAACATTGGGACAAATTCTTAAAGCGTGAGGATAAACACACCGTGCAAGATGCGTTGACACGCGCCACCTACAACATCGCCGATTCAGACCTTCAATGGATGGCCCTAGCCAAGGAGCACCTGCCGCAGGACTTCACCGACTTCGAAGTCGTCCGCGAAGGCGAGCTCACCAACGATGCAATGGCGGAGCTGCCTCTGTCCGGGCATACCGCAGAGGAGCTCAGGGGTTTCGGCCGCGTCACTGGTTTCCAACGAGAGTGGGTGACGACGATTGAGGAACCGCTGTTGAAGGATGGTGCAGACCTGGCTGTGGCCACTGTGGTTCATCTGATGGATAGCCCTGAGGCCGTTTCCAACTGGATGACCAAGGTGTTCCTTGAGGAGTTCAAGTCCAAGATTGGCGAGGACCTGGGGCCGGAGCACCGTCTGATCTCCGTGGATGAGGTTGAGCTGGCCGGGAAGTTCCACGACGAAGCTGTAGGCATTCGCGCAGTCCAGAAAGGGCCCAAAGGCCTTGTGTCCTCGTCGGTGCTGGACTTCCGGCTAGGCCGGTTGCTGGGCGTGGTCTACGTGGTGACCTCTGGCGACCAGAACCGACTTGAAGTGGCGGAAGCGCTAGGGAAGGAACTGGAGCGCCACATGGTGGCCGTAGCCGTTGGTGCCGCGTGACGCTCCCTCTCTCCTAGGTCATCTGCGGCCAATCAGCGCCCAATTCTCCGAATCGCTGGATGAGTGTGTCCATCGTCTCGGACTCAGGCGTGACGCCCTTATCCAGCATTTCGATGTTCGAAAGCAGATGGGCCGGGTTCGTCGTCCCCACGATCGCTGTGTGTACCTGAGGGTGCGCAAACGTGAAACCCATCGCCATCTTGATAGGATCGTCTTCACCTACTACGGGGCCGAGGGCGGACATGGCCTGGGCACGCTCCAGGTATTGCTGATGGTAGGCCGATGAAACGCTGGCCTTTCCCCACACGATGTTACCGATAGGGCGCTTGATGATGATTCCCATCCCCTTGGCTTCTGCGGCCTCCAGGAGTCCATCCCTGGCCTTCTGGTCCACCATACTGAAGCTCGTCTGCAGCGTAGCAAAGATGCCGCTGTCTACTGCCCACTGCGCGTGTTCGTTGTCGCCGCTGTAGCCGATGAACCGTGTCTTGCCCGCGTCCCGAGCCTTGATGAGAGCTTCAATAACATCGCCCTGCTCAAGGACATCGATCTTGCAGGAGTGCAGCTGCACCAGGTCAACGTAGTCGGTCTTCATCAGTTTAAGGCTGCGCTCGATACTGTCAGTGACTAATTCGGCCGTCCATGCTTCGCCTTTGTAGTCTCCAGCTACGTGGCCGCATTTGGTTGCCAGCGTGTACTCGCTGCGACGGTGCGAGACGGTCATACCGACCAGTTCTTCGCTGTTGCCGTAGCAGGCTGCGGTGTCCAGGAAGTTGATTCCTGCGTCCAGTCCCGTGTTGAGCAGCTTTTCCACGGTGGAGATTTCTAGTTCAGTCGACCCGATCTCTGATAGGCCGATGCCGAGGCGGGTTACCTGAATGCCGGTTGATCCTAGAGCCGCGGTTTCCATGTGTCTCCCCTGATTAGGTGTTTTGACGTACGAGCATCAACAGTAGCAACAATGAAAACGCCTGTCTACATGGCTCGCCTATGTCGATGGTGTGGCTTGGTAGACTGTGGCTTCACCCGTCAGCACCTCTTCCTCGTCCTGGTTGACCACGCGGAACGACAAGTCCGCCATCGGGAGCCGTCGGTGTACTGACTTCACTGTCGCCTCTGCGTGGATGGTGTCGCCGATGTACACGGGCTTGGGAAAGCTCCAGTTCTGGCTTGTGAACACCGTGCCCGGCCCCGGCATTTCCATGGCCCCCAGCGCATGCAGCAGCCCGGTAGTTATGCCACCCTGAGCCATGAGTCGCTCGAACCGCGTTTTGCTGGTGAACTCGATATCGAAATGTAACGGGTTGTAGTCGCCCCTGAGTTCCGTGTACCCTCGCACGGTATCCTGAGTGACGGTCATTGATCGTTGGGCTTTCTGCCCCACCCCGATGTCCATTGCTCCTCCTGGGTCTGACGGCTTTCGCTTCGTGCGGTCGGCATTCATAATACCCCCCAGCGTTGGCGACAGCGCATTCCACCGAAGAAGGCAGGTACCCATGGTCATTGACGTTCATACCCACATAGTACCGGAGCAATTTCCGGCTTTTGGCGGCAGAGTCGCAGGAGACGCATGGCCCCACATGGACCACATTGCACCCGGCCAGGCCAACGTCATGATCTCCGGGCACAACTTCCGTACGGTCACCGACCAGTGCTGGAGCATACCGCGCCGCCTGGGAGACATGCTGGACGAGGGCGTCGACCAACAGGTGCTATCCCCGATGCCGGAACTGCTGGCCTACCGCCTATCGCCCACTGATTGCCTGGAGCTGGGTCAGCACCTCAACGAGACTATCGCCAAAATGGTATCGGAATCGCCGGACCGGTTCTTCGGGCTTGGGGCAGTGCCGTTGCAGGATCCTGCCCTGGCAGCGAAGGAGCTCACAGCGGTCAAAAGTATGGGACTGCGGGGCGTGGAAGTGCTGAGCAACGTGAACGGAGAGAACCTGGGAGATGCCAAGTTCCGAGGATTCTTCAAGGAAGCTGAACGGCTGGATATGGCGGTGTTCGTCCACTCACAGCACCCAACGTTCGAGAGTCGGTTCGTGGGGCCTGCGATGCTGGAGAACGTGATCGGTTTCCCCATAGAGAGCGGCCTGGCTGCGGCCGGCGTCATCACGGGCGGCCTACTACAGGACTGCCCGGATCTTCGCATCTGCTTCAGCCATGGCGGCGGGGTGTTCGGCCAGCTTCTTCCCAGGATGGAACATGTCTGGAACGAGCGTCCGCCCATGCGAGAGCTCTTGCCGGAGGCACCGTCCGTCTACGCGAAGAAGCTCTTTTACGATGATGTTTTCTTCGAGACGAGGACGCTGCGGTACCTGCTGGACATGGTTGGTGTGAGCCAGGTCATGGTCGGCTCCGACTACCCGTTCTTCACTCGATACATGTTGCCGGCCAAGGAGTTTGAGGAGCTGGGACTGAGCGCAGCAGAGGCCGAGGCCATCGCCTCGGGGAACTGTCTGCGGTTCCTAGGCGTTTCCTAAAGGACAGAAGACGTCAGTGATCCAGGTAAGAGGGCACACCTATGGAGATTGAAGAACTCAAGTCCACAATGGCAGATTGGCCCGTCCAGTGGCGCTGGGAGGGCACATCCGGCCACCCCAGGCGCATGGCAGACATCTTTGTGCAGACGTTTGAAGAACAGGGCTTCACCGTTGAAGTCGCAGACATCCCCTTGAGCCAGGGACCATTGGGGAACGTTGCAGAGTTTGAAGGCGCGTTGATCGCCCGTGCAAACCAGTCTAGAAAAGGCGCTGCCAAGAAGAAGTGGGCCGCAGGGGTCGTCGGCATAGCGCTGTTGCCGCTCGTGGTGGGCTACTTTGTGCTCAAGTATGCGTTTGAAGCCCGTAAGTACACCGTAGGGCTCGAGTGGCGGGGCGAGGCATACTCCTCAACGGCCAGGGCCGACCAAGGCGGATTCGGAGCGGAGCGGGCGGGCATCGTCAGTGATGTTCGGGTCACCCTGCGCGGTGCAGTCTTCGAGTTAGGCAAGCTCATCAACGACACATCGGACATCCAACCGAAGTTGAACGCTCTCGAAGGGGCATTTTCTGAAACCCTTCCTTCGCTGAGCATGCCGACAGGGGTTAGGCCGACACAACCGACGCTCGGCAGCGAGCCGACTAAGCCGGAATTGGGGCAGGGTTCAGATGTGGGCGTGTTGCCGCCGGAGATAGAAGAGCCGCCGCAGCCGCCCATGCTTGGTGACGGACGCTAAACACACAGGAGTTTTCATGGACTTCCAGGAGCTTGGGACCACAGGGGTGCAGATTCCCGACATTGGGTTTGGTACGTGGAAGTACACCGGAGGTGCCGAGCCGATACATCGAGGCGTTGAACTGGGCGCAACGCTGATCGATACCGCTGAGGGGTACAACAACGAGGAATCGGTGGGTAAGGCCATTGCGGGTTTCCGCGACCAGGTCTTCCTCGCAACCAAAGTGTCACCTGGCCACTTCCGTAAGAACGACATTCTGAAGGCTGCTGACCAGAGCTTGAAACGATTGAAGATCGATGTGATCGATTTGTATCAACTCCACTGGCCAAACGATGCCATCCCTATCGCAGAGACCATGGGCGCTATGGAGTCGCTGGTGGACGCGGGGAAGATACGATTCATCGGCGTCAGCAACTTCTCCGTCGGGCAGATGCAGGAGGCGCAGGAGGCGCTCACCAATGCACGTATCGCGTCCGACCAGGTTCGCTACAGCCTGATAGACCGCTCCATAGAGTCGGCGTTGCTTTCGTACTGTCAGGCGCAGGGTGTGACTATCATCGCCTACAGCCCCCTGGCAACAGGTCTGGGGAAACTGGGAGGCAAATCCGGTGCACAAGCGATCGAACAGGTCACTAATAATACCGAAAAATCCCAGGCGCAGGTCGCACTGAACTGGTGTCTGAGACAACCACGGGTCATGGTCATCCCCAAGGCCAACTCTGCTTCCCACGTTGAGGATGACTGCGGCGCTTCCGGGTGGCGGCTTTCTTCTGACGACCTGGCAATTCTAGACGCCGCGTTCCCACGATAGACCATGCGAAGCCTCATTCGTGGCGGAGACGCCTACACCCCTGACGGCCTTATCCATGATGCTGTGGTGCTGGTGGAGGATGGCAACATCGTTTTCGTCGGCCCTCGAACCCAGGTGCCCTCTCTCGCGTCGGTGGATGTTGAGATCGACGCACATGGCGGCGTAATCGCAGCGGGGTTCATCGACCTGCAGATCAACGGCGCTGGTGGGCGATTCCTGACCGAAGAACCTACCGTTGATGCCGTCTTGGGGATGGCACGAACAGTTTCCCGATACGGCTGCACGGCGTTCCTACCCACGGTTATCACCAGCGCATTCAAGACGATGTTGACCGCAGTCCGCGCTGTGCATGACGCTAGCCAACAGGTGACAGATGGAGCGCACGTGCTGGGCGTACACCTGGAAGGGCCGTTCATCAACCCGGAGGCTGCGGGAGCCCATGATGCTGCTTATATCCGCCCACCATCGGTGGACGACCTTGACGCCCTCTGGGAAGCTAGCGGCGGCAGCATCAAGCTTCTTACGCTTGCCCCGGAAATGCCAGGCGCGCTTGACCTGTCGCGTGCTGCTAAGCGATACGGCATTGCGGTGGCTGTGGGGCACACCAGGGCTGACTACCCGCAGATGATGGAGGCGGTAGATGCAGGCGCGGGCTTGGCGACACACCTGTTCAACGCCATGGGCGGTCTGACAGCGCGAGACCCCGGTGCCACCGGCGCTGTGCTGGCATCGTCGGAGTTCAAGGCAAGCCTCATCGCTGATGGGTACCACGTGCACCCAGCCATGATGGATCTTGCTGTCCGCACGAAGGGCGTGGATGGCCTGGTGTTGGTGACTGACGCCATGCCGCCCATGGGCACAGACCTCACGGAGTTCACGCTGTACGGCCAGTCCATCACCGTTCGCGATGGAGCATGTTTCATGGCAGACGGCACGCTGGCCGGAAGCATGTTGACCATGGACAGAGCTGTGCGCAACATGCGCGACCTTGTAGACCTATCAGTCCAGGATGCGTTGGTGATGGCTTCTGCCAACCCGGCTAAAGTCGTTGGTGAGAGCGAATATCGAGGCGCCCTGGCAGATGGGAAAGCAGCGGACATCGTCGTGATGGACAGCGATCTGAAGGTCACAACGACCATCGTTGATGGCAATATCGTGTATCAAGATGGTGCCGCATGAAGACTGGAGTCAGCTACTTTGGTAATCGTATTCCAGAGCACTTTGTTGACCGCGACCTTCCGGACATCATTGCTCACGGCTGCACGTACATCGTCCATACCTTCAGCGAGAACGACCTTCAGCACTACGCCACCAGCCTGAAATCGATGGTTACTGCGACCCACGAGGCTGGCCTCGAGGCGTATATCGATCCCTGGGGTGTGGGGGGCGTATTCGGTGGAGAAGCATACAGCGAATTTCTTCCCAACAACCTGGACGCCTGGCAGACGAAGCTCGATGGTACGCCTGTCCCCATGGCCTGTTTGAACGCTCCCATGTTTCGCGAGTTCATGCGTACGTGGGTGGACGCTGCCGTGGAACTTGGGGCTGATGTCATCTTCTGGGACGAACCCCATCTCTATGCTAGTTCGGGCCTCAACAACAGCGACCGGACATGCTTTTGTGTTGTTTGCAAGGAGCTATTTGAAGCGAAGTACGGGAAGCCCATGCCCACCACCCTGACGTCAGAAGTGGCAGAATTCCGTGAGGACACGGTGGTTGGGTTCCTGAGCGATATGTGTGCCGAAGTGAAAGCTCGAGGGCAACGAAATGCCGTTTGCCTCATGCCCTTCGACGACGGTACCCATGGCGTTACTGACTGGGTGAAAGTAGCGGCTATCAACGGGCTGGATATCCTGGGTGTCACACCCTTCTGGCAGTTCTTCAAGCAGGACCGTGATGCGTTTGTGGGTCACTTTGTTGAGAAGGTTGTCGCGGTCTCGAAAGATTACGGCCTTGAATCGCAACTCTGGCTTCAAGCCTTCCTGGTACCCACCGGGGAAGAGGCCGAGTTGGTTCTCACGGCTGAGATCGCTTCCAAGGCTGGAGTGGACAGCATCGCTGCTTGGGGTTTTCGGGGTTGCGACTACATGTCGTCGCTGCGTTCAGAACGGCCTGAAGAGGTATGGCGCGTCATTGGCGAAACCTTCAGAGGTCTGAACCAGTAGTAGGTGACCTAGATTGATACCATAAAACTCCCCTCCTGCGCATCCAGGAGGGGAGTTTTGGTTAGATCGATTGAAAAGCGAGAACGCTTATTCCGCAGCCCGTTCGTCTTTGCTCAGCATTAGATAGCGATACGCGCCTGCAGCAACGAGGCCTCCGACTATTGGACCAGCCCAGTACACCCAGTGGTTGGCGAAATCGCCTGCGACCAACGCAGGGCCAAAAGTGCGAGCCGGGTTCATCGAAGCGCCGGTCAACGGGATAGCAACGAGGTGATCAACCAAAACCACAAGCCCGATGGCGACTGCTGCTGTTGATGGTGTCACCCATGATTTTCCTTGGGGATGGACTGCTACTGCCAATACCGTAAGTATAAGAGCAAATGTCACTATTACTTCGGTCAGGAATCCATCTATGGCAGTGATGTCTTTGCCAAGAGCGTGCTCTCCTGAAACCTCTCCGACAATTGAATATAGGAGATAAGCGCCAACAACTGCACCGACCAACTGACCGATGATGTACGTCAAAGATTTGCCTAAGTTGTCCTTGCCTAAAGCCCACATGGTGATCGTGACCGCCGGGTTGATATGGGCTCCGGTAATTTTAGCGGTTGCAGCTACAAGCGCGATGATTGCAAGCCCGTGCCCTAAGGCTGTAGCAGTGATGTCTCCTCCTGATGCCATTGCGGCTCCGGTACCTAGGAAAACAAACAACGCTGTCGCCAACATCTCAACTGCTGCGAGTCGCCAAGAATTCACACTAGTTAGATCGGCTAATCCCCACTTCATTGACATGCGTACCTCCTTTTTCCCAAAATATCTTCCCGACGCAAGGTAATCTTGACGTCGCGAAGGATATTACAACGTTGTAAGTTCTTATGTCAAGATTGATTACAACGTGAATTGTCGTATTTTTACGTCAATCGAAGGAATTCGGATTTTGTTGACGGAAAACGAACTATCATTTCCCGCTTGACCCTTAGTAGCTAGCCCCAGTAAGATTAGAATAGTTTCGTCATGGTGAGCGTGGCCTAGCGGTAAGGCGCCTGTCTGTGGCACAGGAGACCGAGGGTTCGAATCCCTTCGCTCACCCCATTCATCCCTCTGGTTTTTTCCTTGGGGCGATGTAACAAGGTACTGCTTTGCGATGAATCACACGAATTGTTTGACTGGTGGATCAACCAAATATACGGCCTGTAATCTGATTCAATAAACGAACTATGCGGAATGACATGCAACGATTTATCGACCTTTGCCCTGTTCAGGAGTCACCGTTTCTTCTTATGGACCGCGCCGCATTGGAGTCCAAAGTCAACGACTTTCTCACCCATACGAAAAATTGCGGTGTGTTCTACGCGGTGAAAGCCAACCCTGAGCCCCAAGTCATTTCGATGTTTGCCAAAGCTGGCCTGGGGTTTGAGATATCCTCCACAGCGGAACTGGACTTACTGCTGGGGCTGGGCGTTGACGCAAAAAAGATCATCACGAGCAACCCGATCAAGGCCCCGGCGTTCATTGCGAAGATGTACCAGCATGGCGTGCGACAGTTTGTGTTCGATTCCGTAACAGAGGCCGAGAAGATCGCCGAACAGGCTCCGGGTTCGGACGTAGTCATTCGCCTGACAGTGGAGAACCTTGAGAGTTCCTGGCCGCTGACGGATAAGTTCGGCGTTGGGCCGGACGAGGCAGTCAACCTACTCCTACACTCGCGAGACCTGGGACTGAACCCCGCTGGCGTCACGTTCCACGTGGGATCGCAGTGCGAGGGCGTTCTGAGCTGGCACGCAGCCCTTGAGCGAGCTGCTGACGTCTGGCGTCAAACAGCCGAGGGTGGGGTGGAACTCAATGTCCTCAACATCGGCGGCGGCTTCCCGGCCAATCACGGCGCTGACGTCCCCTCTGTAGCGGCGATATATGACATCGTGTTCACGCGGGTCGCGGAACTCTTTCCTCCGGACATCACCCTTGAGGCAGAACCGGGGCGTGCCCTGGTTGCAGATGCAGGCGCCCTTGTCGGCTCCGTTGTAGGCAAGGCTGCGCGAGACGGTGAGAACTGGCTGTATCTGGATGTGGGCGTTTTCAACGGCCTGATGGAGGCTGTTGGCGACATCCCGTACGTTTTCACTCCCTTCTCTGATCCCGGGACTGACGTTAAGAAATGGACGATCGCCGGGCCTTCCTGTGATAGCTTTGATGTGGTCGCCAAGGACATATCCCTAGCGGAACTGGCCGTGGGCGACCGCGTGCTGATTACGCCCGGTGGCGCGTACACAACCGCGTACGCGTCCAACTTCAATGGGGTTCAAATACCTGCGGTCATCGTGGCATGAGCACGTCACGGTACGATTTCAAGGAAACCGACCCGTTCGCCCCGATCGTCTACATCTATCAGAACACCGCGCTGCTTCATGAAGAGAAAACGGAGTACCAGGCCCTTCAAGTACGGCAGCACCCGTATTTCGGCAGGATGCTTATCCTTGACGGTGTTGTCCAGCTGACAGAGCGGGACGAGTTTTTTTACCACGAGATGCTGGTACACCCTGTCCTCCATGCCCATCCTGACCCGAAGCACGTATTGATCATCGGTGGCGGCGATGGCGGCTCGTTGCGTGAGGTGTTGCGACACAAAGGCGTTGAGAGCGTCACGATGGCCGAAATAGACGCTCGCGTAGTCGCAGTCAGCAAGGAGTACTTCCCCACGCTTCGGACCGGGTTCGATGACCCTCGGGCGCAGGTAATCTTCACTGATGGCATCAAGCACGTTGAGGCGCCACCCCGGTTGTATGACGCCATCATCGTCGATTCAACAGACCCTGTTGGCCCTGCAGTGAACCTCTTCTCCGCAGATTTCTACAAAGCAGCAGTGGAAGCACTGACTCCCAACGGATTTTTTGTTACGCAGTCGGAGTCGTTGATGTTCCATGCAGGTTTTGTGTCAGAAGTGCACAACCGGTTGAAGGCTGCCTTCCCCATAGCTGACTGCTATGCTCAGGCGATCGCGACGTATGCGGGGAACTGGTGGACGTTCTCAGTAGGGTCAAAGGAACTGAACCCCAGGACGCCCAAGCGCAAACCCCGTATCGATACCCGGTACTACTCGTCAGAGGTGCACCGCAAGGCGTTCCTCCCCGGGGCGCTCATGAAGAAGCTGGCTGCTGGGACAATAGACTGGTAATCCCTTCTTGCGACCTCTCAGAGTGTGCTACGCTGAGATAGGTGGTACACCTACCACGTTGACTGGCCATGGGGGCAAGGGATGCGGAGCACGATACGTCTCGGAAAGATTTTCGGCATCCCCGTGGGAATCAACTCCAGTTGGTTTCTGGTCATCGTCCTCATCACCTTCCTCCTACACAGTGAGTTCAGCCTTCAGTTTCCCCGATGGAACGCTGGCCAGACGTGGGTTTTGGCGGGGATGACCGGGCTCCTCATCTTCGGTTCCGTCCTAGCCCATGAACTTGCCCATAGCGTCGTCGCCACCACTCGAGGCATCCCTGTGCGAGGCATCACGCTTTTCGTCTTCGGCGGCGTCTCCAACATCGGCCATGACGCACGTAGACCTTGGGTGGAGTTCATCATCGCCGTGGCAGGGCCTCTGCTCAGCATAGTGCTGGGCGGGATACTGATGGGCGTTTACTGGCTCACGTCTAACTGGAATAACTCCGTATACATTGTCGCGCTGACTCTTGGCTTGACCAACCTCGCGCTGGGCGTCTTCAACCTCCTGCCCGGATTCCCCCTGGACGGTGGCCGTGTTCTCCGTGCCATCATCTGGGGCATTTCGGGCAACTATCGTTTGGCCACCGATGTTTCTGCAAGGATAGGTCAGGGGCTTGCCGTTTTCTTCATCGCAGGCAGCGTTTCCTGGTTCCTCCTTACTGGCGAGGCGTTGCGACTCTGGCCGGTACTCATCGGCCTATTCCTGTTCTCGGCGGCCACGTCTGCTATACGTGAGCTGCGACAGCGCGACAGATACCGGGGTGTCACTGCCAAACAGGTTGCAGATGCTGGATGCGTAGTTGTAGATAGTGCGGTCCTGGTATCCGAGGTGGTTGAGCGTCATGTCCTGGGGCAGAGTCAGACGTGCTTCATCGTCAGCGATAGAGGAGTGCCTACGGGAGTCGTTCACATTCAGACCATCAGAGCCATGCCAAAGGAACTCTGGGGCGCTAACACCATGGGTCAGTCCATGACGGCGATGGATTCGTTGCCTCAAGTAGAACCGGACACCAGCGTGGCCGACCTTGTGGATGTGTTTGAGGATGACGATCCACCCACTGCAGTTCTGCTGGCGTCCGGTGGTGACATCGTTGGCGCGGTCACGCAAATAGAGATAGACCGCTACATGAAAACCCGGCAAGACCTGGGTATGTAGTTTCAAGCTGCTCCCATGCTAGAATACAAGTGTCTGCAGAGTGCAGGTGCCCAGAGATCGCCTTGACCAGGATGTGAGGGAACAATGGAAGATACCGGACAACATATGGTCTACCTTGACCATGCGGCTACCACGCCGCTGAGGCTAGAGGCCTTGGAAGCGATGATCCCCTACTTCACTGAGGTCTTTGGCAATCCTTCTAGCATCCATACCATCGGACAGCAGGCTCGCAAAGCCCTGGAAGCCTCAAGAGAGTCTGTGGCTAAAGTGCTTGACTGCCGTGCGAGTGAGGTGGTGTTCACCGGTGGCGGCACGGAGTCCGACAACGCTGCGCTTAAAGGTGTGGCCTTTGCCCTGAAGCATCTGGGCAATCACATAATCACCTCCAGCATCGAGCACCACGCGGTGTTGCACACCTGCCATCAACTGGAGCAGTTTGGCTTTGATGTAACATACCTTCCAGTTGATCAG
>CAJWXP010000031.1 GCA_913049785.1 uncultured Dehalococcoidia bacterium | reverse complement strand
GATCCCTCGTCGGCCAGGGGGCCAACCACCGCCTCCGGGTGAACATCGCGCCACCACTTGGCCGCCATGTACACGATGGGGACATCCACAAACCCGATGATGCCCATGACCGCACCATAACGCGCGCCTTGATCGCCCTGAGGTGCGTATGACCGCAGCATCAAGTATGCGGTGTAGACGAACCAGAGGATGAGCGACGTTGTGAGCTGCGGCGACCACGTCCACCAGACCCCCCAGACGGGTTTGGCCCACAACATGCCGGTGATGAGCATGAGCGACGTGAATAGCACGCCGATCTCCGCCGCAGAGTATGCCAGAGCGTCCATCCGCTCGCTCTTCTTCCATAGATAGCCGATGCTACCGACGACTACCACTCCGAAGGCGAGGAACGCCACAAGCGCCATGGGGACATGGAAGTAGAAGATGCGCTGAGAGACCCCAAGGACGATGTCCGTGGGTACCCAGAGGAACACCAGGCTGAGGGTGAGCATCATGAGGACGCCGCTCGCTCCAAGCAGTGCCAATCGCCCTGTCATTACGCTCCTCCAGATGATTTGAGACTAAAGACCGAAGAGATTATTCACCCAGTACGAAATCGAAGGTCAACGCCGCAATGACGACGAACACCACATCGAAGGCGGCCATCAGCTGGATCCATCGGCTGTAGTCGCCGAAGGAATCGCCCGCCAACACGGCCCTGGTGGCCTCCGCCGCCGCAATGATAACAGGCATAGCTATGGGAAAGAAGAGAATCGGGAGCAGTATCTCCCTGGCTCTGGTGTTGACTGCCATGGCCGAGAATGTTGCGCCGACGCTGGCAAACCCGAAGGTGGCCAGCACCGTGATGAGCCACAAGCCGGGCTCAAACAAAGGCAGGTTGAAGATGGCAGCAAAGACGGGCAGCATGATGAACTCGACGATGAGGATGAACATGAACGTGCCAAGCATCTTGCCAAGGTAGATCAGGTCTCGTCCTACGGGGCAGAGCATCAACCCTTCAATGCCACCCCGCTCCTTTTCCATGGAGAATGAACGATTCAGGCCAAGCATCCCTGCGAAGGTAAAGGCCACCCACAACACCCCCGGCGCCACCGCAGCCACAAGCGTGGGGTTCGGGTCGATGACGAAGTTGAATACGACGATGACCAGGAAGGCGAACACCAGGATGGGCATCACCATCTCGCGGGTGCGGCTCTCCAGTAGCACATCCTTCCAGAGGATGGCCAGCACCGGAGTCCACCAGGACGGCGTCCTGGACCTATTTTCCCTTATGGTCGTCATTTCGTATTCACTCACAAACGAACTTTGTTGCCCTATTTGGAGAGCAACTCTTCATAACTGCACACCCGTCCGCTCCCTATACGTATCTCGGAAGGAGACGGGTTCCAGCGTCCCCGATGGCTCATCGTAGGAGATACGCCCGTTAGACAAGATGATGACTCGGTCTGCGATGCTCAGCCCACGCTCCACGTTATGCGTGGTGACGACAGCGCTGCCGCCGTCCGCACGGTGAGCTTCCAGCAACGCTTCAACCAACTCCAGCGCCTCCTGGTCAAGCCCTGCTTCAGGTTCATCGAATATGAGGAGTCGCGGGCGATGCAGTACAGCACGCGCCAAGCTGACACGCTTCTGCATGCCGTTGGACAGGGTGCGCACCCTCGCGTCCAGATACGACGTGCTCCCAAGGGTCACCGACACTTCTTCGATGCGTTCGTCTGCGCTGTCGAGGCCATACATTCGAGCGTAGAAACGCAGGTTCTCTCGAGCCGTGAGTTCGTCATACAGAAAGGTCTGGTGGGTGACCACGCCAAGGAGTCGGCGCACCTCTATGCCTTTTCGCTCCGGATTCATGCCAGCAATGCGAATCAAGCCGCCTGTAGGCCTGGCGAGACCTGCCAGCAGCCTCACTAGCGTCGTCTTGCCAGCGCCGTTGGGCCCGAAGAGCGACAACACCTCTCCCCACGGCAGTTCAAGGTCTATGTCACGAAGCACAGGTCGGTTGCCATAGTGCTTTGTGAGGCCCTGAGTATGTATAGCGGAGTTGGTTTGCACCAGGTTACGCGCTCATTTCCATATTGAGTTCGATCAGATTACCTTCCGGGTCTCGCAGATGGGCGTAGCGTACCATCCACTGAAGTTGGTCAAAAGGTGGGTTCACGAACATACCGCCTCTGGCTACGACCGCATGATACGCAGCGTCAACGTCAGAGACAGCAATCATGATTGCTGCTTTGTCCTTGGCTTCGGCCACAGATAGCAACGCGCTGGTACCCACCGCCTCTGCCATCGCGTCTCGACTGAACAGTGCTATCTCAGCGCCGCCGACCGAGAAGCTGGCATACGGTCCGTTCTCATCTCCGATATTAAGGAGCAGCCCAAGCACGTCGCGATAAAACCGGAAGCACTCGGAGAAATTCGCCACTAAAAGCCGGATATGGGTCAGTTGCACGTAAACCTCCTGCCTTGTGAGCGGCCGATATCGTCTCACCTAACCTCGTCTATATTCGCTAGGGCTTGCGAACATAGCTAAATATAGTATAATCAGTGATTGGCCTGCGGGCCATAATTTTATGTTAGGGGGAAGGTGATTTGGATGCACTCGGACTACACCTGATCTTGGAGCTCAAGGAGTGTCGGCCAGACCTGTTGGATGACATGGAGTTCGTCCAGCAAACACTCCTGAACGCTGCTGAAGCAACAGGTGCCACAATCATCGGAAAGACCTTTCACAAGTTCGCACCTCAGGGAGTCACAGGCGTAGTAGCCATAGCTGAGTCCCACGTTTGCATCCATACTTGGCCGGAGTATGGATACGCCGCAGCAGATATTTTCACCTGCGGCGAAAATTTCAGTCCCCACGCAGCCGCTGCACTGATTGCAGAGGCGTTTGAGTGCAAAGACCCACACTTCCAGGAAGTGACTCGGGGCATTCTTACGCAGACGGCAAAGACTGAAGCTTAGAAAGCATAGGTGTCTGTGTTATCGGACCACGATAAGTGGTACATAGAGCGCATCACCCCTGAACTGGTTCAGATGAGCAGTATTGACGGGGTGTTGTATTCAGGGAAAAGTAAATATCAGTCAGTCGAGGTACTCGAAAACGGGTGCTTTGGCCGCTGCCTTGTCCTGGACGGGAAGACGCAGTCTGCCCAGTCTGATGAATTCATCTACCACCAGAGTCTGGTACAGCCAACCATGATCGCCCACCCCAACCCGGAGAAGGTGTTCATTGCCGGTGGTGGTGAGGGCGCAACAGCCCGTGAAGTGCTTCGGCACAACACGGTGAAACAAGTGGTCATGGTGGATCTTGACCAAGAGGTCGTTGAGATCTGCCAGAAATATCTACCTGAGCACCATCAAGGTGCGTTCGAGGATGCTCGACTTACTTTGAAATTCGATGACGCTTCCGCGTATCTACGGGATACCGACGAGCGTTTCGACGTTATTGTGCTGGACCTCTCCGATCCCATGGACGGCGGCCCGGCTTACCTGCTCTACACTCTGGACTTCTACACCATGGTCCGCGACCGGTTGGCCCCAGGCGGGCTGATGGTCACGCAATCAGGCCCGGCCAGCCTCATCAACCACACTGAGGTGTTCACGGCCATCAACTACACGCTGAACCAGTTGTTCCCCACCGTGGCTCCCTACTCCGCCCATATCCAGTCGTTCGGCGAGACGTGGGGATTCAACGTTGCATCGCTGGGCCCGAACCCTGCCGACCTCACACCGGACGATGTTGACGCACGCCTGAAGCAGCGCGGCATTGGGCCGATGGACTTCTACGATGGCGTGACCAACCAGTCCATCTTCGCGATGCCGGCCTACCTCCGAGCAGGCATCGCCGCCGAGACTCGCACCATCACCGCGGAGAATCCCCTCTTCATCTTTTGAACCTTAGGTTCTTTTGCTCTACCGGGAATTTGACATCCTTGCTTCATGTCCAATTCAAAACATCGTGTTTAATTCCCCAGGCCTCTACCGTAGGTACAACGGCCTCCCCCTGTGTTAGAATTTCCTCAGCCTTTATCAACTACGGGAGCCTACTGTGTCGGAACGAATTTTCATCGGCGTGGCGTGGCCTTATGCCAACGGCCCGCTGCACCTTGGCCAAATAGCTGGAGCGTATCTACCTGCGGACATCTTCGCTCGATACCATCGACTCAAGGGTAACGATGTCCTCATGGTGTCCGGCACAGACCAGCACGGTACGCCCATCACCATCCGCGCGGAGCAGGAAGGCCTAACGCCGCAAGAGGTGGTTTCCAAGTACCATGCTCAGTACCTGGATGTCTGGGACAAGCTGGGAATCTCCTTCGACAAGTACACCTCCACAGGGACAGAGAACCACGCGAAAGTGGTCGGTGACCTGTTCCTCTCGCTCCTTGAAAAAGACCTCATCTACCCGGCAACTGCCGAGTACGCCTACTGCGCCAACGACAGGCGGTTCCTTCCAGATCGATACGTGGACGGCACGTGCCCTCACTGCAGCTTTGAGCGAGCGCGTGGCGATCAGTGCGACAACTGTGGCAGGACTCTCGACCCCCAGGACTTGCTGAACTGGCGATGCCACATCTGCGGCAACCCGCCGGAAATGCGGGAGTCGGAGCACTTCTTCCTGCGGCTGAGCGCTCTGCAAGAGAAGCTCCACGATTGGGCGAAGGCGGTGGGCGAAGGCATATGGCGACCAAACGTCTACGGCTTCACCATGAACTGGCTGACGGAAGGTCTACGTGACCGCGCCATCACTCGCGACGTTGAGTGGGGCGTGCCACTGCCAATCCCGGGCTACGACACAAAACGCATCTACGTCTGGTTTGAGGCGTGTATCGGATATCTGTCAGCGGCCTTGGAGTGGGCCGAGTCCAGAGGCAACAACGACGAGTGGCTCCCATTCTGGAAGGATACGAGCACCAAGGCGTACTACTTTCTTGGGAAGGACAACATCCCCTTCCACACCATCATCTGGCCCGCCATGCTCATGGGGTACGGCGAATCTGGAGCATCATTGGGGGCCGGAGGATTGAACCTCCCCACCAACGTTCCAGCCAACGAGTACCTGTCGCTGGAGGGGCAGAAGTTCTCGACCTCCCAGAACTGGGCTGTGTGGGCACCGGACTATCTGGAACGGTACGAGCCGGACCCGCTACGCTACTACCTCTCCGCCAATATGCCGGAGTTCGGTGACGCCGACTTCTCCTGGCGGGAGTTCTTCCGTCGCAACAACGATGAGCTGGTGGCCACTTACGGCAACCTGGTGCATCGCATCCTGACGCTGACCCACCGTAATTTCGATGGCACGGTGCCGGAAGCAGGGGCTCTGAACAGCGACGATAAAGCCTTGATTCAAAAAGCGGACGACACCCTGGACGATGTCGCCAGCAGCCTGGAGCTTCCTCGTTTCCGCGAGGCGATAGGCAAAGCAATGGCACTGGCAGGTGAAGCCAACCGCTACGTCGACCTGAAAGCGCCATGGAAGACGGCTAAAGACGACAAGGTGCGCACCGCCACCACGCTGAGTACGGCGTTGTACGCGATATCAGCACTGAAAACGGTGCTCTATCCGTTCATGCCCCATGCCAGTGAACGACTTCACGCGTTATTGGGCTTCACATCTGAGGTTACAGGCAATGGTTGGGCCGTATCGCCTCCGCCTGCCGGTCAAACCCTCCAAGAACCTAAGCCGTTGTTCACGAAGCTTGACGAGGAGATCGTCGAACGCGAAACAGCCCTGCTGCATGCCCAGAGTGCGGGCTAATGGATGCGAAGGAGAGAGTGGGAACCGCGCTTAGCTTCTATGCTCCTATTCAGTACGAGCTGAAGCAGGTAGAAGATGGCCTGAAGGGCGTTGTGCACACCGGCATGGGCTCCACGGACGCGCTGGTAAGCCACGTTGTTGATGTCCAGGGCAAGCGCGTGCGGTCCGCAATCACGCTCTTGGCAGCGAAGATGCTCGGTTGCCACGACGAAGGGCCTGTGTTGATGGGCACTGCCGTTGAACTACTTCACCTTGCCACCCTCCTCCACGATGACACGGTGGACAATGCCGATGTCCGTAGGGGCCGTGCAACGCTGAGCAGCCTGGAGGGAGCCGAGACAGCCGTACTGGTGGGCGACTTCCTCTTCGCGGCATCCGCAGTGAAGGTGTGCGACACCCAGAACATCCGCGTGATCCGCCGCTTTTCTGAGACCATCATGGATCTCTCCAGCGGTCAGTTGACCGAGCGGTACATGGTCAACAACTGGCAGCAGACCCGTGATCAGTACATGGAGCGGATCTACAAAAAGACCGGTTCGCTCTTCGCAACGTCATCGGAGTCGGGCGCTGTCCTGAGCGGTGCCGACGAGACGACGATCCAGCTCATGCGCAGTTTTGGGAAGAACCTTGGCACAGCTTTTCAGGTCGTCGACGACATTCTGGACTTCGAAGGGACGGCTGCGGAGATAGGCAAGCCCGTTGGCAACGATCTCGCTTCCGGGACATTGACACTCCCAGCGCTTCTACTGGTTGAACGTTACCCGGAGAACAATCCGGTAGTTGCTTTATGTCAAGGGATCGACCGCGAAGAGAACATCAAACGTGCTGTGGACATGATGCACAACACGGGTATCATCTATGATGCCTACGCCGTTGCTGAGGAGCTTCGACTGCAGGCCAATGCTTCTCTGGATGCCATGCCTGACTCCGAATACAAGCAAGCCCTGCTGGAGCTCAGCGATTTCGTCCTGGCGCGACACGTCTAGCCCAAGGCTGTGCCTTGGCCCACATGGCCCAACCCATTCACGAGGGTCTATGGTATAGTCCATCCTAGCTACATCACTGGAGGTTTCCATGCCACAGTTTTCTCTAGGTGAAAAGGTCAAGGTCTCCAAAGCTGCCGCCGCCGAAGGGAGCAATTCCAACTTTGTCGGCAAGGTGGGCACCGTAGAACGGAATCAGCAAGTAGGACCAGGCGGATTTGTAGTTGACGTTGCTTTTGATGGACAGGCAAACACTGCATCATTCTGGGAGCGATGGCTGGAAAAGGCCTAACTCACTAAAAATTCTGATGGTACTGAGAGTCGCCCGCCGCCGATGGCGACGAACGACTCTCTTTTACATTCCCCCGTTGACCTGGATGGTCTGCCCGGAAACGTAATCGGCGTCCTCAGATGCCAGGAATGCTAGGACATTCGCCTGGTCTTCAGGCTTCCCTAGTCTCCTCAACGCGATGCCCGCCATGTAGGCAGCCTGCTCCTCTGGCGTCCTGACTGCCCATCGCAACTGCGCCACACGCTCCGTCATGGTTGTGTTGGGCGCAATGGCGTTCACGTTAATCCCGTAGGGGCCCGCCTCCTGGGCGATACGCGTGGTCATGGCGATGATGCCTGCCTTGGCAGCTGCATATGCGGCGGTGTTGAGGTTGAGACCGGTAGCTGAGCGTGAGGAGATGTTCACGATCTTGCCGGAGCCCTGCTGCTTCATGTGGGGGAGGACTTCTCGACAGAACAAGAACGTTGCGTCCAGGTTGAAATCAACGACCTTTTTCCACTCTTCCAGGCTCAGCTCTTCAATGGGCCGTTTGGTGTCCGGGATAATGGTGCTCCCGCCGATGGCGTTGATCAGGATATCTATGCGGCCCCACCGATCCAGAACAGACTGCACTGCGCTTTTAACGTCCGAGAGTTTGAATGCGTCAGCCATGACGGGAACCACCTGGCCTGGAAGGGAATCGGTGGTCTCCGCAAGAACCTCAAGGGCAGCTTCATTGTTATCCAACGCAGCTACGTTACCCGCTTCCCCTGCAACGATACGCACTGTTGCGCTGCCGATGCCACCAGCCGCGCCGGTGATGAGGGCGATCTTGTTTTCAAACCGCATAGCTGCTCCTGAAGTCTAGCTTGGTGTGGGCTCGACTAGGTGTGCAGCCGCCGCTTGCTCGTCGGCATGGTAGGAGCTGCGTACCAGCGGCCCGGACGCCACATGACGGAAGCCCATCGCCATGCCGATATCTGCAAGCTCCTGGAACTCCTGAGGCGTGTAGAAGCGGTCCAGATTCCAGTGAATCTTTGTCGGCCGCAGGTATTGGCCGATGGTTAGCAACTGGCAGTTCGCTTCAAGCAGGTCTGCCATCGTCTGCTTGATCTCGTCCGTGGTCTCACCAAGTCCCACCATGATGCCGGACTTGGTAGGGATGTTCGGCGCCATCTCGGCAGAGCGGCGCAGCAGCCGGAGGGAGCGATCGTAGTCGCCCTTGGGCCGCACCTGCCGGAACACGGACCGCGTCGTCTCGATGTTGTGGTTCAACACTTCGGGCCCGGCATCCAGCACCGTCTTCAAGTCATCGTCGTTGCCAAGAAAGTCGGGGATGAGCACTTCCACCTTGCACTCAGGCAGCACTTCACGAATGCGTGTGATGCACTCAGCGAAGACCGCTGCGCCACCGTCAGGCAGGTCTTCTCTTGTCACCGACGTTATGACGCAGTACTTAAGCCCCAGCTTTGCCACCGTACTGGCGAGTCGAGCAGGTTCATCGACGTCCAGCGCGTTCGGTCGACCCGTCGTCACAGCGCAGTACTGGCAGGCCCAGGTACATATCTCGCCGAGGATCATGAACGTAGCAGTGCCACGCTCCCAGCAGTCACCTATGTTGGGGCAGTGCGCTTCTTCACAGACGGTGTGCAACTCATTACGTTTCACCAGGTTGAGTAGCTTGAGGTAGTTCGGTGCGCCGGGGGCTGGGACGCGCATCCATTCGGGAAGTCTTCGTTCTACGACCACACAGTTCTCCTTGGTTGATTGTGAGCATGATACCACCATGCAAGGGCGTGCCCTTAACCTCAATGCCTGACGGTCTTTGCAATGATGTTTAGACATTTGCAGACGTTTTATAGATTGCCCTACTATTGAGGCACCCTGCTACAATATCTGCGGAGGTTCCCTATGCCCGACACCGTCCGGGTCCGCTTTGCTCCAAGCCCCACCGGCGAGCCCCATGTGGGCAACATCCGCACTGCGCTGTTCAACTGGCTCTTTGCCCGCCACCACGGCGGCTCCTTCATCGTCCGCGTTGAGGACACAGACCAGGAACGCAAGGTAGAAGGTGCCCTTGAGTCTATATTGGAATCGCTGCAATGGATGGGGCTTGATTGGGACGAGGGGCCTACAGGCGATGCACAGGGCAGCCAGGGCCCCCATGGGCCGTACTTCCAGTCACAACGACTCCCTATGTACCAGGAGGCGGCCAACAGGCTCTTGGCGCAGAGCGACGCATACCCATGCTTCTGCTCGCCTGAACGGTTGGCTACGATGCGAGAGGAACAGAAGGAACGGAAACAGCCGCCGGGTTACGATCGCACCTGCTTGACGCAACTCACCGTGGAGGAGCGACAACGCCGGGTCGACGCGGGAGAAGAGCACGTCCTCCGTTTCAAAATTCCAACGGACCGCCTGGAGGTCGTCGTTCACGACGTCATACGAGGTGATGTGACCTGGGAGCCTCGACTGCTGGACGACTTCGTCATGATGAAGTCGGACGGTTTCCCCACCTACCACCTGGCCAACATCGTTGACGACCATTCCATGGAGATAACCCACGTCATGCGCGCCGAGGAGTGGCTGCCCAGCACGCCTCGCCACGTTCTGCTTTACGAGGCCCTGGGCTGGGACCCGCCGGTCTTCGCACATATGCCCATGATCCTTGGCCCGGACCGCGCAAAGCTGTCCAAACGGCATGGCGCCACGTCCACCCTGGAGTACCGGGCGCACGGTTTCCTACCTGAAGCGCTGGTCAACTTCATGGCCCTGATCGGTTGGGCGCTGGACGATCACACGGAGATATTCTCCATGCAAGACCTCATCAAACATTTCAGCCTAGACCATGTAGGGAAGTCCGGTGCCATATTCGATGTAGAGAAACTGACGTGGATGAACGGTCTGTACATACGGTCGTTGTCCATTCCTGACCTTGCGTCGCGCATCCAGCCGTTCCTTGAGCGGCCAGCGGCTGAGGGTGGCCTGCCGGACGATGTTTCAAGGCCGATCGATAGCGATTTCCTCCTGCAACTGACTCCCCTTGTTCAGGAGAGGATGAAGACGCTTGAAGACGTGACAAAGGTGCTCGGGATATTCTTCGAGGAGACTGGGCAGTATGACCCTGCCACACTGGTTCAGAAGGGCTCCACCGCCGAGCAGACGAACAACGCCCTCCAACTGATGTTGGACAAGCTGGAAGCAGCACCGGAGTGGGATGGTGATTCACTGGAAGCTAGCATGCGGCCGCTGGCAGAGGAGCTAGAGATGAAGCCGGCCCAACTATTCGGCGCACTGCGCGTCGCGGTGACCGGTCGAACGGTGTCGCCGCCACTGTTCGAAACGATGGAAGCCCTGGGGCGTGATCGATCGCTGGAGGGACTTCGGAACGCCGTCTCCGCGCTGTCGGCTACTATATAGGCCACGGGTGAAGGTTACCCCGTCGCGCAGAATAGGTGATCCACCCACACGGAACCCCTGGTTCCTCCCATGCCATTCCCACCTAACTGGGCTATCATAGGTTTATGTTGAGGAGTGATGTGAGTTGAAAGGCAGCTAGGATGGAAAACGCAAAGGGACGACTAGGGATTCTTGTTGGCGGAGGGCCTGCGCCCGGCATCAACAGCGCCATCAGCGCGGCGACCATTGAAGCCATCAACCGCGGCCTGGAGGTCGTGGGTATTAACGATGGCTTCGCAGGCCTCATTGATGGAAGCCCCGCCAAGTTCCGCGAATTGACCATTCCGGACGTCTCCCGCATCCACCATCAGGGCGGCTCCATTCTTCGGACCTCCCGCGCCAACCCTACCCGCAACCCGGACGACCTTGTTCGATGCGTCGATAAGCTCAAAGAACTGGGTATTGCGTATCTGGTGAGTATCGGCGGCGACGATACCGCGTTCAGCGCATACGCCGTAGCTCGGGCAGCCAATGGCGCTCTGCGTGTGCTCCACGTCCCCAAAACCATCGACAACGACCTTCCACTGCCAGGCAACGCGCCCACGTTCGGGCACGAGACTGCTCGACACGTTGGCACCGAGATCGTGATGAACTTGATGGAAGACTCCCGCACCACCAACCGCTGGTTCTTCGTGGTGGCGATGGGGAGGAAGGCCGGGCACCTGGCATTGGGCATCGGCAAAGCCGCAGGCGCTACGTTGACGGTCATCCCGGAAGAGTTTTCTCAGGAGCGGATCAGCCTCAGCGATGTCTGCAACGTACTGGAAGGTTCCATCCTGAAACGGCAGATCATGGGTCGACAAGACGGCCTGGTGGTCATTGCTGAGGGCATCCTTGAAAAATTGGACCCCGATGAGCTCGCGACGATCGTCGGCGCAGAAGCGGAACGGGACCCCCACGGGCACATACGGCTGGGCGATATACCGCTGGGTATGGTGCTACGCAGGGAGATACAGCGTCGGTTCTCCGCCAGGGGCCAGCACCTGCCGGTTGTGGACGTCATGCTTGGCTACGAGCTGCGGTGCGCTCCGCCGATCCCCTTCGATATCGACTACACCAGAGATCTGGGCCACGGTGCCGTCCGCTTCCTGACGTCTGACTCCTTCAGCGATGATGAACAGTTGCGCTATGGCGGCATGGTGTGCTTGGAAAACGGAAACCTTCACGTCATGCCTTTTGAAGAACTGACCGACCAGGAGACGGGGCGTACGCGCATCCGACACGTTGATAACTGTGCAGAGCATTACCGTGTTGCACGCCAGTACATGATCCGGTTGGAACAGCGTGACCTTGACGATCCCGCAACGCTGGCCAAGCTGGCAGAGGCAGCCGTTACTACGCCAGACGCCTTCAAGGCATCCTTCGCTTCAGCCGTCGGCCACTGCGGCGGGTAGCGGCCCTTTCTACCGCAAGGTTTGACCTACCCCCCCCCGTGACTGTTTCCTATACTGTCTCTATTCGTGACCTTGTGTGTCTCCTCTACCGGCAATAGCCTGATAGAATGGCCTTACTTGCTACGAGGAGGCGTTTGTGGATTTAGGTATTACCGGGAAAATTGCCCTTGTCACTGGGGGAAGCCGTGGGTTGGGTAGGCAGGCAGCGCTGACGTTGGCCCGTGAAGGCTGCAAGGTAGCAATATGCGCCCGTGGCACCGACAAACTCGACGAAGTGGTTGCGGAACTTAAGGAGTTGAGTCCAAGTTCTGTCGGATTTCAGGCCGATGTCACTACAGCAGAGGGCTGTAGCGCATTTTACGCAAGCGCCTCAGCGGCTATCGGTCCCGCTGACATCCTGGTGAATAACGTTGGTGGCACGTCAGGTGGACGCGATTTTGATACCACCACCGATGAAGACTGGATAGACACGCTGGAACTCAACCTTTTCTCCGCGATCCGTATGATGCGTGTAGCTCTACCGCACATGAAAGAGTCGGGTTGGGGTCGTGTCGTCAATGTCGCTTCTGTCTTTGGACGCGAATATGGCGGCGCTCTCTCTTACATGACCGCCAAGGCGTCCCTGATCGCTTTCTCCAAGCACATGGCATTGTCCCTAGCAGCGGAGAACATCCTCGTCAACAGCGTATCTCCGGGGTCCATCAGTTTCCCCGGTGGCGGATGGGACAATTTCCAGAAGAACAACACCCCGGAAGTGGTTCAGGACTTCATCTCTCGGCACCTTCCTATGGGGAAATTTGGGTGGCCGGAGCCTTTTGGCGAATTGGTCGCATTTCTCTGCTCCGACGTGGCAGATTTGATAGCAGGCGCTTCCATTGGCATCGACGGCGGACAGGCAAAGTCACTTATTTAGTAATTTGGCCATAACTATGTAACTATAACGTATAACATTTGTTTTTCGTTTATTGTGCGATTGAAATACATGATTATAAATTATTGATTTTTTCGGATGATTTGATGGGGTTGCGTCGCTGAAGGGGTGTTAGCCCCGGAACTCTCGCGGTAGACTGTTCAAGGTTTTGCAGCACAAAAACGCAGATACTTGGAGGCCTCATGGAGCTTCGTGTCACAATCGGCGACATCACAAAACTCGAAACAGACGCCATCGTCGTGAACCTGTTCGAGGGTGTTAAACACCCCGGCGGGGCGACGGGTGCAGTAGACCAGGCGCTGGATAGCGCTATCACCAACCTCATTGAGGATGGTGAGATCACCGGCAAAAAGGGCACGACCACCCTTATTCACACCCTGGGCAAACTCCCGGCAAAGCGCGTCATCGTGGCAGGACTGGGCAAATCAGATACATTCACCATCAACATCGCCCGTGAAGTCGCCGCAGGTACAGCACGGCAGCTACGTCGATTGAAGATCAAGCAAGCAGCAACCATCGTGCACGGGGCAGGCATCGGCAACATCGAGGCTGAAGCTGCTGCGGAGGCGCTGGCAGAGGGTACGCTGTTGGGGCTGTACACGTTCAACCAGCACAAGACGGGCAAAGACGCTGATCCGGACAAGCTGACTGAACTGCTTGTCGTTGAGCAGGATGCCGAAAAAAAGCCCGCCATCAAAAGTGGCGTGAACAACGGGCGCATCCTGGCTGAGGCGACGTCACTGGCGAGAGACATGGCCAACCAACCGGCCAACAAGATGACTCCTACTATCATGGCGGAGCATGCACACCAGGTGGCCAAGGATTACGGCCTTGAATTCAGCGTATTGGAGAAGGTCGACTGCGAGAAACTGGGCATGGGAGCCTTCCTGGGAGTGGCCCAGGGTAGCAACGAGCCGCCCAAGTTCATCATCTGCAAGTACCATGGCGACCCAACCAACCCTGAGAATAACCTGGGACTCATCGGCAAGAGCGTCACCTTCGATTCCGGCGGCATCTCCATCAAGCCAGCAGCAGACATGGGCAAAATGAAAGCTGACATGTCGGGCGGGGCGTCGGTCATTGGCGCTATGAAAGCCATTGCGCAGTTGAAGCCCAAGATCAACGTGACCATGATCGCCGCAGCTACGGAGAACATGCCCAGCGGTACAGCGACCAGACCCGGGGATATCCTGAAGTCCATGAGCGGCAAGACCATTGAAGTCGAAAACACTGACGCCGAGGGCAGGCTCACGTTGGGCGACGCCATCACGTACGCCCGACAGGAGTTAGGGCTGAGGCGATTGGTAGACATCGCCACATTGACCGGAGCAATGGGGATCGCCCTTGGCAATGTGCGAGCGGGGGTGTTCAGCAACAACCAGGCGCTGGCAGACCAGGTCATCGCAGCTGGCGAAGCTGTAGGCGAACGCATGTGGCAGATGCCCCTCGACGAGGACTACAAAGAGCAGAACAAGAGCACCGTGGCCGACCTAAAGAACACCGGTGGACGGGCAGCAGGTTCCATTACTGCAGCGCACTTCGTGGGGGAGTTCGCCGGTGATACGCCCTGGGTCCACCTGGACATAGCTGGTGTGTATATGGCCGATAAGGACCAGGGGGTCTGGGTCAAGGGAGCGTCCGGCATACCCGTACGATCGCTGGTGAAGCTCGCCCAAAATCTGGCCCAGGGATAGCCAGTCAGTACCTCGCCCATGCGCTTGCCAGTTACATATATTGGGCGTCTGGCGCTGCGCTTTTTGGTGGCCAACAGATCGTCGTTGTCGTGTTTCCCTTGCTATGCTATAATCTCCGTTGGTTTCGCTTAAAAACTGATCAACTATTTGAACGAGGAGTTGCACGCCTTTGACGGAGCAAATTGCAGTCCCTGACGCCCAGCCGCAGCCAGAAATAGCTGTACAGACACCGGCACCGCCGCCGGTTCAACAGCCGCCCCCAGTGCCTGAACGGGTCACCATGAAGTCCCTTCTTGAGGCCGGTGTCCATTTTGGACATCAGACTCGACGCTGGCAGCCACGCATGAAGACCTACATCTTCACGCAGCGGAACGGCATCCATATTATTGACTTGCAGCAGACCCTCGTTCTTCTTGAGCGAACAGCTCAAACGTTGACCGATCATGTTGCCCATGGCGGTGACGTCCTTTTTGTCGGCGCCAAGAAACAAGCACAAGAGACCATTGAATCTGAAGCTACGCGCTGCGAATCCCTCTACGTGAACCAGCGCTGGCTTGGCGGCACGCTCACCAACTTCCCCACGATCAAAGCCCGAATCGACCATATGCGCCACCTGGAAGAACAGCAGGAAAAGGGCGAACTTCGGCGTCTCCCCAAGCGGGAAGGCCTGAAGAAAGAAGTTGAACTAGCACGACTTCAGAAGTACTTCCGCGGTCTACGGGATATGAAGAAGCCACCTACTGCCCTTTTTGTCATCGATATCGAGAAGGAGCGCATTGCAGTCGAAGAGGGCAGGAAAGCCCGAATTCCCATTTTCGCCCTCGTGGACTCCAACTGCGACCCAGACTTGGTTGACCACGTGATCCCCGGCAACGACGATGCCATTCGATCCATACGCTTGGTCACTGCCCGCATGGCGAACGCCGTCATTGAGGGGATGCACCAACGCGAGTCCATCATGGCCGAGGAAGTAGCGGCGGCTACGGAGACGCAGAACATAGACTCCAGTGAGTTCTCTACATTCACATCGGATGAGAACTTCGAGGACCTAGCTACCGAAGAGGACTTGGAAGATCACGTGTTCCTGCCTGACGACGACGAGGACGACGAGGACAACGGCAACTAGAGCCCCTCTTTCTGTCAGGTTTCTGGAAACAAAGGTTCCCTACATGCGCCCGGTGGTGCACTGAAGACATCAATCTATCAAGGTGAACACATGGCTGAAATTACTGTAGACGATATTAAAAAGCTCCGGGCAATTACCGGTTCCGGCATCCTTGACTGCAGGACTGCCTTAGAGGAAGCAGCCGGCGATTCTGCTAAGGCGCAGGGTATTCTCCGTGAGAAGGGCCTGGCGAGTGCAGCTAAAAAGGCCACCCGTGAAGCTGCTGAGGGTGTTGTTGAGTCATATATCCATAACGGCAATCGAGTGGGCGTGCTGCTAGAACTGAACTGTGAGACCGATTTCGTTGCCCGTACGGACGAGTTCCGCACGCTGGCCCACGACATAGCAATGCACGTGGCGGCTATGGATCCAGAGACGGTTTCATCAAAGGATGGGGCGGACTCTGAAACAAGTCTGCTGGACCAGCCGTTTGTTAAAGACCCATCCAAGACGATTCAGGATCTGATAAACGACACCATCGCCAGGATCGGCGAGAACGTCCAGATCCGTAGATTCACCCGCTTCGCGCTATCTGAAGAGTAGGAAGAGTGGCAATGGCTACTGCCTATCGGCGCGTTGTCCTCAAGTTAAGCGGAGAGTCCTTGAAGAGCCAATCCGGATTGGTAATCGACACGGACGCTATTCGCTATTTGGCCCAAGAAGTCAAAGAAGCCGTAGCTACAGGCGTTGAACTTGCTGTGGTTGTAGGCGGCGGCAACATCTGGCGAGGCATAGATGCCGCAGAGCGGGGCATGGAACGCGCCGCAGCCGATTACGCCGGCATGCTGGCTACCCTTATCAACGCCCTCACCTTCCAGGATGCGCTAGAGCAGATAGGTGTTGATACACGCACACAAAGCGCGTTAAGCGTTCAGGCCGTCGCAGAGCCGTTCATCCGCAGGCGCGCCATCAGGCATCTGGAGAAGGGCCGCGTGGTCATCTTCGCCGCAGGGACAGGCAACCCCTTCATGAGCACAGATACCGCCGCTGCATTGCGCGCAGTCGAAATCGGAGCGGATGCACTCCTCATGGCGAAGAACAATGTGGACGGCGTTTACGATGCTGACCCTCGTACCCACCCCGAGGCAAGACGGTTCGAGCGACTTGGCTACATGGATGTCCTCACTAAGGGCCTTGAAGTCATGGACAACACCGCCGTTTCCCTCTGCATGGATAACCACCTTCCCATCGTCGTATTCGATGTGTTCGCTGCTGGCAGCCTTGTCAGGCTCCTCCAATCGGAACAGCTAGGAACACTGGTTGCTGATATCCCTGAACAGTTATTGTCCAAGGAGTAATGCCGATATGGTCACACCAAACGATCATCTCAAGGATGCTGAACATCGCATGACAGGAGCCCATGAGGCGCTGCGGCGTGAATTGGGCGCTATCCGAACCGGCAGAGCCAGCACTGAACTGGTTGAACACATTATTGTGAAGTACTATGGCACTGACACTCCCTTAAACCAGATAGCTTCCGTTACTGTGGCCGAAGCCAGAATGCTGGCGATCCAACCCTGGGACAAGGGCGCTATAGTCGCTGTCGAGAAAGCTATCCAAACGTCAGACCTTGGTATCACCCCCAGCAATGATGGCTCTATCATCCGCCTGACGCTCCCTCTCCTGACCGAAGATAGACGCAAAGACTTGGTCCGTGGCATGCGCAAACGCGTTGAAGAAGCTCGTGTGGCGGTACGAAACGTCCGCAGAGACGTGCAGGACAAGATCCGCGCACAGGAAAAGGCCAAAGACATCTCTCAAGACGATAGCCACCGATTCCTGGAAACACTGCAGAAGACTACAGATAGCTCTGTAGCGCTCATCGACAAGACCGGAGAGGCCAAAGAAGCAGAACTGTTGGAGGTCTAGCCCGTGCCTGAACGCAAGGGCTCAGACAACCCTGCTGCGCCATCGACAACCGCCGATACCCCTGTCCACGTCGCCATCATCATGGACGGCAACGGACGTTGGGCAGAAGATCGGGGGCTTTCCCGCCTTGAGGGCCACCGCGCCGGGACTCAGAACATCCGCACCATTGCTCAGAGCGCAGCCAAATCCGGCGTCAAATACCTCACGCTCTTCGCCTTCTCCACAGAGAACTGGTCCCGTTCAGACAATGAAGTGACAGGACTCATGGATATCCTTGGAGAGGTCATTGAGGGCGAAGCGGAGGAGATGTCCGATGCGGGAGTGCGACTCAACCACCTTGGACGTATAGACAGACTCCCTCCACCCCTACAGGAAGCCATCACAGCCGCAATGGCGCTTACTCAGGACAACACTGGTCTGGTGTTGAGCGTCGCATTCGATTACGGCGGTAGGGATGAGATACTCCATGCGGTCAAACGCATCATCGCAGACGGAGTCCCGCCTGAGCAATTGGATGAGGCAACGCTAAACCGATACCTCTACACCGATGGCATTCCGGACCCTGACCTAATCGTGCGAACGGGTGGTGAGATGCGTTTGAGCAACTTCCTCCTCTGGCAGGCTGCCTACAGCGAGCACTTTGTCACCGATGTGCGCTGGCCCGACTTTGACGAAGGCGAATTCCTCAAAGCGCTTGATGTTTACCGTAATCGGCAACGTCGCTTTGGCGGTCTACGTCCCTCAGAGGCGGGGTAACAGGGGATGCTTTCCCTCCGATTACTCAGTGCTGCCGTTGGCATCCCGCTACTTGCCCTTGCCGTCTGGTTTGGCTCCTACTGGTACCTGGCACCGGTTGTTGCGATTGCTGTCATGGGCACATGGGAGTTTCACCGGCTTCTCTCGCCCGTAACCACCACCCCGCCGCTGCTGTTTTCCCTAGCCATTGTCTTTGGGATGACCATTCCCAGCCACTGGGAGGCTGAATATCTTCTGATAGCCCTGGGCGCAGCTATCCTGGCTTCCCTGTCGTGGCAGATCACCCAGGAAGTCCGAAAGAAAGCGGCTAAAGCCCAATTCCTAGGTCTGGTAGGCCCCTTTTACGTTGGGCTGCCCTTTTCTCTGGCCATCTTGCTTCGGGATGGCATAGACGGAAGAGATTGGATGCTGGCAGTTCTTTTTGCTACATTTTCGATCGATACAGCCGCATACGCCGTCGGTCGACTCATCGGGAAGCACAAGCTGGCACCACGCATCAGCCCGGGAAAGACCTGGGAAGGTGTTGTTGGGGGGCTTGTGGGTGGCGTAGGAGCGACTTTTGGGATTACCCTTGTATTGGGCCTTCCGATGAGTACTTGGAAGGCGCTGCCACTTGGTCTGCTTCTGGCCGTAGCAGCAATGTCAGGTGACTTGGTGGAATCATGGCTGAAACGAACGGCTGGGGCCAAAGACTCCGGAGGTCTAGTCCCCGGTCACGGCGGCGTGCTCGATAGAACAGACAGCGTAGTGGCCACACTGGTAGTGGCATATTTCTGGGTTATGTGGGTGTAATGAAGCGTATTGCGATTCTGGGCTCAACCGGCTCTATCGGACGGCAGACGCTGGACGTAGTCCGCGCGTTTCCTGACGAGTTCACCGTGGTCGCCCTCTCCGCGTGGAACAACCGAGACCTTTTGCTTGAGCAGGCGAAGGAGTTCCGACCTGCGTTTCTCTACAGCAAAGAGCAGTGGTCGCAAGACGCCCTACCCGCAGGGACACGCATTGCAGAAGACCTTAAGGAAATCGTGACCCATGCCCATGTCGATCTCATCATCCAGGGAATGGTAGGGAACATAGGACTTCTGCCCACGTTTGATGCCCTCAACGCAGGGAAACAGGTAGCTATGGCCAACAAGGAGCCCATCGTGATGGCAGGCGAGCTCCTGATGGAAGCCGCAACTCGAGGCGGAGGCCAGCTCCTTCCTGTCGACAGCGAGCCCAGCGCCATATGGCAGTGTCTCCAGGGCGAGGACGCGCACCGTAGTGTCCGCAGGCTCATCATCACGGCCTCTGGAGGGGCCCTGCGGCACCTACCCCTGGATGAGGTAGCTAACGTGACACCTGAGCAGGCCCTGAAGCACCCAACATGGGATATGGGCAAGAAGATCACCATTGACTGTGCAACGTTGATGAACAAAGGGTTCGAGGTCATAGAGTCGCACTGGCTCTTCGATATGCCATGGGACCGGGTAGACGTGGTCATCCACCACCAGAGCATCATCCACTCCATGGTGGAGTTCACTGACGGTTCCATGAAAGCGCAGCTGGGCGCACCAGATATGCGGCTGCCCATCCAGTACGCCATGTTCTACCCGCAGCGGATGGCCAGCGATGATATCCCACGGTTTGATCCTATCGCCACGGGCTCTCTGACGTTTGAAGAGATGGACCCGGAACGGTACCCGTGTTTCGTCACAGCCCTTGAAGCCGGTCAGGCCGGGGGAACGTATCCTACAGTGTTGAGTGCAGCCGATGAGACCGCCGTTGACCTGTTCCTGCAAGGGCGCATCGGGTTCAATGACATCCATCGACTCGTCGCATCAACGCTGGAACGTCACGAGTCGACAGCGCGTCCTACATTAGAGGACATCCTCGCGGCAGACGAGTGGGCCAAACAGTCAGTCCTGAGTGCAACGGAGATTAGTTGATGTCTTTTGATTTGATCATTCTTGTAGTCCGATTTGTTGTGATATTGAGCATCCTCATCATGATCCATGAGGCTGGTCACTTCTTCACGGCCAGAGCCTTTGGTGTGAAGGTCCTGCAGTTCGGAATGGGATTCCCACCCACACTGTTCTCATTCAAGCGGGGAGATACCGTCTACCAGTTGAACGCTATCCCGCTGGGTGGTTACGTGAAGCTCCTGGGAGAGGAAGACCCCACCCATCCAGACAGCCTTGCCAGTAAGGGCGCTTTGACTCGGTTCACCGTATTGGGCGCCGGTGCATTCATGAACTTTATGCTTGCCCTGGTATTGTTCAGCTTCATCTTGATGGTTCCCCAGGACAGGGTAGAGGGTAGAGTGCTTATCGCCGGTGTCTCTGAGGGTTCTCCGGCACAGCTTGCGGGACTTCAGGGCGGCGATATCGTCCTAGAGGTGGACGGGCATGAAATCTTCAACACCTCAGCGCTGGCTCATCGGATCCAACTGAAGCTTGGGCAGGAAACCACATGGCAGGTCATGCGCCCAGAGCGGTTGATCACCGGCTCTTTCGGCATCGGCGGTGAGCCAGGGCTGGCGCAACCAGCTACGCGAGACACTGAACCTTACACCCTGACGCTTGTCCCACGATGGACACCCCCAGAGGGGGAAGGCAATGCCGGTGTGCGGATCAGTACCATCGACGGACAGTTAGTCTCCCATTCTGACCCGATCTGGGAGGCAGTCCCTAACGCCTTGGGCTTGATGTGGGAGATTGTAGTGCTCCTACGCAACCTGGTGACAAGTTGGATAGCCGGAACAAGCACCCCTGAGTTGGGTGGGCCAATAGCCATCGCGCAGGCCAGCGATGAAGTGGCCGAATCCGGTTGGCTACCGCTGGTTGGGTTCATGGCATTCATCAGCTTCCAGCTGGCGATATTCAACATCCTCCCGTTCCCAGCCCTGGATGGAGGACGCATCCTGTTCGTGGCAATAGAGTGGGTTCGACGTGGCAAGCGTATCTCGCCTGAACGTGAGGGGCTTGTCCACCTAGTCGGATTCACCGTCCTAATCGGTGCCATCGCCGTCATTAGCTACTTTGACATCTCAAAGATTGCACAGGGGTAGCCAGGGCCAGCCCTGGACACATATCCCTTCGGGTCTCTGGCTATCCCCAATTGCCTGCCGCCTTCGAGCCAAGCAATCCCTGTAGCGCCACGGAACCGTTCCCACCACCGCTGTCATGAAATCGAGTATAGTTGTTTCCGTATCAGGCCCAGGGGAAAACAGCCGGGGAGATGGCATCCATGACGAATCGCAGGGTTTCCAAGCCGGTCTATGTAGGCGATGTGAAGGTCGGCGGCGACGCACCCATCACTGTCCAATCCATGACAAAGACCGACACCCGTGACGTTGCCGCTACCGTAGCCCAGATCAAAGGCCTTGAGGAGCTTGGCTGCGACATCATTCGCAGTGCCGTTCCTGACATGGAAGCGGCAAAGGCACTTGGCGCGATCAAACGCCAGATCAACATCCCGCTCATCGCAGACATCCACTTCCACTACCAACTAGCACTGGAAGCGCTGAACCAGGGCATAGACTGCCTTCGCCTGAACCCCGGCAACATCCGTGACCCGGAGCGGGTGAAAGAAGTCGTTCTCGCAGCTAAAGAACGAGACGTGCCCATACGCATAGGCGTGAACTTCGGCAGTCTGCCACCCGTCGGTGGCATCGGCCAAACCCGAGGTTTTTCTCGACTCTTCGACATGGTGAACCGGCTCCCCAAAGCGGGTCATGCCGCGGAAGGTGAGTACAGCATCGTCGATCACATGGTGGCGACTGCCCTTTGGGAGATCAGCCTGCTAGAAGAGCTGGACTTTGACCTCATCAAGATATCGTTGAAAGCTTTTGACGTGCCCACCACGGTCGAGGCGTACGAACGTCTCGCCAAGATGGTGCCGTATCCGTTGCACCTTGGCATCACAGAAGCTGGCACGGTGCAGTCAGGCTCCATACGCACTGCCGTGGGCCTGGGCCACCTGCTCTATCAGGGTATCGGTGACACGATTCGCGTTTCACTGAGCGGCGACTCGAAGGAAGAGGTCACCGCGGGTTACGACATCTTGAAGTCGCTGAACTTGAGGGAGAAGGGCGTCACGCTGGTCGCATGCCCCTCCTGTGGTCGTGCTGACATCGACGTCGTCAAGCTGGCGAACGAAGTGGACGCCCTGGTGAAGAGTCTGGACACCACCATCAAGGTGGCGGTGATGGGCTGCGAGGTGAACGGGCCCGGCGAGTCCAAGGACGCCGACATCGGTATTGCGGGCGGCAACGGTAGGGCAATCATCTTCCGCAAGGGTGTGAAGACCAAGGTTGTACCTGAGGCCGAGATGCTGACTGCATTGATGGCTGAGATCCAAGCGATCATGGCAGAACAAGAAGCTGAGGGGACTACGGCCTCAGCAAGCTAGCTGATTTAGAAGTTGAAATAAAGAGAGGGTGGCATGACCACCCTCTCTTTATTTGTTTAGTAGCAGAGGATTTATCGCTTGCCGCTGACCTCGCCTTTCAGGTTGGCACCGGGTACAAACCCAACCCGTTTGTGAGCAGGAATCTCCACAGTGGAGCCATTCCCTCGAATCGGACGGACCTTACGTTTCTTCACTTGGCGTACCTCAAAGGTGCCAAACCCTGTGAGCACCACTTTGTTCCCAGCGGCCAGAGCCTCCTGAACGCTTTCCAATACGGCTGTCAATGCGGCATCAGCACCGGCCTTGGTGCCGCCTAATTTCGATGAGACTCTTCCGACGAGGTCGGTTTTCCGTAGCGTGGCCATACGTGTTTCCTTCCAGAATTTCGTGTCTGCTGGTACGGGGCGAGCGGAATATAGCACAGGGTGGGTACATTGCCTAGGGCAATTCGGCCCTAATTCATGCCTTCCGTTACAAATAGGTAGGTCTAGTAAGAAGAGCAGTTCTTTTGCTATGCTAGGTAGTCAGAACGAACGCCATATACAAGGAGACTTCCGTGCGCCTCTCCCATTTCCTGGGCAAAACACTCCGCAGCGACCCTTCCGAGGCTGAAACAGCAAACCATAAGCTCATGCTACGAGCAGGGATGATCCAACAGTTAGCGGCTGGGGTCTACTCCTATGCGCCGCTTGCCCTTAGAAGCCTGACTAAGATCGCAAACATCATCCGTGAAGAGATGGACGCCGCCGGGGGGCAGGAGGTCAAGCTACCCACCTTCCAACCTCTGGAGCTATGGCAACAGTCCGGGCGCGACGCCACGTTCGGCCCGGACCTTATCCGGCTGAAGGATAGACGCAACCGCGATATGGTGTTGGCACCTACCCACGAAGAAGCGGTGACGCTGCTGGTAAAGCAACACCTCCAGAGCTACCGGGACCTGCCGATGCTGGTGTATCAGATACAGACGAAGTTCCGAGACGAGATACGCCCCAGAGGCGGCCTGATCCGCGTCCGCGAGTTCGATATGAAGGACGGCTACAGCTTCCACGCTGATGAGGAATCGCTAGACCAAACGTACCAGCGCATGGTTCAGGCGTATCACAACATCTTTGAGCGGTGCGGCATTCCCGCCATACAGATCGAGGCTGACAGCGGAGCCATCGGCGGTAAGGACTCCCATGAGTTCATCATGCCCAGCGAGATAGGTGAGGACACGTTCATCCACTGCCCCAAGTGTGGATACGCAGCCAATGCGGAACGTGCAGCGTTCACTCGACCTGCTGCGCCTATGGAGGCGCCTCTGCCGGTGGAGGACGTACACACCCCAGGGCAAAAGACCATCCAGGATCTGGTGGACAACCTTCATGTGACCGCTGCGCAAACGCTCAAGGCCGTCATATACATGGCAGACGGGGAAATGGTGTTCGTCACCGTAAGAGGCGACCTTGATGTGAACGATATCAAGCTCAAGCGAGCACTGGACTGCAATGACCTACGATTGGCGACCGATGAAGAGGTGGCAGCAGCGGGCATCCCCGCAGGCTCGGCATCTGCCGTGGGACTGAAGGGCATCAA
>CAJWXP010000030.1 GCA_913049785.1 uncultured Dehalococcoidia bacterium | reverse complement strand
CGGCATAGTATTTACCTACATGGGGCGGGCGAGCCTCCGCTCATGCCCGAGTACGACTTCCTGAACGTCCCTGAATCACACGTTTACGTCACCAAGTACTTCAACGAAAGCAATTATTTGCAGGCGAACGAAGGCAACATCGACCCGCAGCACCTCTCCTACCTACACAAATTCGTGAAAGACGACCCTGATCACCCGGTGGTTGCGGGTACCACCACAAGCAGTAATTCCTTCTTTGGACAGGATGTAGCGCCCCAGATCGAGATAGAGGACACGGACTACGGTCTTCGCATCTTCTCCGTACGCACGCCTTCAGAGGAGCAGAAGTACGTGCGCATCACCAATTTCATCTTCCCCAACGCGTCGCTCTTCGGTGTCGTCCACCACCACGTGCCCATCGATGACACCCTTTACTGGAAGTTCCGCATCACCTTCGATGTGGCCAATCCTGTGGACAAGGAGCGGATGCAAGCCGAGGATGCCAAGGAAATCGGCCTTGATTACCGGCATCGCAGGACGGAAGCGAATCGCTTCATGCAGGACAGGGATGAGATGAAGACACGCAGCTTCATTGGCATGGGCCCCAACTTCCAGGTACCTGACCTCCGGGCCACGAACAGCGAAGGGCCCATCCAGGACCGTACGACGGAACACTTGGGGTATACGGATAAAGCCTTAACCGCGGCTCGACGACAGCTCTTGGCCGCCATCCGGGACATGCAGGAAGGCAATGAGCCGCCCTACGTCCTGCGTGACGCCGACCAGAACCACTTCCATCACCTGCTGGCGGTCAATGAGGTAGTACCAAGCTCAGTGAACTGGAAGAATCTGTGGAAAGAGCGGATGCCTTCATAGTTCCAGGCCGAATAAACAAGGAGAGGGCCCTGGTATGAATCTACCGGGGCCCTCTTTAATGCCTGAGTAACGCCTACTCGCTGTTCACGAGGCTGTTCAACAACTTGAGTTCATCACGCAGCAGCCTCGGCAGCAAAAACTGCGTACGGACTCGCTCGCGACCCGATGCACCAAGCGCGACGCGTTCTTCCTCATGGTTCAGGAGGTAGTCCACCTTCTCAGCACACTCCTCCACGCTGTCCACCAGGAAACCGCCGATGTCGTTAGACACCTGGAGTCGCAGCCCGCCTACGTTACCCGCCACCACCGGCGTTCCCTTCCACAAGGCTTCCGTGGCCGTCAAGCCAAACCCCTCACGCAAGGACTTCTGCAATATGACCTTGCTCTGCGCCTGGAAGGGGCCGACCAAGTCAGTCAAATCAGTAATGATGTGCAGGTCAAGCACGCCGCCAGCCGCTTCAAGGACACGCTCATACATGACCTGGCCCTCAGGGTCATCGTCGGCAAAGTTTCCCAGCATCGCCAGCTGAAGGTCGAGGTGGTCCTTCTTGAGAATTTTGAAGCAGTCGATAACACCCAGGGGATCTTTCCACGGGTCGAACCGCGATACCTGGGAGATGAACGGTCGATCGGGGTCGAGTCCAAACCTGGCCACGACAGCCATGGCGTCGTCCTTGGACATAGGTTTGTTCTTGGCGATGAACGGATCAATGGCAGGGGGAATGATGGATATGGGAAGGTGCTCCATCCTTGGGCCAACGAAGTCCGGAAGGCTGAACACGGCGGCATCAAACTCGTAGATCAATCCGCTTAGTACCCGCCAGGCGTCCTCATCTGGTTCAGATGTGTCTATGTGGCATCGCCACACCCATTTGCTGGCAGCCCGTCGAGCGAACTCGCGCAGTGCCGCTGGTTGAGGGTCATGGACGATGATGACATCGTATTCAGAAGTGATCAGAGAGGCGTTGCGGCGGTTCCATTCGGCATGGATCTCCCAGTCATTGGCGCTGATCCCGCCGGTTGCGCCCTGTAGGGAGTTGTGCAGCCGCTTCGTCACATCGAAGAACCCGTCCTCACCCTGCAACACCAACCATGAGGCGTCCACGCCAAGCCCTCGGTACAACGGCAGGATGGAGTTCAGTATCTCCGCGACCCCACCACCGGTGGCCGTTGCATTGATGTGGGCTACGCGGGCGCCCTTCAGGGAAGAACCAAGGGATTCCAGTTCCTCAAGCAAGCTATCATCAAGCAGTCCCTCATAGGGCGCAAGCGACTGGGCGACTGGAGTCGGTACTTTTAACATAGCTACAATTTCTCCGCTTTTCCATTGCCGGAATACCCGGATATCTCAGTATGACTCGTAAATGCCACCCAAGGCACCATCCCATCACCAGTATAGCAAGGAGTTATCCACCAAATTCGACACAAAAAAGAGCCATAGAACGAGGCGGGTGGGGGGGGCAGGGGGCAGACCTCGGTGTCTGGTAGACGCCTAGCTGATTATTCGGCGGCTGGCTGCAGGCTCTCGATCGACTCCTTGAGACGTTCAACCAGGGCTTCATACTCGCCCTTTACCGTAGGACTTATCAAGACACTGGGCTTGGACGTGTCCTTATAGTCGGGCCGGAGTTCGGTCTTGCCAAGGAAGGGCGCTTCGACTTCCGCTGCCAGCTTTTCGCCTGCGCCGGTGCCGAACATCTCGCCGGAGAAGTTCTCCACCACACCAAGAACGGACATGTTCAGCTTCTTGACCATGTTGACTGAACGCCTGGCGTCCAACGCGGCAAGCTCTTGGGGGCCCGTCACAATGACAAAGCCGTCCAAAGGCAGCGTCTGCATGATGGTCAACGCGGCATCGGAAGTGCCAGGTGACATATCGACGATGAGGTAGTCCAGATCACCCCAGTCCGTGCCTTCCATGAATTGAGTGAGGGTGTTGTGGATCATGGGGCCTCGGAAGATGATGGCCTCGTCCTGGTTCTCCTGGAAGAAACCCATGGAGAGCACTTTCACACCCCACTGGAGTGCCGGGGTGAACTCTCCGTCTTTGTATCCGGGGACTAGCTCCACCTTCATGGCGTTGACGACGTTGGGGCAATCGATGTCCGCGTCCAATATGCCGACGCGCTCGCCCTGGGCTGCCAGCGTGGTGGCAAGGTTGACGGAGACCGTTGTCTTGCCGACGCCGCCCTTGCCGCTGTAGACGGCTATTTTGTGTTTTATTTTGTCAAACCGCTCAGTGATCTTTCGCTTTTGCGCCCATTGTTGCCTGATGGCATCTAGGCGCGCTTGTTCCTGGGGTGTTGGTTCTCTGGTTGCCATTGACTCTCCTCAGATCACATGACGGATTGTGCCCGTGCGTGGGCCTAGAATTATATTGGATACTCGGATGGTAGGGACTAGTCGATACCGAGAAGCTTCTTGCCTTCTTCGGTGATCAGGTCGGGTGTCCAGGGCGGGTCAAAGACCATCTCTACGCTGACATCCCCTGCGCCGTCGATCTCCGCGATACGCCACTCAGCATTCTGCGCAATCTGCGGGCCCATGGAGCAGCCCGGCGCCGTTAGCGTCATCGTCACGCCGATATTGTTCTTCTCGTCGATATCCAGGCCGTAGACGAGACCAAGGTCGTAGACGTTAACAGGAATCTCAGGGTCAAAGACCTCTCGTAGGGCTTCGACGACCTGTTCTTCAGTAACTGTAGCCATGGCTGCACCTCTTTCGTATGCAATGGGATTCAGATGTGTTTATTGTAGGAAAACCCACTTTTAATGTCAATTGTTGATGCATCAGGTCAACTATGGCCTTTGGGGCCTTTTGCCCCCTGACGGGGTTTCTATGGCCCACCATTCCACCGCTTGCGAGAGTTGTTTTTCAGCGCGCAAGGACTCTGCCTATATAGGCAGAAAACTGGAAGGTCACCCAGTAGCAAAAAACCTTAAGGGTCTAGCGTTGGATGGGCATGAGGGGGTCCTGCTCAAGGGCCATGAGTCGACGCAAGTCTACCACCTGGTCGCGCAGCATCGCTGCCTTCTCGAACTCCAGTCGTTTAGAGGCTTCCTTCATCTGTCGCTCATATTCACGGACGATGCGCGCCATCTCGTCGCGCGAGAGGTTCTGCTCCTCAGCAGGAACCGCCTTGCCAGTGGTGGACCCAGCGCGAGATTCTGCAACCTGTCTCACTCGATCAGTTATGTCACGTACTTCCTTCTTGATGCCCTGTGGCACAATGCCGTGCTCAACGTTGTGTGCCTCTTGAAGTGCCCGACGCCGGGTAGTTTCATCAATGGCGCGCCTCATGGAGTCTGTGACCACGTCTGCATACATGATGACGTGCCCCTCTTCATGGCGAGCCGCCCTGCCCATAGTCTGGATGATCGACGATGTCGACCGCAGGTAACCCTCTTTGTCGGCGTCCAGGATGGCTACAAGGCTGACCTCCGGCAGGTCAAGCCCCTCTCGTAGCAGGTTGATACCGACGATGACGTCGTACACGCCCAGTCGAAGGTCGCGCAGGATTTCCACTCGATCCAGGGTCTCGATGTCCGAGTGAAGATAGTTTACGCGGACCCCCATCTCCAACATGTAGTCAGACAGCTCTTCCGCCATGCGCTTGGTCAACGTGGTCACCAGGACGCGCTGGCCTTTGGCAACTCGTTGCCGCACCTGCTCAAGAAGGTCATCAACCTGACCCTTGGTCTCCTTCACCTCAAGGGTGGGGTCCAGGAGGCCGGTCGGTCGGATGACCTGCTCCACGGGGAACGGCACAAGCTCATGCTCGTAGGGGCCCGGCGTGGCCGAGACGAAGACCACCTGGTTGGTGCGCTCCGTGAACTCATCGAAGTTCAACGGCCGGTTGTCGATCGCCGATGGAAGCCGGAATCCGAACTCCACCAACGTGGTTTTTCTTGCAAGGTCCCCATGGTACATGCCCCTGAACTGCGGGATGCTCATGTGCGACTCGTCCACGAACAGCAAGTAGTCGTCAGGGAAGTAATCCAGAAGTGTCCAGGGGGTACTGCCGGCCTCTCGACCACTGATATGGCGAGAGTAGTTCTCAATACCGGAGCAGTAGCCCACCTGCTGCAGCATCTCCACATCGTAGCGGGTGCGCTGCTCAAGCCTGGCCGCTTCCAGCACCTTGTCCTTAGAGCGCAGCCACTTCACGTGTTCACTCAGCTCTTGGTTGATGCTTTTCACAGCTGCTTCCAGCTTCTCATCGCTAGTGACGAAGTGCTTGGCCGGGTATATCTGGATCTCGTCCCGATCTGCCAGCACCTCTCCCGTAAGTGGGTCGATCTCCAGTATCTGCTCGACCTCATCACCGAAGAAGGACACGCGGATGGCTAGCTCCTCATACGCCGGGAATATATCGAGCGTGTCGCCTCGGACTCGGAATCGACCACGAGCGAGGTCCATGTCATTACGGTCGTACTGCATGGAGATGAGGCCGTTCACCAGCAGTCGAAGGCTCCGATGCTCGCCCTTGTGGATCGTCGCAACAAAGCTGTAGTACTCTTCCGGGTCGCCAAGGCCGTAGATGCAAGACACGGACGCCACAATGAGCGTGTCTCTTCTGGTGAGCAGAGCGCGGGTAGCCGAGTGACGCAGCCTGTCTATCTCATCGTTGACGGAGGCGTCCTTGGCAATGTAGGTGTCCGTACGGGGGATATAGGCCTCTGGCTGGTAGTAATCGTAGTAGGAGACGAAATACTCAACGGCGTTGTTGGGCAGGAACTCCCGGAACTCCGTGGCAAGCTGCGCAGCAAGCGTCTTGTTGTGGGCGATGACCAGGGTCGGTCGCTGCAGCAACTCCGCGACTTTTGCCATGGTGAAGGTCTTGCCGCTGCCGGTAACGCCCATAAGGGTCTGGTAGCGCTCGCCACGCAGGGCAGCTTCGGCCAACGCCTCAATCGCTTGAGGCTGGTCGCCGGTGGGCACGAAGTCGGATACAACTTTGAAATCTGGCAATTTTTGACCCTTCCGGTCTTTTGCTACCTGGCGGTTGACGATGTTGTATTTATTGTACATGAGAAGGAAGGAGCATCCCAGAGGCACAGAGGCACACCCGCTGGCACCCTCTTGCCCATGCGCGTAGAATGGTTGCTATATGAGTATGTTCATACGCATCCTGGGGATGGCATGGCGGCACCCTCGCCATATGGTCGCGGCATACGTGGCCCTCATCGGTAGCAGCGCATTCGCCCTCATGGTTCCTCGCCTGCTGGGCACAGCGGTGGACGAAGTCCTTGGCGGCACCGAATTCAACGCGATGCTCAAGCTGGCTGGCCTTATCCTGCTAGTCAATGCGCTGCGTGGTGTCTTTGCCTACGGCCAGACCTATTTGAGCGAGTGGACGGGCCAGCTTGTGGCCTACGACATGCGCAACGCCATCTTCGGTAAGCTCCAACGACTCAGCTTCTCCTACCACGACGAACGCCAGACCGGCGATCAGATGTCGCGTGCGACGGCAGACGTGGAGGCGATCCGCAACTTCGTTCAGGGAGGCCTGCTGCGTGCTGTCCAGATTCTGATGCTGGTGTTCGGCGCAGCGGGGCTCCTCTTCATGACCAACTGGAGACTCGCCCTTATCGGCCTGGCATTCGTGCCCATCGTCGCCTACCGGTCAGCAGTCGTCAGCCTCTCCCTCCGGCAAATATGGAACTACGTCCTGAAGACCACCGGGAAGATGACCACGGTCATGCAGGAGAACCTCTCCGGCGTCAGAGTCGTCCGGGCATTCGGGGCCCAGGAATATGAGGTTGAGAAGTTTGATGTGGTCATCAAAGACCTGTCAGAATCCCACATCAGGGTCAGCAGAATCCAGGTCGCCAACTCATCCTTCATCCAGCTTGTATTCGCAGCGGCCACCGGCGGCATCATCTGGTTCGGCGGTCAGGAGATCGTCAATGGACGCCTCACACCGGGAGAACTGACACAGTTCATCTTCTACCTTGGTATCATCCAGGGCCCCGTCCGCATGTCCGGCATGATCATCAACAACTTCTCACGAGCCCTGTCCGCAGGCCAGCGCATCTTCGAGGTAGTGGACGCGCCGTCACCGGTACAGGAACTCCCTGACGCTACGGTGATGCCCAGAGTCCGAGGACATGTGAAATTCGAGAACGTTTCCTTTGCGTATGGCGATGAACCCGTCCTGCGCGATGTCTCGCTTGAAGCACAGCCGGGGCAGGTGGTGGCGCTCCTTGGGATGCCGGGCAGCGGCAAGACAACGGTAGTCCACCTGATACCCCGTTTTTACGAAGCCTCAGAAGGTAAGATCACCCTAGACGGTACTGATATCCGCGATGTCACGCTTGAATCACTGCGGAGCAACGTGGGCATCGCCATGCAGGATGTGTTCCTCTTTTCTGCGACCATCGCCGACAACATCGCCTACGGCAAGCCCGGCTCCACGCGGGAAGATGTGGAGCGAGCATCACGCATCGCCCAACTACACGACTACGTCGCCGACCTTCCGGATGGCTACGAAACCTGGGTAGGCGAGCGCGGCATCACCCTCAGCGGGGGGCAGCGGCAACGCCTGGCCATCGCACGGACGATACTGCTAGACCCGCCGATTCTGGTGCTGGACGACTCGACATCGAGCATCGATGCCGGCACGGAGCACTTATTGCGTCTGGCTCTGGAGTCTGTCATGAAGGGCCGGACGACCTTTGTCATTGCTCATCGACTCAGCACCGTCAGGCACGCCGACCAGATACTCGTGCTGGACAATGGCAGCATTGCTGAGAAGGGCACCCACAACGAGTTGGTGCAACAGAAAGGGCTGTATCGACAGCTCTATGAACTCCAACTCCTTCCCGACGAGCCCACCATTGATAAGACCATTGATAAATTGACCGCAAGAAGCCAGAAGGGCGAGGCGCGGTCATGATGCACGGGGGAGGGTTCGGCGGCGGCATGGGTGGTGGTAGTATGGGCGGCGGCGGGATGGGTCGCATGGGCCGTCGACTGGGGATGGACGACGAAGGTGAGTTGGGATCCGTCTACAACCATCGCGTAGTCACCCGACTGCTCAGCTACGTCCTTCCGCACAAGGGTCTGGCCATCATGAGTCTTCTGACCATGTTGGTCACAACGTTCACCATCGTGGCGCAGCCGTGGATCATCAAGCTTGCCATCGATGAGCTTGTAGATACGGGCGAGCAGGTCAACGCGGGCGAACAGGCCACCGTGGGCGCACTTGCGTTTGTCATGGTGCTGTTCGCAGTCAATATGGGCGTGCGTTTCGTCAGCAACTACATGTATCAGGTTAGCCTTGCCAGGGTGAGCCAGGGAGTTCTCTACTCACTGCGGACACGCATCTTCGGTCACCTGCAGCGCCTATCGCCCTCGTTCTACGACAGAAATGAAGTGGGACGCATTATGTCTCGCGGCCAGAACGATGTGAACCAGCTTCAGGAGTTCTTGAACCTGGTGGTCTCCAGCCTGGCAGACGTCCTCAGTCTTGGTGGCATCGTCATCGCGCTGTTCTTGCTGGATGTCCAACTCGCGCTGATAACGCTCACCGTCATTCCCGTCCTTATCGGCATCATGCTTATCTGGCAGAAGATCGCGTGGGGAACGTTCATGCGGGTGCGTCAAGCGATATCGGTAGTGAATGCCAACCTGCAAGAGAACATCTCTGGTATCCGAGTTGTCCAGTCATTGAACCGTGAAGAGACGAACATGGAGCGGTTCGACGAGGTGAACAACGGTCACCTGGAAGCCAACCTCCACGCTAGTCGACTTTCCGCAGCGCTGATGCCTACGGTGGAGATCCTGACCGCCATCGCTATCGGGCTCGTCGTGATATTCGGCGGGCGTCAGGCCATCAATGGCACTATGGAAGTGAGCGTCATCGTAGCCTTCGTCCTGTACGTCCAGCGCTTCTTCGATCCAATCCGGAACCTGACCATGCAGTACACCCAGTTCCAGAGAGCCATGACCTCCGGCGTACGTATCTTCGGGCTGCTGGACACTCCTGTGGAGGTCAAGGACAAAGAGGACGCCGTCGACCTCCCACCCGTGAAGGGCGCAATCACCCTTGAAGGCATCCGCTTCCACTACGTCCCAGAGATCGAGGTGGTGAAGGGGATAGACCTGACCATACAACCCGGTGAGACGGTGGCTTTCGTTGGACAGACTGGTGCAGGTAAGACGACGCTCGTTGCGCTGCTGAACCGGTTCTACGATGTCACGGAAGGTCGCATCACCATAGACGGCTACGACATCCGCGATGTGACGCAGGACTCCCTGGCCCGCCAAACCGCGATGGTGCTTCAGGAGCCGTTCCTCTTCTCCGGCAGCATCAGCGAGAACATCGCCTACAACAAGACCAACGCGTCCCACGACGAAGTGGTCGCGGCGGCAAAGACCGTGGGCGCCCACGATTTCATTACGAAGATGCCCGATGGGTATGACACGCTGCTCAAGGAGCGTGGACAGAACCTCAGCGTAGGACAGAGACAGCTCCTCAGCTTCGCACGGGCGCTAATCGCTGACCCCGCCATCCTGATCCTCGATGAGGCGACTGCAAACATCGATAGCTACAGCGAGAGCGTGATCCAGAGGGCCATGACAGAGGTGTTCCACGGTCGGACGTCAATCGTCATCGCCCACCGACTCAGCACCATCCGCAACGCAGACAAAATCGTCATGCTGGAGCACGGAGAGATTCTGGAACAGGGCACTCACAGTGAGTTGATGAACGCGGATGGGGCCTATGCCAAGCTCTACAACACCTACTTCGCAGACGCGGCCCTGGCACAGATTCCTACGGAAGCAGCCCCAGAAGGATAGGCCTAGGCCATCCGGCCATTAACGGCCTCGTAACCCTCATCAACGGCTAACCCAGAGTCTTGGGCTGCGCCAACGGCCAGACGGTCAGCGCGCTCGTTCTCCTCAACGCCGGTGTGGCCACGAACCCAGTTGAACGCCACATCGTGCCTGTCCACCTGGGTCAGCAGCTGATCCCACAGGTCGGGGTTTATAGCCTTATCCGTCTTGTTTCGCATCCAGCCCCTGGACTTCCACTTCTTCGCCCAACCCTTGATGATCCCGTTGATGACGTACTGGGAGTCGCTGAAAAGCTCCACATGGCATCGCTCTTGCAAAGCCTCCAGACCTTTGATGACCGCCAAAATCTCCATGCGGTTATTGGTGGTGAGCCGGAAGCCGCCGCTGAGCTCCTTGCGATGCTCATCCATCATCAGGACAGTACCGTAGCCGCCAGGGCCGGGGTTGCCGAGGGCGGAGCCATCCGTGTAGAGGGTCACGTGCGGGAGAGTGGTCATTGAGCCTCTTCGTCCAATGGAAGCTGCGGTGACTCAACACCCTTCTTGGTGTTCCCGTACTTCAGCCCCAGGTGTTCATAGGCCAGCCGCGTGGCTACTCGACCCCTTGGCGTGCGCTCAAGGAAGCCCAGTTGCAGCAGGAAGGGCTCGTACACGTCCATCACGGTGTCTGCGTCCTCACTGATGGATGCCGCGACAGTCTCCAGGCCCACGGGCCCGCCATCGAACTTCTCCACGATGGCCCGCAGTACCTGGTGGTCGACCTGATCCAGACCAAGGTCGTCCACTTCCAGTCGAGCTAGCGCTTCCAGTGCGACTTCTTTGGAGATCGCGCCGCCCTGCAGCACCTGAGCGTGGTCACGCACTCGACGGAGTAGGCGGTTGGCTATCCTGGGTGTGCCTCGGGAACGTCGCGCGATCTCCGCCAGCCCCTCGGCGTCAGCCTCTACGTTCAATATCTGGGATGAACGGGCGATGATCTGCTGCAGGTCCTCCGGCTTGTAGAAGTCCAGGCGATGTACCATGCCAAAACGGTCACGTAGGGGCGCACTGACCATGGCATAGCGCGTCGTAGCGCCTATCAGGGTGAATGGCTTCAGGTTGAGTCGAAGGCTGCGCGCACCCGGCCCCTTGCCCATGACCAGGTCTATTCCAAACTCCTCCATGGCGGGGTAGAGCACCTCCTCAACCACACGACTGAGTCGATGCACTTCATCGATGAAGAGGATGTCGCCCTCGTTGAGGCTGGTGAGCACTGCCGCAAGGTCGCCTGGCCGTTCGATTGCGGGGCCGGAGGTAATCTTGACGTTGACCTCAAGCTCGTTGCCGATGATATGGGCCAGGGTGGTCTTGCCCAGCCCGGGCGGGCCGTACAACAGAACGTGGTCCAGCGACTCACCACGCTGACGAGCAGCTTGGATACCGATCTGTAGGTTCTCTTTGACTCGCGTCTGACCAACGTAGTCAGCAAGTCGACGGGGCCGCAAGGTGCGGTCGACACCCGTGTCCTCAGTCTGCTCTACTGCTGAGACCAATCGCTCTTCCATGTTCTCCATCACGCGTCATTCTACCACCAGGGCTAGCCCTGGGCCCGAGCTATGCAGCGTTTATTAGCGCGAATTCGGAGATTCATGGCATCCACCCTAGAGGAATGCTTGACCCTCACACGTTGAGAATATATCCTCCCACTTCCAAAGCCCCAATAGCAAAGTCGTGCGAGTTACTGCGCGACACTCAAGCAACGGAGGTAGCCATGAAGATTGGGTTCTATGACGATTTCCGCCCATGCATCGTGAAGGATGACGGGGTGGTAGACATCACGGAGCAGGTGAAAGACCTAGACGAAGGTGTGCCTCAACTCCTGATGCAGAAGATCATTACCGGGTTTGACGGTCTGCGCTCATCGCTGCAAAAGCAGGAGGCATCAGGCACGGTCATCCCTGCCGACAAGGTGCGGATGCGCGCGCCACTGCCCCGTCCTGGCAAGGTGCTCTGCGGCGAGGGTAACTACATGGAGGGGGTGCCCATTGACCCGCCACGCCCGTTACGTACGTTCTTCAAGTCGCCGGACGCTGTCATAGGGCCTGGCGATACGGTGGTGTTTCCAACATTCCGGCCAGTCATCTTCAACCATGAAGCAGAACTTGGCGTAGTCATCGGTAAAGAAGCCAAGCAGGTCTCCGAGGCTGATGCGCTCAGCTACGTGTTCGGCTATACCACCGCGGTAGACGTGTCGGCTCGCGCACCCGTAGAGGACGAGGCCGAAGTCCCTGGCACACCGCCACATCACTACGACAAGAGCTTCGACACGTTCCTGCCCATCGGCCCGGCCATCACCACGGCAGACGAGATCAGCGACCCCAACAACCTGAACGTGAAGTATTGGGTCAACAAGGAACTCCGTCAGGACTACAACACCAGCGACATGGAGCACAGCATCGCGTACATGATCGCAACGCTTTCGAACGTCATGACGCTGATGCCCGGCGACCTGCTCCTGGCCGGCACCAACCACGGGAACCTGGGGCCGCTGCAAGACGGTGATTTCGGCGAGATCGAGATCGAGAAGGTAGGCCGCAACGGTCAACCCGTACAGGACTCGCTCAAACGCACGTGGGATCCCCACGCACTCCGCAAGCCAAGCGAGATGGCTGAGCGTCGCGAAGGCCTGAAGGGCACACCGAACGCGGGCACATGGCCCTTCCAGCCCAAGGGCGGTTGAGCCAGGGCCAGCCCTGGACCCGAGCGACCTGACGGTTACCAAATTGGAGAGCCTATTAAAGCAGGAGCGGGCTTTAGCCCCATCCAACATAGGAGCAAAAAAATGAAAATAGGTTTCTATAACGAGTTTCTTCCGTGCATCCTGAAGGCAGACGGCGTGGTGGACATCTCAGACGCTGTGTCGCAGTACAAGATATCCTCGCCCCAGCACTACATGGAGCGGATCATCGTCAACTTCGATTCGCTCAAGAGCAAGCTGGCTGACCTGGAGAGCACAGGCACCGTCATCCCCATGGACAAGGTCAAGCTGTGCGCCCCGCTGCCACGTCCTGGCAAGATCCTCTGCGGCAACGGCAACTACATGGAGGGTGTGCAGATAACTCCCGTGCGCCCTTTGAAGACCTTCTTCAAGTCGCCGGAAGCCATCATCGGCCCAGGAGCCACCGTGGTGCTGCCAGCCTTCCATCCGGTCATCTTCAACCATGAGGCTGAGTTGGGCGTGGTCATCGGCAAAGAGGGGCATAACCTCTCGGAGTCGGAGGCGCTGAGCATCGTCTTCGGCTACACCACTGCGGTCGACGTGTCAGCGCGAGCGCCTGAAGAGGACGAAGCCAGCCTACCCGGCGACTACGGCAAGAGCTTTGACACCTTCTTGCCCATCGGCCCGGCGATTACGACGGCTGATGAGATCAGCGACCCCAACGACCTTGATGTGAAGTACTGGGTCAACGAGGAGTTGCGGCAGACCTACAACACCAGTGATATGGAGCACAGCATCGCGTACATGATCGCAACGCTGTCGCACGTCATGACGTTGAAGCCCGGAGACCTCATCCTGGCGGGCACCAATCACGGCAACCTGGGGCCGTTGCAGGACGGCGACTTCGCTGAGATCGAGATCGAGAAGGTCGGCCGAAGCACCCAGCACGTCGTTGATGGCCTGAAGCGCACGTGGGATCCCCACGCGCTCCGTGCCCCCAAGCTCAACGCGGAACGTCGGGAAGGCATGAAGAGTCAGCCGAACAATGGGACATGGCCCTTCCAGCCCAAGGGGGGATGAGCTTAGCTCATACTCATATTCCCTGACGGACACCCAAAGTAAATGACAAATCAAGGCTTGCCTCTACAAATATCGGCAAGGCCTGGACTCGCGTAGTAAATACAAAGTAGGAATGTAGTGATTTGGCTCTTGGCAAAGGACATCGGCTGAATGGCGTTGTGCGGGCGTTGGAGGAGACTCCGGCGGCCTTCACGACGTTCTCATCGCCGGGCATCGAGAACGCGGTGAACCTGTCGTTCACCAAATACGATGGCGTGGTCTATGAGCTGGAGCACAACCCCTACGACATCAAGGATCTGCAGCTAAGCATGCAGTTCATGCTGCATCGACAGCAGATTCACGATGCACCCACCGTTGCCCCTGCGGTTGCGCCGATGGTGCGTATCCCTCCCAACGGCGGCGAGAATGCCCAGTGGTTCGCCAAGCAAGTACTGGACCTGGGCGCGTACGGCGTTGTCTGGCCGCAGGTCACTACCGTGCAGGACGCCTACAACGCCGTGGCGTCTTGTCGATACCCGGCCAAAAAGAACTCGTCGTATTACGAGCCACGCGGGCTCCGCGGAGATGCAGCGACGAACGCAGCACGATATTGGGGTCTGTCACGGGAAGAGTACTACCAGCGGTGCGACGTCTGGCCGCTTAACCCTGACGGCGAGTTGGTGGTCGTCACGATGTGCGAGAGCATGGAGGCGCTAGGTAACCTGAAAGAGGTGCTGGCAGAGGTGCCTGGCATCGGCGTGGTGTTGGTGGGCGAGGCTGACCTCACCCATGACATGGGCATCCCACAGCAGTACGACAACCAGAAGTTCAAGGATGCGCTGCGGGAGATAGCTGAGATATGCAAAAACGCAGGGGTGGTAGCTGGCCACCCCCACGTTTTCAAACAGAACGTTGGTAATCTCTTAGACCTTGGCTACCGGTTCCTCATGGCCAGACCTGCCTGGACCTACGATGGTCTAGATGAAGGACACCGGCTTACCAGCAGGGCTTAGCTCTGCACCCGAGTGACCTGACGGTCACCTTTGATTACGCTTTTGCTGTTGCCTTTGCGGCATCCCGAGCCTCGTCCTCTTCACGCTGGCCCAACCAACCAAATTCTGACAGGTCGATGGTGATGCCGTCAGGGCCGGTGAACTTCACTTCAACGTTACCAGTCCGGGGCTTGCCATCCACCTCTTTAGGCTTGCGTTTGAGCGTGGCACCAGCTGCCAGAATCTTTTCCTCAGCTTCCGGCATGGTCTCCACGTTGAAGCCGAAGTGGTGCATGCCCGTCCATTTGGGGCCGCCCTCTGTGTTGGCTTCCTCTTCAGTCTTGAACTTCAGGATGGCCAGGTTGATGTAGCCGTCCGTCAAGTAATAGCCTTCGTCCGTCGGTGTGTCCAACTTGCCTACCTGCTTCATACCGAGACCCTCAACGTAGAACTTTGCTGTAGCCTCAGGGTCATCAGTTGCGATTGCGATGTGCTTGATCCTTGCCATGATTCCTCCTTCACCCATGAATTGTCGTCAATAGTACCCCATTTCGCGACCCCTGCCGCGTCTACATCCCGCCGTTCACGTGGATCGTCTGGCCGGAGATGTAATCGGCGTCCTCCGATGCGAGGAAGGCGATGACCTTCGCCTGGTCTTCAGGCTGGCCCATCCTCCGCAAGGCAACGCTGTTCAAATATGCCTGCTTGTCCTCTTCCGATTTAGCTAACCAAAGCTCGTTGAGAATGCGGTCAGTCAAAGTCGTGTCCGGCGCAACCGCGTTCACATTCACGCCGTAGGGTCCAGCCTCGTTGGCGATCCGCGTGGTCATGGCGATAATACCGGCCTTGGCCGCAGCATACGCCGCAGGAGAACCACCCAAGCCCGTGGCCGCTCTGGACGACATGTTCACGATCTTCCCGAAGCCCTGCGACTTCATCTGGGGCAGTACCTCTTTGCAGAACAGGAAGGTAGAGTCAAGATTGAAATCCAGAAGCTTCTTCCACTCCTCAAGCGATAGCTCCTCAACCGGGCGTCCGGTGTTGGGAATGATGGTACTACCACCAACACAGTTGACCAGGATATCGACCTTGCCTGTCCAGCCGAGGACGGCTGCTACTGACCTGGTGACGTCGTCGGGGTCGAACGCATCCGTCAGGACCGGGGTTACCACGCCAGGCAAGCCATCGGTCTTTTCGGCCAACGCCTCAAGTGCCGGCTCGTTGATGTCCAACGCTGCAACACGACAGCCGTCTTTCGCGAATAACGCCGCAGCAGCGCTGCCGATGCCCCCGGCTGCTCCGGTGATGATTGCTACTTTGCCTTCAAATCGCACGCGTCTCTCCTGGCTATGTGTTTAGGCTGGGAGCGTACACAGGGCACACGTAGGATGTCAATGTGGTATGAGTTGGCCCAAATTCGAGAAGTGGAAGGTTCTGATGTGAAGGGGTGTGGGCTAAAGAAGTTCGTACCTTCGAAACATTTAGGATGTCATGCCGAGCACCAGCAGACCCGCACAGACTGACGCCAGCCCTGCAGCCTGCCGTGGAACGATCCGTTCACGCATCAAGATCACACCGCCGATCATGGGGATGACCGGATAGATGGAGAACGTTGCCGCCACCAAAGAGACAGAGCCCATCTGTGCGCCAGATGCATACGCAGCCAGGCCGCTGAACTGAAGTGCCCCTACCAGGATAGCGATCAGCACGAGTTTGGGTGATGGAGACCACCAGGGCCCAGCCTTAGCGAGCCGCTGCGCTGGTAGGAGGATGAAAAAGCTTCCGGTGCGTATTAGGAAAATGGGAAGGAACCAACCTACCTCTTTGGAAAGTGCCCCAACTGTAAATATGAATATGCCAGCACCCACCATGGTAATCAACGCATAGGTGGCGCCTTTACGAACGTTGCTGCCCCTTGAGGGATCGCTCTGTAACGTCATAGTCGCCAGCAGAAGCCCGAACATGGCTATGCTGATCCCAAGCATCTGGACAGATTCCAACCGCTCCCCGAGAAAGATGGTGGACAAGAGGATGACAATAATCAGATGCGCAGACACTATAGGACTCACCAGGACAACGGGGCCTACCTGAAGTCCCTTGTAGAACGTTGACTGCATCCCCAGGAACACAAGACTCATAACGCCGAAGAGAGCCCAGAGTTGCGGAGATACAGTCCCGAGGTCAGCGGCCAATACCAAGTACGGCACGCCGATGATGAAGGCCCCTACATGGATCCACAACAATAAGCGAACGAGAGGTATCTTCCTCGCGACGACCACAGCAATCAGGTCGGCGAATCCGAAGATCACCGCTGCCATCAAACCCAGGAGAAGGCTCTCTACCACCAATTGATTACACCTATCCGATTTGTGTTGTCGCTGACTCTAAAAACTTTGGTATCCAATGGTGCGTTCACTCGAAAATCGCCACTGGATTCATCTAAATCTTGCTTGACAAAGACCGCCTGTTCATGGCAATACTTGGCGCGGTCTAAAAACAACGCCGACCACTGAACCGGAATCGTTGATAGGGAAGCGTTGAATAGTTTTACAGGATTATAAATACCGTATAAATGATACATGAACTATGCTTCAGGTTTTATTTTACATGATTAAGACGTAAGCGTCAATGAAAGGGAAGGTTTTCTCTTATGGCTGATTGGTCGTTTATAACAAACCACGGAAGGGTCCTGGCGATCATAGCAATGCGACTTGGCCGGACTGCAAGGGAGATCGGTGACGCCTCCGGGATCACTGAGCGGGCAGCGCATAAGATCATCAATGACCTTGAGGAAGCCGGCTATGTCACCAAGACGAAGACAGGTAGGCAGAACTCCTACCAGATCCACCCAGATGTCCCACTAAAGGACGATGTGAGCAACGCCGCTGTAGGTGAGTTGCTTGTTGTGATGGGGTGGAACCGCAGGCGGGGACGACGACGAGATGCAGGCCCAACATCGGTGACTTCTTCGAAGAATTAGCCCAACCCTCTCCAACTCGGCGATTTCTCTGCAAATCACTTGCATCAAGTGTCTCTTATTACCGACTCACCAGCGTTGACACACCCATCTACCCAAGCTAGCCTTAAGCCCCGCACGAAACCAAACCACACAGGAGCAGCATGAATATCTTTGTGTCCGGTTCTCTAGCTTATGACCGCATCATGAACTTCCCAGGTCAGTTCTCTGATCACATCATGCCCGACAAGATCCACAACTTGAACGTCAGCTTCAACGTCGACAGCCTTGTGGAGCGACCCGGAGGCACCGCTGGCAACATCTCCTACTGTCTGGTGCTTCTTGGTGAGCAGCCCCACACCCTGGCGACCATCGGATACGACTACTCTAGGTACTTCGAGTGGATGGAGAAGAACTCTGTGCCGAAGAGCGGCATCAAGGTCATCAATGAGCAGCCGACGGCAGGGGCGTACATCACTACCGACATGGGCGACAACCAGATCACAGGCTTCCATCCCGGTGCGATGCTGTTCACGTCCAACTTCGATTTCTCCAGCTACAAGCCTGAAGAGAGCATAGGCATCCTGGCTCCCGGCAACCTTGACGACATGATCAACTACAGTCGCATCTACAAGGAAAAGGGCATCCGCTACATATTCGATCCTGGCCAGTCACTGCCCATCTGGACAGGCGATGGCCTCAAGGAGTGCATCGATGGCGCGGACATCCTCATCGCCAACGACTACGAGATGGGGCTTATCACCAACGCCACAGACCTGGACATGGCTGCCCTGGGCAAACTGGCGAAGTCGATCATCACCACCAAGGGCGAAGACGGGTCGCTGATTACAACCGGCGACACGTCCCTCACCATCCCCGTAGTGAAGGCGAATCAGGTATTGGACCCCACCGGTGCAGGCGATTCCTATCGTGGCGGGCTCATCAAGGGCCTCATCGATGGCAAAGACCTGGCCGAATCTGCGCTGATGGGCAGCGTGTGCGCCTCATTTGCCGTTGAGGTAAAGGGTACCCAGGAGTACAGCTTCACCGCAGCGGAGTTCCAGCAGCGATTGAGCACGGTAAAGGTCGGCTAACCCCGCAAACGAACATGTAGCTCCGTCCGGTGGTGCCGGGTATAATCGGTGCATGACATCATCAGACGGAATAACAATCACGCTACGCCTCTTTGCGATCTACCGCGAGCGGGTCGGACAGGAGTGCATCGAAGCCACGCTGCAATCGGGCTCAACAGTGGCCGACGCCCTGACGTACCTGGGCGAACTGCACCCGAACACGCTTCCTCTGATGCCCACGACGATGGTCGCAGTCAACCAGGAATACACTGAGCGCGACTACGTCCTTCAACCAAACGACGAGATAGCCCTGATTCCCCCCGTTTCCGGCGGCCAGGGTGCAACCCTGGACTCATATGACCTGACGGTGGGCTGAGTTCGCTCCTACCTCTGGCGGCCGACGACGCTGATCAGACAAAGCCGAACACTGAAAGAGGATTGACATGGCAGCACAGAAAATTCTCATAACGGGAGAGCCCCTGGACGCAGCATTGGTAACGGCTCTGGTGAAGAGCAACGCCAACGGCGGTGTGGTCACTTTCGAGGGCACCACTCGCGACGAGACTGGCGGCCGGACGGTGGTTCGCCTGGAGTACGAGGCCTACCCGGAGATGGCCGAGAAGACCTTTCAGCAGATCTTCGATGAGGTGAAGGAACGTTGGGGCATCTCCGACGTAGCCGTGGCACACCGCATTGGTAGGCTAGAACTGGGTGAAGCAAGCCTCATTGTGGCAGTCGCAGCGCCCCATCGCGCAGAAGCGTTTGCAATTGCAATGTACATGGTGGACCGCATCAAGGAGATCGTTCCTATCTGGAAGAAGGAGTTCTTTGAGGACGGTTCCGTATGGGTCGGCAGCGCTGGAGATCCTCAGGGCTCACGTTCAAGCCAGACTCACTAGGGGTTGGTAGAGGTCTTCAGGCAAAGATCAGATGCGATGAGGCATCTAAGAACACCGAGAGATACACAATGAGGGATGACTACAAACAGTGTGCACAGTGCGATGAGATTGCTCCGGGTACCTCCGAGTTCTGTCGCAAATGCGGCCACAATGAGTTCCATGAACTGTCGCCGGGACTAGCTTCAAAACTTGAAGCAATCGAGACCCTGGCAAACTCCGAATCGCTGCGCATGGAGGCCGGACGACTCATAATCGCCAGCGTCCTTTCCGGTGGCTTGTACATCTTCTACTGGCTCTACATCACCTGGAAACAGCTTGCCAAAGAGACTGAAGAAGAGCATTTTCCCGTATGGCACGCATTGACCTGGGTTGTACCGGTCTACCAGCTTTTCAGGCTCCACCGTCACACTACCGTCATTCAAAGTCTGGCGACCGGTGCGGGCGTCCCTACGACGTTGAATCCCAGCACAATGGTAGCGCTGGCGCTTGCTTCAACCGGTTTGGGTATGGCCTCCCTCTTGGCCGTCAGCCCCGGCGTATTGATGCTCTTGGGGCTCATCGGCATCGCAGTGACAACCACAATCATCGTGTGGAGTCAGGGCGCCCTGAACGCGTACTGGGTCACACGCCACGGAGATAAGCTACGGTCGGCACCCATCGGCGCAGCAGAAGGCCTTATCGTCCTGTTTGGCATTGTTGTCTGGATACTCACCCTGGCCTGATAATTATCAGCGGCTGACAATAGCTACCATGCCTGAAGGCCCCGGGGAGGAGCTACAAGGAGGTTCCTAAGGAGTTCGGCATTCATCTCCCGCTCATCGGATTTCTTGGAGCCAAGTACACACGCTCAAAACTGGTGGAGTACACGGAGCGCGCTCGTGACCTGGGGTATATAAGCCATAGCAGCGAACGATCACCTGGTGTTCCCGAAACCCTGGCTTGATGGGCCGACTGCCCTTGCGTCGGTGCTTCACGTAACGGGCGACATGCAGTTTGCCACCACGGTGTCCATCCCCGTAGTGCGCAACCCGGTGGCGATGGCCAAGACACTGTCTTCCATCGACCATCTTTCCGAAGGCAAGCTGATCATCGGCGTAGGACCGGGATCGTCAGCCAGAGACTACGAAAGCGTTGGGATCCCCTTTGATGAGCGGTGGAAACGTCTGGGCGATGCGGTGTTGACCATGCGTTCCCTCATGACGGCTGATGGGACAGACCACACGGGCGATTACTACTCAATGGTGGGCATCTCCTTGGAGCCGCTACCCGCTCAGCGCCCAGCACCGCCGATATGGATAGGGAGTTGGGGGTCTGATGTCGGCCTCAAGCGTACCGCTCGGATAGGAGACGGATGGCTGGCTTCTGCCTACAACACCACTCCAAAAGATTTCTCTGAAGGGTTGGGCAAGCTCAACACCCATCTTTCCACGTACGGAAAAGACCCCAAAACGTTCCCCAACGGGATAGCCACGAAGCTGTTCCACATCACAGAGGATCGCCAAGAAGCGGAACGGATACTTGATGAGATAATCCGGGCCGCAATCAACCGGCCTCTGGATGAGCTGCGGGCCAGGCTCTGCGTTGGGCCTGCAAGTGAAGCCCGGGAGAAGCTAGCCGCGCTTGAAGCGGCCGGAGCGCAGCGGGTATACATGTGGCCGGTTGTGAACGAGATGGAGCAGATCGACCTCATTGCCGAGCAAGTCATGGCCGCAATGTGATTATTATCTATCAGCCCACGGAGCCTCATCATGATCAAGACAAAGCGCATCTACGAGCCCGCTTCGCCCGGTGACGGGTACCGACTGCTCGTCATGCGTCGATGGCCTCGAGGCATACGGAAGACAGCGGTAGATGCGTGGGAGAAGGAGCTTGGCCCCAGCCCTGAGTTGTTGAGCCACCTGCGCAGCGGGTTGGTGTCCTGGGCCGAGTACACCGTGCGGTACCACGAAGAGATGTCGTCCAAGCGCCCTCTCATCGCCGAAGCAAGGGCCATCGCAGACGGCGGAGACCTGACGCTGCTTTGCTCGTGCGTCGATGAACACCAGTGTCATAGAACCTTGCTGAAGACGCTGATCGAACCGACCTCGTAGGCCTCGCCTCGCTACCAGACCTCAGACTCCACATGCTCTTTCACCTTGGGTGGTCTTGCCAACAGCGAGCATACTGCGCCCAGAAGAGTCACGCCGATGAAGATACGGAAGATGGTGGCGTAGTCGCCGTTGGCATCAAAGAACAAACCTGTCACAAAGGGCCCGCCACCACTCGCCACGATCCTGAAGGGCGCCACGATGCCCCGGGTGCTGCCCAGGAAGCGTCTGCCAAAATAGCTGGAGTAGGCATGGGCCATCCAGAGTCCCTCGCCCCGTCCAATTCCCATGATGAAGGCGTATGCCAGTATGCCGAAGGTGGAAGACGCGGTCAGCAACAATATGACTCCTACTGCATCAAGCACCTGGCCGGCGGCTATCAAGTACCTGAAGGGATACCGCTCTGCCAGAAAGCCCCAGAAGAACTTGGCCAGAACGGCCATGAAGGTCATGGTGATCACCGCCGACGCAGCAACCGCGCCGGAGAACCCTTTATCTGACATGTAGGGCACCTGGTGGAGGGTGATGCTGGCGGTCATGAAAATGGTGAGGTTGAGGCTGAGAGTGATGAGCCAAAGCGCAGGGGTGCGGGCAGCCTCCATCATGGTCCAATCCCGCTCGGTGAGCACAGTGGCACCTGAAGGATGCCCTCGCGATACAACATCGTCGGGCGTTCGACCATCGGGGAAAAGGCCCAGGTCTTCTGGCATGCGTCGCATCTTTAGGTATGCTGGCACCAGCAGGATCACCAGGGTGGCGACGCCGAAGATGATGAAGGAATTGCGCCAACCGTAGAGGCTGATGAGCAGAGCCGCCAGTGGAGCCAGCAGCACGCCCGCCATAGGGGTCCCTATTGCGCTGATAGCCAAAGCCCTAGCGCGGTAACGGATGAACCATTTAGCCACCACAGTAGTAGTGACCTCACCACCGGATAGAGAGAGGGAAAAGGCGCGGATAGCGCCGAAGACTAGATAGAATCCCAACAAGCTGCCCACCCAGGCCATACCTATTGTGGCAAGGCCGCCGATGAGGATACCGATGGTGACCAGCGCGCGAGGCCCGTAGCGATCAACAGCCATGCCCACGGGCAGGGCAAGCACTCCCATGATGACCGCTCGGATCAAGAACACGGCGGAGGTTGCGCCGCGACTGAACTCAAGCTCCTCACTCATAGGTTTGAAGAAGAAGCTAAAGGTGTAAGTCTGGAAGCCGGAGAGGAGCATGGCGGAGGTGACAGCAATGCCCACGATGTACCAACCGTGGAAGATGCGTGGACTGCGGATCACCGATGTTGTGTCGTCGGACACTAGCGTCTCCCTTCGAGGTGGCGCCAGTGTACCACTAGGGCGAGCCCTAGACCCATACTACCTGACGGTTCAAAAAAGAGATGCCTACTGAGAGAATGTTCTATAAAGCAGAGAGGCATGCTTCGTTTTGCGAGCGGTCTTTGTGAAATAATCGATTATTAGGGGCTCAGAATGCCGTTTTCCACTAGCTTGATTGTGCTTTACTTCACAATATCAGCTTCAAAATAGCACAGTTTTTCGTATTGTCCTATCTAAGACCCCTTGATACGATAAATAGTGTTCAGGTACAACGCGGAGGGATCGCATAGTGGTCTAGTGCGGGCGCCTGCTAAGCGCTTAGAGGCTTAACGGCTTCTCCAGGGTTCGAATCCCTGTCCCTCCGCCACAACCAAAATCCTCTCTAGGCAGTGCTGATGGCAATCCAGGAACTACATTGGGGAGCAAGTCTTACCCAGCAGTCGAAGACGGCAGCTGAGTGGACTGGTGCGCCTCGCAACTACTTCATCTGGACCATCGGCTGTCAGATGAACACCGCCGATTCAGACCGACTTGGCAGCGCCCTCCAACAGATGGGCCTTTCCCAGGCTACCTCCATGAAGGATGCCGATGTGGTGGTGCTGAACTCCTGCGTGGTCAGGCAGAGTGCAGAGGACAAGGTCACCGGGACGTTGGGTATGTTGAAGCCACTCAAAACCGACAACCCGAACCGCATCGTCGCGCTCATGGGCTGCATGGTTGGGCCACGCGATGAGGAGCTCGTTCGTCGCTTTCCCTACGTCGACGCGTGGGCGCAGCCACAGCAGTTTCAGCCAATACTTGAGGCCGCTCGTGAGGCCGGGGCGCTCGATGTGCTCACGCTTCGTGATGTTTCGGAGGGTGAATTCTGGCCGACCACCTATGGCCGTCCTGAGGGTCCGACGGCCTTTGTTCCCGTGGTGCATGGTTGCGACAAAATGTGTACCTACTGCATTGTCCCGCTGCGCCGTGGACGCGAGCGTTCACGGCCCGTACTGGAGGTGCTTGACGAGGTGCGTCACCTCGCCAAGCACGGTGTTCGCGAGGTGACGCTCGTAGGCCAGACCGTGGAGGCCTACGGTCACGACTTAGAGCCCACCAGCGGAAACGGGCTCGGGCAACGCGCTGACGGGCGCCCTGATCTCGCGACTCTTTTTGAGGGCATCGAACGTGTCGGCGGGATTGATCGCATCCGCTTTCTCACCTCATATCCGCGTGACATGACGGACCGCATAGTGGACGCTGTCGCGGATTTTTCTCGCGTCTGCGAGCATTTCAACATTCCGGTGCAGTCCGGCGCGGACTCAATGCTAAAGCGGATGCGGCGTGGTTACACCGTTGAGCAATTCGAGGAGCGCGTCGCGCGCATCCGCCAGCGAATGCCGCACGCTACGCTCGCGACTGACGTGATCGTGGGCTGCCCCGGTGAGACGGATGCAGAGTTCCTCGCCACTGTCCAGCTGTTGGAGCGCTTGCACTTCAACGTGATCCACGTCGCCGCGTATTCGCCACGCCCCGGCACTTTTGCCGCGCGGCGTATGGATGACGATATTCCCGCCGAAGTGAAGCGCGAACGACTGCAGGTCATCGAACAGCTGCACGCTGAGTCCGCGCGAGAGCACAATCGTCCTCTACTCGGTAGCCAGGTCGAGGTGCTTGTGGAACGTGAGCAGGACGGACGCTCGAGCGGCCGTACGCGAGGTGGCCAGCTCGTGCACTTCGATGGGAGTGGTCTAGTTGGCCGCCTTGT
>CAJWXP010000029.1 GCA_913049785.1 uncultured Dehalococcoidia bacterium | reverse complement strand
GCGTGGTTGGCCTGCATCCGCGTGTATTGGGTCTCTTCCTCAGCCGTGAGTTCCCGGCCCTCAAAGAGCTGGAAACGACTTCTGGTGATCTGGAGCGTTGGGTTCACCCGCACCTCATTTTTGGCGATGTGCTCAGCCAGCTTCTCGTCGTAAACCTTCGCTCCTGTGTCGTCCGTGAACCAGCCGTGCATGATGGCATCGAACCCGGCGTCCACCACCATCCGCATCGCTGTGTTCGTGCGACAGTGTGCGACGACCACTCGGTTGCGCCGATGGCCCTCCTCACCGATGGCCTGAAGCTCTTCCATGGAGAAGGCGGGTCGGAAGGGGTCTGTACCCAGTGTGCTGCCGCCGGTGCCCATGACCTTCAGGAAATCAGCGCCCTCCTTGATGAGCTGGCGAGCCGCCTGACGGACGCCGTCCACACCATCGGCCTCTGAGCCCATGAACCAGCAGTGGCCTCCCGTGGTGGTGATGGGTCGACCTGCCGCCAACACGCGAGGGCCATTGACCAATCCCTGTTTGATGGCCTCTTTCAGCGAGAACGTGGTCTTGTTCCAACCCCCGCAGTCACACACCGTGGTTACACCCGACTGCAATGCGATGGACACATTGTGTGCAGATCGCATCAGGCGGATGTCGTCCGTGTCCTCGCGGTGCACGTCTTCGCCTCGACGGCCTGTCCCTGGCATGTTGGTGTGTGTATGGCAGTCGATGAGGCCCGGCAGGAGCGTGGCATCTGGATATGCCAGCACTTCGCCGGTTGCAGCGCCGGGGAATGCAATCTTGTCTTCAGGCCCTATCGCTTGGATGCGGTCGTCCTGCAACAATACCGCCATTCCGGTCTTTGGTGGGCTATCCGTGCCGTCCATGAGGCGAGCGGGTTTTAGTATGGTGAACGTAGGTGTAACAGTCGGCATGAATCTCCTTTATCAAGCAAGGATGTGCTGACGCGGGCAGTGTACACCGCAGGGCAAAGCTCTGCACTCTGCCTAGTTTAGGTAGGTCAGTGTCATCGTAACGCCTGGGGTTATGTCACATTCAGCAGCTACGCCGGCGTTAATCTCCAGCGCGAACTTAGCAGGGGACGCGGACGTGTAAAAGGGTAATGGATCCGGTGCGATCTCATGCTCAGGGATCATCGTCTGGACATCCACCACCTGCAACTCATCGTTCAGATACACGATATCCAGCGGGATGAGCGTGTTCTTCATCCAGAAGTTCAGCTCCTGCTGAAAGTTGAACACAAACAACATCCCTTGGTCGATAGGCATGGATTCACGCTCCATCAGCCCACGACCCCACTCCGTGGCGTCGTCAGCGACCTCTAACCGAAACTCGCAGCTTCCAATGATCGCGGTCGCTTCGATGACAATGACCGGCGCTAGTAGCGCTGCTGGTACAGTCGCAGTTGGTGCAGAAGAGGCTACAGGCATCGGGGTTGCCGCAGGTACGGGCGGCGTCGGTATGTGAGTTGGGGTGGGAGTCGGGTCAAACGTCAGCGCAATCGTAGGAATGCTCGTAGGTGGTGCCGGTGTCGCAGGGATGGAAGTCGGTGGGGGGTTCGGAGAGGAGCTGCTACACGCAGCGCTCAAGGTAGCTATGACTACCAGAAACAATTCAAGTACAACCAGCCGATGACCGTTCACACCTTCACCTTTGGGGTCGAGCGTGTCCGGGTAGCTGCGGCAATCGCGAAGGATATGACGCCAAGGACGCCCACCACCAGCAGTATCCGTAGCCAGGGTGCGTAGCTGTCGGTCCTGTCGAAGGTCAAGCCCGCAAAATAGGGCGCGCCGGACATGCCAGCAATCAGGATGGAGTAGATGGAAAGCCTGATGATGTTGTAGTGGGCACGGCCGTACTGTCGACCCAACACAGCCCACAGTATGGCCCAGTGTGACCCTCCAAAGGCGAGCAAAGAGACAGCCAGCACGTAGGCCCAGATAGCATCAGCCCATAACATCACCACTACACCAATCAGAACCACCGACATCATCACCGTCATGATCCGTGTGCCATCAAAGCGGTCCGCAGCCCAACTGACGCCAAGGACAACAGGTACCGTCCAAGTGAGTTGGGTGCTGAGCAGGATCGCGCCGAAGCTTTCGCTCTCGCCCTTCCAGACCAGCAGCGGCACCAGGTGGAACGCGATGCTGGAGTTCACGAACAGCATGCATGCGCTGCCGATACCGATCGCCCAGAAGAAGGGGCCTCTGGCCGCCTGTGCAAGAGTCATGCCTGATTGGGCAGCAGAGACCACCGGGCCATCTGTTGTGACTAAAGCAGGATCGCCGTCAGGGGCTAAGCCCATCTCCTCCGGGGTGTTCCTGGCCACCCAAACAACGGGGAATCCAACCACAACCATTGCGGTAGCGCCAATGAGCATTGCCTGACGCCAACCCAATTCTGTAATGGCCAGAGCCATGAAGGGCAGCATGAGCGCGCCTGCCCCGTGGCCCACATTCAGCAGTGAAAGCGCTCGTGCTTTGCCCCTATCGAACCAGTTGTTGAGTATCGGAGCCCCAGAGTTCAGGATAGCCCAGTTGTAGGCAACGCCCAGAGGGATGGTGAAGATGACGATGACCTGCCACAGGGACTGGGCTCCGGCCAACATCACGTAGCCAGATGCAGCGAAGGCAAGGGAGATGAACATGACTCGGCGAGGCCCGTAGCGATCCATCAACCAGCCACCCAAGGGTCCCGTCAGCGCGATTGCGAGGCTCCCAGCGGTGGCCATCAGTGATATCTGGGCTCTGGTAGCACCGAACTCTTCCTCCAAAGGAATCACGAGCAGGCTACGGACGTTGTTACCGACGCCTGAGGCCATGACACGCATGAGGGCAAGGGCTAGGAGGATCCACCACCCATAAAAGATCCCGGAATTTGCAATGAGGCCATCTTTGAGGGTCCCTGTCTTCTGCTCGGGAGATTCCTCGGGCGAGTCGGTCTTTTCAGTCTGGGCCATGAAGCCTCCGCCGCGGGAAGGTGATGGGCTGGAGGGAGTATACAGGCTGGACGCAACTAGGCACAGTTCTACTGCGCTGGCCGTTTCCTCCGACTAAGTGGCGCGACTTTGGCTTTCCGTTCGTTCCGAACCCAGTCAGCAAACGCTGTAGCCACAGCAGGTAAGGCGCGTTGCCGGTTCTGTACAAGGTACAGCGACCGACGCAACGGCAGTCCATTCAATCGAACTGGTGTGACCCGACCCTTCCAACCGGCAACGAACGCCAGCGCCGATACCCAACCAACGCCGAATCCCCTATCTACTCCAGCAAGGATGGCCTGAGAAGAGCTGACACCCATCGTCACCGGGTGAGGCGGAAGCGTCACGCCATATTTGGCCAGGGCAGCATGGACGCTGCGGAGCGTTCCGGAGCCTCCCTCCCTCTCCAGGAACGGTTGCCCTTCCAACTCTGCGATGTCGATCTCGCCTCGTTTGGCGAAGGGGTGTGAGACGGACACGGCAAGCACGATCTCGTCTTCGCCAGTCACCTCATATCGAAGACCACGTCCAGGCAGCCGTGCCCCCACAAACCCTACATCCCACCTGGTGTCCGCCAATTCCTCGATAGCCTGAGCAGTATCGGTGATGAACACCTCTGGAACCACGTCAGGGTGTAGCGATGTAAATCGTGCCACCAGCTCCGGCACAATGAACTCCCCGGTGGTGGTACTGGCAATGATGCTGAGGTCCCCTGAAAGGGTTCCAATCCCAGCCCTAAGGCTTGTCATGAATTGCCCGTGGCGTTCCAGCGCTTCCTCTGCATAGGCCTTGAACTGTTCCCCCGCTTTGGTCAGTCGGAGGTCGCCTCGACGGCGCTCCACCAGCACAGTCTCAAGCTCCCGCTCGATCTTCTGGATCTGTCGACTCACGCCAGGTTGCGTCAACCGCAATTCCCATGCAGCGTCGGTAAAACTCTTATGGCGGGAGACTGCTAAAAAGGTCTCCATTTCCGTCAGTTCCATCGCCTGTTCCTTGCATGCTGATTGCGCATGGTTGTTGCACTCACTATACCGCAATCGTAGGCTAGCTACAATACATTAAGGGTTTAATGGGGGAAGGTTCCACATCCATGCACTCCAAGCATCCTCTGGTATCTAATCCATTTTCCTGGTTCTGGGTCATGGTCTTAGGCTTGGTAGTCTTTGCCGGAGCCTGTTCATCCGGGAGCGGCGATAAGACGCTTTACATCGCGGGGATACCGGATCAGGACATCTCAGTCCTTGAGGCCCGATTCGACAAGCTGGCGGACTACTTGAGCGAAGAGACCGGCCTGGATGTGCAGTACCTTCCCTCAGTGGACTATGCCGCCGTGGTGATCGGCTTCCGGCAGGGCGATATTCACCTTGCGTGGTATGGAGGCCTCACCGGTGTACAGGCAAGGCTTGCGACGTCGGGGGCTCAAGCGCTCGCACAACGCGAAGAGGATGCAGCATTTCATTCTGTGTTCATCGCACGAAAAGGTTTGGGCATCAAATCACTGGAAGACCTGAAAGGCAGGAGAGTCACTTTCGGCAGTGAAAGCTCGACATCGGGAAACTTGATGCCGCGTTCTTTCCTCGCTCAGGCAGGTATTGCCCCGGAGGACGACTTCTCAGCCGTCAACTACAGCGGCTCTCACGATAAGACGTGGAAGCTGGTGGAAACAGGGTCGTTTGAAGCAGGAGCATTGAACGCAGTGGTATGGCAGAAGCGGGTTGAGGACGGAAGCGTGGACATCAGTAAAGTCGAGGCTTTCTACACGACCCCGCCATATTTCGATTACCACTGGCTTGCAAACAGTACCTTGGACAGCGAGTTCGGCAGAGGGACTATGGAGAAGCTCCATTTGTCGATTCTGGGGCTCAACAGCGCTGACGGTGGCATCGAACAGGAGATCATGGCGGCCTTTGACTCGGATAGGTTCATCTCGACGAACAACGACAACTATTCAGCAATAGAACAGGTGGCAAGAGACCTTGGCATTATTGAGAACTAGAGAAATAGAACACCTCTACAGCACTGCTTCCTGCGCCGTGGTGCTGTCAGAAGTCAGTAAGCAATACGGCCAAAAAGAGGCGATTGCCCCATTATCTCTCACCATAAACCCCGGTGAGCGAGTAGCTTTCCTAGGGCCCAGCGGTGGCGGGAAGACCACGTTGCTCCGCATCCTGTCCGGCCAGTTGGAGTCAAGCACAGGAACCGTACTGCTCTGCGACCGTGACCTGGCCAAGATGCCCACCGGACGCGAGGTCTCCCAGCTAGTAGGGATGATCCACCAACAATTCGATCTGGTACCCAACCTCTCCGCGCTCCAAAACGTTTTGGCGGGCCAGCTTGGCGAGTGGAGTCTACTCAAATCCCTGGTCTCTCTTGTCTGGCCGTTGAACAGATGCATTGGCCTTTCAGCGCTGGCTCGTGTTGGCGTTGAAGGGATCGCTTATCAGCGTGCCGGAAGTCTGTCCGGTGGTGAGCAGCAGCGAGTAGCTATAGCTCGACTGTTGGTGCAGAACCCGCAGGTCATCCTTGCAGACGAGCCTGTTTCCTCTCTAGACCCTGCGAGGGCGGGCGAGGTACTGCAACTCCTGGTCAGCATCGCCGACGAGGCCGGGAAGACCCTTGTTGCCAGCATGCACTCTGTTGAGCTTGCCCGTGAACACTTCTCACGACTCATAGGGCTGCGCAACGGCGCCGTCATCTTTGATTTACCTAGCCACGAAGTGACCGAGGATATGCTCCATGACCTCTATGACCTCAAGGGACTCCGCGCAGAAGCCTAGACTCCTAGAGAGTCGCCGAGTCCTGACACTCATCCTCCTAGCCGCCTTTGCGTGGAGCCTCCTGAACCTTGATTGGACAGAGGGGTTCATCCACTCCGGCGGTATCAGCGCTATGGGCGAGTTCGCAAGTGCGCTGTTCAGCCTAGACCTTTCCGCAGATACCCTCAGCGCCGCCGTTTCGGCTAGCTGGACCACGGTCGCCTACGCAGTCGCAGGTCTGACGCTGGCGTTGTTCATCGGCATTCCCCTTGGCGCGATAGGCTCCGGTGTGCTGACCAAATCGCCGTGGGTGAGAGCGACGGGGGCTGGTGGCTCGCGTTTCTCGCTGGCATTCTTCCGCTCCATCCATGAACTAGTATGGGCGTGGTTGTTCGTCGCAGCTATCGGCTTATCGCCCATGGCAGCGGTGCTCGCCCTGGCTATCCCCTATGGCGGCATTCTCGGTCGCATCTACGCTGAGCTTCTCCAAGATGTCCCCGAGGCTCCCCTGCAGTCGTTACGCAGCACCGGCGCATCTGAGTGGCGGGTGTTCTGGTACGGTCGCTTGCCCATGGCGCTCCCGGACATGCTGAGCTACACGTTCTATCGACTGGAGTGCGGCATACGCTCAGCAGCCATTATGAGCTTTGTAGGTCTTGGAGGACTGGGGCACGAAGTTCGCATCGCACTCGACGACCTGGCATATCAACAGGTTTGGACGTATCTGCTGTTCCTGATAGGTCTTGTAGTGATAGTGGACATCTGGAGCACCATGGTGCGCAGGCGGCTGTCAGAATGACGACCATCGACAACGCATCTCGCCCCACAACAGTCTCGTTCACGTGGCCACGTGTGACGTTCATACGATTCAGCATGCTGGCCATGATGGTGTTGATCGTTTCATCCTGGATATTCGTACTGAACGTCGATGGGGCCCAGAGCCACTCCTTCCTCTCTGTGGAGACCTTTAACCGCTTCAAGGACTTCCTTGGAGACCTGCTGGGCATCGGGTCGTCCACCACCTCGGCATTCGCGCAGTGGAGCGAATGGCGTTCCACCGGACATCTCGCTTACCAGACCCTGGCTATGAGCGTCATGGCCATTGGTTTTGCGGCGATCTTCGCCTTGGTTTTCTTCATATTCGGCGCACGGAATATGATGATGGGAGAGATGGCACCCTACGGTTCCTGGTTCTGGCGTGGGGTCTTCTTCTTTGTACGAGGGATGTTTGTGGTGACTCGCGCCATCCCTGAACTGATATGGGCGATGCTCATCATCTTTGTGCTATCGCCCGGCCTGTTGCCCGGAGCCGTCGCCCTTGGCCTTCACAACGCAGGCATTTTGGGCAAACTATCGTCAGAGATCGTTGAAGGACTGGATCAGCGGCCGATTCAGGCGCTCCGGTCCACCGGGGCTGGTCGGTTCCAGGTGATGGTCTATGGTGTGCTGCCTCAAGCGCTCCCACGGTTTGTCACATACTTGTTCTACCGCTGGGAGGTCATCATCCGTACGGCCATCGTCGTCGGGTTCGTATCCGCTGGAGGGTTGGGCACGGAGTTCCGGCTGAGCATGAGCTACTTCCACTTCACCACCGTGGCGCTGCTGCTGGTCTGGTATCTCATTCTGGTTTTGGCTGTAGACATCACCGCCTCGTACCTACGCCGGCTGGCTCGATAATCATTGATTTAAGTTTAAATTGATAATATTTCGAAGAACATAAAGAAGCGGTTTTCACACGAACCCTTTTCCCGTCCCCCACATAGGAGTAGAATAACGGTATGAGTAGTTTTGTAGTATCTCTAGCAATCGTTGACGGCTATTGGGGTCAGGTCTTTGAGTACTGGCCTTTCACCCTGGTTTTGACCGCAACATTTATATATGCCGCAATGGCTTTTGGCTCTGACATCTTCTCTAGGCGCAAATGGAAGCCGCCGGCTGGCGCTACACCACGCATAGAATTTGAGACTGATCCTGCAGTGATGGCTCGCGCCCGATTCCGGAAGGGCGTCTACCTCCTGAGGTTTGGAAGCATTATCACACTCTCCGTAGCCGCGCTGTACTGCTATCTGGCTTTCTACCCACTGTCCATTGGGACCAACTACGGGCTAAGTCAAGACTCCAACAATGCCACGGCAGTCGGGACAAGCATTGGCATGGTGGCTGGAGGTCTGATGGTTATCGCTGCCACCTACGTCCGAAGAATGGCATTGCCTTTGATCGGCGTCATTGTAGTAGGGCTGGTAGTAGCATTGTCAGCCCCATCCATTGCCAACGGAGAACTCCGTTGGGCTGGCATCATGCTGTCATCGCTGGGAATACCGATAATTATGATCAGCTACGGCTCAGTTCTTGCATTCAAACACTATGCGGGGACAAAGCAACCAGTCGCATACATCGCTCCCACCCTCCCACCGACTGTAGGGGTCGCCTAAAGCTATAACAGCCCACATTACAGTCTGCCGCGAGAAACAAAGTGAGGCCTGAGGTTCAACCACCCAGGCCTCACTTTTTTGCCAAACTGTGTGACTAGGAGCATGAGTGGCTAAGACCAAGCAACCTCAGCCAACGGTCTACTACGGCTGGTACATAGTCGTGGCGATGATTTTCATTGATGCAACTTCCGCGACCGTGGCTGGCCCAATCTTCGGCTTCTTTATCGAACCCATGTAGAACGAACTGGGGTTTGACAATACAGTATTCGGTTTGGCAAACACCGGGCGCATGCTGGCAGCGGCGTTCGGTGGTCTGTTCATCGGTAAGCTCCTCGACAAGCACGGCCCCAGGCTGATACTGGCGGTGGCCGGTACCGTATCAGCGCTTGCGATCATGAGCCTAGAGTTCTTCCATCCCGCCTGGTGGTTCATCGGCGTATTCGTCATTACCGGGCTGGTAGGTGTCCAGGGGCAGGCCCCCTCTACACAGGCCCCTCCGTATCAAAGTGGTTTATTCGTAAACGGGCAAAGGCGCTGGGCATCCTCTCAATGGCCGCTCCGTTGGGGCTGATAATCGGCTTCCCAGTTGTCCAATGGATAATCAGCAACTTTGGATGGCGCACCGGTTGGGTCTCCCTGGGCGCAGCGGCGATTGTGATAATTCTGCCGATATCGCTGCTGCTACTACGACGTCAACCTGAAGATATAGGCCTCTTACCTGATGGTGACACGCCTAACCAGGAGGTCGTAAACGGGCAGGAAGCATCGTCGCCTACTCCATCCGAACATCAGTGGCCGAGGGAAGAGGCGATTCGGACGGTGGCATTCTGGAGGCTGACCCTTACGTTCAGCCTCTTTGTCTTCGCTACCTCATCCATGGCATTCTTCCGATTACCGTTCTTCGCTGACCAGGGGATGAACGTAAGTACTATCGCAATTGCCGCAAGCACCGCACAGATACCGCTATTCTGGGTGCAGCGACGGTTGGTCGACAGGTTTCTGCCGTTGGCATGGAAAGGTTGGTAGGAATCAACTTGCTACTCCTCGGCGTATGCTTCCTGATTACCCTGGCATCCACTAATGCTTTCATGATGTTTGCAGCTTTCTTCACCTTTGCCTGGTCCACGAACGCCGTAGGGGCACTCCAAGGGCGTCATGAGCTTCGACGACGAGTTTGTGGCAGAGGCCATCGACGTTGGTGCGAGCGGCTACCTGACCAAAGACGTGAGCGGCGCTCGACTAGTGACAGCGATTCGAGATGTCTACAACGGCGGTCGGGTGCTGGACGTCAGTGCGATGTCAAAGGCCCATCATACCGATGACTGGTTGGGCGATTCTGACATCGATGATGACAAAGAGGCTGGCCCACAAGATGTAGCAGTCCCGGTCTCACCGGAGCCTGTAGAGGAGAAATCACCAGCGATCTCTCAACGTATCTCGCTAGACCTGGTCATCCCACCCTCGTCAAACAGTTCCATGGTGCTCCAGTTGCTGGACAGCCTTGGGCAACACCTGAAGGTGATCATCCTGGAGGTGGGGGGATCGCCGATGACGAGCACAGTGGTGAAGATCCTGGCAAACAACCCCTCGTCCCTCAACGATGATTTGCTGAGGTTGGAACAGGTATCAAAGGTAACGGCTACATCCAATGAAATGATGCTGGCATCAGCGGGCGGCGCAGCAGAGGGAACGGTTACTTTTACGTTCCACATTGAGTTGAACGATCCAAACGAAAAGGGGCCGCTGCACATGTCGGAGTGGCCGAACCTAGCATGGGCCAATGCTGCAAAGAAAAAGCCGGACCAAGTTGCGGCGGAAAAGGATGGTTCTGGACGACTTAGCTACGCCGGCTGCTCAACAGGCTTGCTAGCCAGCCGTCCATCCGTGCCACCACTAGAAGTACACCCTATTACGAGTGTACTTCTGCTAGGACGACATCGATCATACCCGGACCCTGGGCCAGTGACCGGTCATCGATACGGTGCATCGCTGAGACCATAGCATCGTTGTACGGGGTGGGTACGCTGACTTCCAGGCCCTTTCTGGACACAAGGCCGTTCATGAAATCCACCTCTGAACGTCGACCCTTATGAACGTCCTGGGCCATTGATGCCAGCCAGTTCACCCGCGTCTTGCGCCCAGCGAAGTAATCGTCAAGCTCTTCAAAGACATCGCCTTTATCCGCATCCGCCCACATTTGCGCCGGCTTCGAATTGACGTCAACAACATCAAGCCCAAGGGCCAACCCCACCCGTGCTGCTTCCTTGGCCAGGTGCACGGAAATCGACCGACAACGTTGGTCGGCTGCCAGCTCGTTGGTGCCCAGGCCGGTCATGGCAGAGATGGCGTTGCCCATAGAGTTCTGGCAAAGTTTGGCCCAACGCTCACCCCAGAGGTTATCAGAGGCGTATGAGCCGTCTATGACGTCCAGGATGTCCGCAATGTGCTGAGACTTGGCAGTGATCTTCCCGCTCTGCTCACCCACACGGAAGACGTGATGGCCTGAGTCCCTACCCACGGCGCCGCCTCGCTCCACATGGCCAGGCTCCCACAAGGCGACTTCTATATGAGATGCCACACAACCCAGCTCGTTGTCAGCGCCCACGATGTCGCCGATGACCGGGTCGTTCCAGCAGTTCTGGAGGGAGATGAAGTAACCATCGGGCTTCACATACCGCTTGATGAAGTGGGTTGCCCACTCAGTATCGTAAGATTTCATCGAGATGAAGGCAAAGTCGAACGGCTCAACAATGGTCTGCGCTTCCGTAAGGTGAAGCGCCGTGACGGGGGCGTAGAAATCGCCCTGACTCCCACTGGCTCGGAGGCCGTCGCGCTTCATTGCCTCGACGTGCTCCGGCCACATGTCCAGGAACGTTATGTCATGTCCATCCTTGGCCAGGAAAGCTCCAACGTAACTACCAAGGGCACCTGCCCCTATGATCCCGATGCGGTCACCCATAGATCCCCTTTCGGCACACGTATGAATATTGTCGAGGAAAAGGGTACTCCAGACACAATACATTCCGCTACACGTTCACGGTTGCTGGTACACAAAAACGGTATGCTGGCTAGACCAGCACACCGTTCCTATTCTTTATCTGTTCTTAGTTGCCAAGCGGAAGGGCGAACGCAGCAGCCATAGAGGTTGAGAGCATGAACCGGTACCCTGTGTACAGAACCTTCGCCCCTCCGTCTACTACCATGTCATGCTCTCCTTGCTGTCTCTAGCTCTTATAGTTGTCTACGAAATGCTTTGTGATGGCCAGGTCACTTAACCGATAGAACAGGGCTGCCAGGCGGATGGCCAAATAGCTGCGTTTCGTGAGGGGCCTCGTCAAAGGACTGCAGGTGCTGCATGATCTCTAGGTACTTCATCACTGCCTCCTGGCCTCTTCTCATTCCCTGTTCGTTAGATATATCTACGCAGTGACGACGCAGCGCTACATCCTTCCAGCGGGTGAGGGTACGGGTGATTACAGGACGATGCAGTAGTCGAGAAGGGTAGTAACCCAATGAGTAGACGACGAATCACCACAATTGGGTCGATGGGCTAAAGCAGGCCCTGGCGTAGTTCAGCATGCATGACAGTGACCGCCTGACCGGACAGCACAACGCGATCGCCATCCAACCTGACACGGACGGTTCCGCCTCTGGCCGATGCCTGATAGCCTACCAGCTCTGTTCGTCCAAGCTTCTCGGCCCAATACGGAGCAAGCACGCAGTGAGCTGAGCCTGTCACCGGGTCCTCATGGATACCCAGGCCCAGCGCAAAGAACCGGGAAACGAAGTCGAAGACCTTGGAGTCCGATGCACTCGTCACAATGCAGCCGGTCTTTGACTCCTGCCACAGTCCGAATTCGGGCTTCAACTCCCGAACCTCTTGCTCTGTGGCGACTTCCACCAGGTAGTAACGACGCCCTTTGCTGACCGATAGTGGTTTTGTGCCCAGAGCCGCCCCTACATCAACGAAGAGGGATAAAGGCGATGGAGGGTCAGACGGAAAGTCCATGGATATCCAGTCGTCATGCTTGTCTGCGGTCAGCAGCCCACTACGTGTGTGGAAGCGTGCTTGCTGGGTAGCTGGCAGGGCACCGGTCTCCCAGAGCGTGTGGGCGCTTGCGAGGGTGGCATGCCCGCACAGGTCCACTTCTGTGGAAGGGGTGAACCAGCGGAGGTCGTAGCCGTCGGCGGCAGGAGCCAGGAAGGCAGTCTCGGACAGGTTCATCTCCAGGGCGATGTTCTGCATCCACTGCTCGCTAGCTGCAGCTTCCATCAGACAGACACCCGCCGGATTTCCGGCAAAGGGCGTGTCCGTAAACGCATCGACCTGATAGATGGTCTGGGCCATAGATGCCTTTCAATGGTAGTCGGCTAGAAGTGAGGCCCGGAAGGCCATCTTCTACTCAACCTTAACGATAACGGAAGGAGCCAGGCAGCATCTTAGCTCCCGGCCCCTTCTATACTGAATCCAAAATATTTACTGAGTGCTACTTGGTGGTCTCGTCGATGATCTCGTAATACTCATTGCCTTTAGCCGTGAACGTACCGGTGGGGCCATTACTCCGCACATCGGCCAGCAGGTGGCTCTCCATGTACTTCAGGTGGTCTTCCCTGCTGGTCTTGCGGATAAGCATCAAGGCCTGGTTTTCCTCGTCGAGCTGTTTGAAGTTCCTCGAGTACTGGAGCCCGCCGGTCTTCTGGTGCACCTCGTCCTGACTCTTTCGTAGTGCCGTGTAATCGTCCCAACGACCTTCGGCAATATCGAACACGCCTCGTATCAGGAAGTTGCCCTTTTCAGTCCCGGGGGTGTCTATGATGTCTTCCCACTCTCGCCCCACAGTCTGGCCCTCGTAGATGCCCTCAGGTCGGTTCTTGGAATAGCTCTGACCTCCATCCGTGGCACGGAATACAGTGAAGGACTCCTTGTCCTCCCACATACGCAGAATGAGATGCCGTGATGAGTTGCCGAGGTAGCTGCAAATCTGCGCAGCCACGAATCCAGGATTAGGCTGCATGACGGAGTGGATCCAATTCAGGCGTTTGATGGCTTCTGAATTCCGTCCTGTTCCAAAGTGAAGGATTTCCTGAAGTAGATACATAACGCACCTCCCGTATAGTTGTCCGATAAAGAGAACGCGCTGATTGTATTGTCAGCTTCAACCCACGTCAAACATGAGGCAAAGGTAATTGTTCGACTACCTAGAACCAACTGCATCAGGCCAGGGAGACATTAATGGGTAAGGCCATCTAAGGAGCAAGGTGCCACAAGGCTTTTCGTTACTGGGAGCATTACGATGGCTCGACATTTCGAAAAGGCCAGCTCGCGGATAACGGGTGGGTCGGGATAAAGTAAATGAGCCGATATTGCTATCGGCTCATTTCAGAAATCTAATTGTTTGTAAACGTCTAGCGTTGGGGCGCTCGACCTCGATTTTCTCCTGCTGGCCTGGCAGCAGGTCGTGGAGCGCTGGAACGTCGCCATCCACCGCCACCGTTGCTATTGCCATTGCCGTTGCTCGGGGATGGCCGGCGTTGACCACCACCGTTGAAGCCACCACGGTTTCCCATGGCCGGTCTATGACCGCCTGCACCACCACTGGGGCCGGGACGATCAAGCTGACTTGTGCTACCGGGCCACACTTCCCGAGGGAACCTGCGTCCCAGTGCGCGCTCGATCTCCCGCCACTTCTTGCCGTCCTCATAGGTAATGAAGGTGATCGCCTCTCCCTGTTCGCCCATGCGACCTGTTCGGCCTGTGCGGTGAGTGAAGTGTGATTCCGAGTCCGGCAGATCGAAGTTGATGACCTGCTCGATTCCCTTGACGTCGAGGCCTCGGGCGGCAACGTTCGTGGCTACCAAGATCGGCACCTTGCCTGAGCGGAAGCCACGCATGACCTGTTCCCGTGCGTTCTGGCTCAAGTTGCCCTGAAGGGAATCGACGGGATAGCCGAACCCCTCAAGTTGGGTGGCCAGCTTCTTCACGCCGTGCTTTGTCCTGCCGAAGATGAGGATGGGCCCGGAGCGTTTGTCCAACAATGTGCGCAATGCAGTGATCTTGTGGTTCTTATCGATCTCAAAAATCTTGTGCTCGATCTCCGGCGGAACATCTTCATCAGAGTCCACAGACACCGTCTGCGGATCGTGCAGGTGTTTGTGGGCCGTCTTCGCTACCCAGCCAGGCAGCGTCGCAGAGAAGAGGGCCATCTGTCGGGCTACCGGAGCAGCCTCAAGGATCGCCTCCACATCGTGCTGAAAGCCCTGGTCCAACATCTCGTCGGCCTCGTCAAGCACAAACAGCTTGAGGTTCTTGAGTATCAAGCCACCCCTTTTCAAGTGATCCAACGTACGCCCGGGTGTGCCGATCACGATCTGAGCGCCGTTTCTAAGCATCTTGCTCTCCGGAATCAGAGAACGTCCACCGTAGAGGAGCGTCACTGAGAGCGACCGGCGTTTTGCCAGGTCACGAACGACCCCAGCTACTTGGATGGCCAACTCACGGGTGGGCACAAGTACCAGTGCCTGCACACCTCGACTTGTCGGATCGGCGCCCTCGACCATGGGTATGGCAAAAGCGAGGGTCTTTCCCGATCCTGTGCGAGCCTGTCCAATGACATCCTTCCCGGCCAGCATGGTAGGGATCGTTGCTATCTGGATGGGTGTGGGTTCTTTGATGCCCATCTCACCCAGAGCCACTCTGGTGGTGGGCATGAGCTCCATATCGGGAAAGACATCTGCAAAGCGCGCATTATCAAAGGGGTTAACCTCACTGGCGCTTGGGTTCTGCCGGTTCTGCAACCTGAAGCAGCTTTGGCAGTAGATGGCTTGATTGGGTCGGGGAATGAAAGGAACGGTGGTGTTTGCACCGCACGCAGAACAGACTGCTGGGTGAGAATCGCGGGCTGGGGCACCGGCATTAGATTTCGCCCCTCGGCGAAGGGTTGTAGAAGACGTCAAAGCGCTGACTCCTTGATTATGTATGGTCGGAACAGGCCCGTCAGCGCGGCATGAACAATGGGGAGGAGCAAGAAACTAACGTGGTTCTTTGCCAAAACCCAGCGGTTGTTGTGGGGCTGCCGGAAGTGTACCGTTGTGAACAGTATAACAGAAACAGACGTACTACGTAACCCTTATTACGAAATCAGCAACGCACGCATCAAGCAATCTGGCCTGCGCAGTACCCCGAAGCCCATGCCCACTGGAAGTTGTAGCCGCCCAACGGGCCTGTCACGTCAACAGCTTCGCCGATGAAGTAGAGGCCGGGCACGTTCTTCGTTTCCATGGTGCGCGATGATAGGCCATCCGTACTCACTCCGCCAACAGTCACCTCTGCCGTACGATACCCCTCTGTGCCGTCTGGCGTGACGACCCAACACTTGAGGGACTGGGCGAAGTTCGCAAGCTCGGTGTTCGACAATGTACGGAGTGGTCGGGTCGCTAGAGTGCCGCACATCGCTTGGGCGACGCGCTTTGGCATGAGTCGACCTACCACCGTGGCCAGCTCAGTCCCGGGGCGGCGAGCGCGCTCATCATCAAAGTGTGCCTGAGCATCTTCGACGTGGGGAAGCAGATCGATAGTCACCTCGCTCCCTCGCCGCCAATACGATGACACCTGAAGGATTGCCGGGCCACTGAGGCCTCGATGGGTGAACAACATGCTTTCCTGCCACGTCACGCCATCGCAGGTCACGGCGGTGCCCAGCGACACACCGGAGAGGTTGTTGAACAGGTCGAGAGTCGGTGGTCTGAACGTGAACGGCACAAGCCCGGGCTTGACCTCGGTCATCGCCATGCCGAACTGTCGCGCCAACGAATAGGCCAACCCGGTTGCGCCCATCTTGGGTATCGATAACCCGCCGGTCGCCACGACAAGAGACTCTGCTGACACAGAATCGGAGGAGGTCGAAACACGAAATCCAGCATCCTCGCGCTTCACGCCCGTCATGGTGCAAGAAGTCCGTATCTCAACGTTGGCGTCGCTGCACTCTTGGAGCAGCATATCCAGGATCTGAGTTGAAGAGCCGTTGCAGAAGAGCTGTCCCAGCGTCTTCTCGTGGTATGCGATACCGTGCTGCTCAACGAGGCCAATGAAATCAGCGCTGGTGTACCTACTCAGTGCGGATATGGCGAACTGTGGATTCTCGCTAATGTACAAATCCGGCACAGCACCAAGGTTGGTGAAGTTGCAGCGTCCTCCACCGGAGATGAGGATCTTCTTGCCGACTTTGTCAGCATGTTCCAACACCAAGACGCGTCTGCCGCGCCTGCCTGCTTCAATGGCGCACATCAATCCGGCTGCACCGCCGCCTATGACGACGACATCGTAGTTATCTGCCATGCGTCTATGCTACCCGCTAAGCGGGCCAGCTTGCCAGCTTTTGGTCGTCGGATTCTACGAGGCAAACAAGCCTGCTCACGCGAGTTACAGGCACACTGAACCTTCCAAACCATCCAATGGAATGCTCAGAATTTGCGCTATATGTGGCGGTAAGCAGAGGGTGTTAAACACCCTAGACACCTCGGAAAGCCCCTGCCTGGATCAGAGGTTCCAGCCCCACCGATGGGTCAAGCGGGTTGTTCTTCTCTGCTGAGGCGATGAAGCGGTCTGCGTCCTCCTGCAACATCAGGCTTTCGCTCATGCGGTCAGCGCATACCTGCTTCACGGCGGCAATGTAAGCCTCATGGCTGGAGTACCGCTCCTCGATGGACAATCGAGAGTCGCCGTTGGCCTCACGCTCAGCCTTGGTGCGAGCGAAGGGCACAAAGCTCCCGGTGTTCATCCACTGCTCACCCTCCCCAAAGCCTTCTTTGCGGAGCGACCAGCCGTTGTACGTGCCCAGAGGCACCGCAATATCGGGGTAGAACAACCCTGCAAGTGAGTTGCCGTCTTCGTCGATCTGGGGAACGCGCAGGGGGTACTCCTCGCCGGGGATAGGCACCGGTGGGAACACACTCATGATGCCGCGCGTCTCGTACTCAGGGCCGTAGTCATACCGAGGCAGGCGGCTCGGCCCCTTAGGCAGGTTGACGCCCGATAGCTTGGGGTAGTTGGCCAGCACTTCTTCCGCCTTGACCAGCGTGCCCTCTCCCGTCATCGGCAGAAGCGATTTCGGAGGAGCTTGGCCGTCCGTTGCCCACTTGTCCAGCATAACCAGGACCGCGCGCCGGAAGGGGATGGCTGATATGGCATTCGGCGTCAGTTGTCCTATCCAGTCGGGGTCATCGATGGCGCGCACCATGTGCGGCGCCCCTGTGAGGTGATACATGCGTGCGTTTTCTGGGATTTCGACGTCGCTGGCATCCAACGGACTCGTATGCGACGGCGATACGTGTCGGACCCAGTAGTCGCCCTCCGTGTGGAGGTGGATCACCAGCGGGTCGGTCGCCGGTCGCTGCCACAGCCCCTCGTTACGCTCAGTGAACGGGTCAGGCACAGCGTTGAAGGTGAATGGATAGTATTCCGACGGCCATGAATGCTCCTCATGCTGGCGAGGGTACCGGCCAACCTGGGCGAAACGCTGGTTCATCAGCAATCGACCGCTGCCAGTGTGCGTGTGCACGGCATCAAAGACCTTGCGACCCTCCACATCCTCATTCCAACCTTCATAGACGTACTCACGGATGACGCGGCCGCTCAGGGAGCCGCCAGTGCCGTAGACCTTGTCCACGTGGCCCGCCAGCGGGTTGGGGTTCCCTGCGTCGTCCTCATCCCCGTTACGCAACATCGACATCAAGTCGCGGATACCAAGGAAGCCAAGATTCATGACGCGTGAGCCCTCTGTGTCGTAGATGAACTCGTATATCCAACCGGGCTTGAAGCCGCCCTTGATGTAGAGATCGATATCCGATGATGTTAGTACGACCTTCCCGTCCTTGACCTCAGCGGATGCTAGCTCCCAATCAGAGTCCGGGATCGCTACGCGAGGGTCGGTCTCATTCTGTCGCACAGTCAGCGTGGCATTGGCACGATCGAGGACGCGGTAAGGCTGCACGTCTGGCCCGCGCTCTGCACCGGCGCAAACCCCTACTGATAGGATGTTTTCAGACATGGGATTGAACTCTTGCCGTACCCGACCCCGGAGGTGTTTGCCGTTCTCCATTGCGAAGGGCAGGTCAGCCACCACGTTGGTGCCCCTGTCAATGAGGTCTCCCTGCCAGCCCGACCACACCAGCGTGTACCCCTGGCGCATCAGGAAACCGTCACCGGCGTAGTCCAGCGAGGTCATATCGAGGCCAGTCCCATAGTTGAAACTTGCCAGTCCGCGACCACCCCGGTTAGAGAACTCGTAGAAGAGGCGTCTGTTCGACTTGTCCAAATCGACCGGCTTGATGATGTCCAAGGTGGCGGAGAACTCCACCAAACCCTCGGCATTGCGTGGCGCCAGGTCCAGATCGACGATCGATGGCAGCTTCTTTTCGTCCGGGTCTATGGCGAAGTGCACCTTTCCCAGCAAGCGCTCGTAAGTCCCTGTATCGCCGAATGAGCCACCGCCGGCAAAGGGTTCCCTTTTGTCCAGTTCCAGCCTTACTTTGTTCGCAGCCATGAAACCACCTCCACATACGTCACGGGTATTTAGCGCCAACAGTATACTCGCCGCGACGGTATTGGGAACTAAAGCCAAACATTTGATTGGTGCTCTAACTTCGATTGAGGTACCATCGCCCCACAAAATTCCCAGTCAGCAGGAGGGGCTTCATGGCAACAATGAATCTGCAAGACCTGGTGGTGGTCATCACCGGCGCCGCCAGGGGTATGGGTGCTGAGTACACGCGGGCATTCTCAGAAGCGGGCTCCAAAGTAGTGGCCCTGGAGCGGTCGTGGGAGGGCGAAGAGGAGTTCAGAAAGGAACTGGATGCCAATGAGTCCATCCTCACCTTGACCTGTGACGTGACCAGCAACACAGATCTGGACGTTGCCTACAACGCCACGCTGGAACGGTTCGGCACGGTGGACGTCCTGGTCAACAACGCGGCATTCCGTACCAGGGATCAGGAGCACGATGGCGCAATTGGCATCACCATCCTGGAAACGGTGGACTCAGACTGGGAGAAGGCATTCCAGATCAACGTGTTCGGAGCATTGAAGGTCATACGGCGATTCGTCAAACCAATGATGGGAAAGAAGCGTGGAAGCATCATCAACGTCTCCACAACCGGGAGCATCCCGTCTCACCCGCAGTGGCGCCCCGGCAGCAGAGAGCAGCCGTACATGGCCACGAAAGCTGCGCTGACCAATATGACATTGTATCTAGCTGACGAGATCAAAGAGCACAACATCGCGGTCAACGTGGTCTTCCCGCCCGGTGCCCGTACTACAGGCTACGACGAACGTTCGGCTGAACGAGTGTCCAAGGGCTTACCGCCGACGCGAACGTTGTCCGGTCGAGCCGATACGGTGGTCCCTGTCACCAAGTTCCTTGCAAGGCAGGACGCCAACGGCGGGGTTACGGGGAAGATGTTCACTGCAACTCAATGGAACCTGGAGCACGGGCTTGGTGGGCATGACGCGTGGCTTGCGTCGGACCCAAACGGCAATCCCGAATTGACCGCGAAGTTGCTGGCGGGGGAGCTGGGGCCACAGGCATCACGTCATGGTGTGTAGTCGTGGCTGGCAGACGCAAGGGAGATTGCAGGCGTAACCCATAGGCTTGATAGGTAGGGTCGATCTAGTGGACAGGCCCCTCAAGTGCGTCCTTGCCCTGGTATTTCTCCACCATTGCGTTGACTATTGGCGAGTGCTTGTAGGGTCCGGTGATGCGATTCATCATGCCGGGGTTGTGGCCCTCCCACGTCAGCGGTGAGCCGTCCCGCGGCGGCACGATCACACAGGTGTTCTGCGACGGGTCACGGAACACGTTCATCGGTTCGCCGCCATCCTCCACGATCTGAAGCTGCTGTCGGAGCAGGTCACGGTACATGAGGATGCCTCTATCGGATTCGGCCAGCCTCTCTTTGGTGCGGTCTACTATCGGGCCCTGGGCCACCCATACCATGTTGTCCTGGCCGCCGTTGCTATCCAGCTCCGCCCAAATAGGGTTCATCTCCGCGTCGACTGCTGGTGGAACGATGTAATAGGGCACCTTCTCCTGCACGGTGGGCGACTCGGGGTCTTGCGGGTAGGTGGTGAAGAACACGTGGAGCGTGTGCTCATCGTCCATCGGCACGCGATACATGAAGTCCGTTGTAAAGCTGTTCACGTTAGGGAAAATAGACGGACGGACCTCCCGCAAGCCGTCCGGCGTCTTGGCGTAGTTCATGACACCCTGCTCATAGACGGCCCAGTCGCGTCGCTGATTGATAGGTGTGTGTTCGGCGTCAGGGTTCCTACGCTTTCGCTTGAGGTCCGGCCTGCCCATGCGCTCCAGGGCGTAGTTGGAAAAGTACCCGTGCAGCCATTCCAGATGCGCCGGGTCCAAATCGTTTTCCTGTATCTGAAGCCAGTTGCAGTCAAGCACCTGAAACCCGACGTCATGTAACACGTTCTCTGCTACGAACAGGTCCCAGTTCGGCAGCAGCGGTGCCGGGTCAGGGCCAAGGTAGGCGAAGATCACGCCTGCAAGCTCTTTAACTGGATAGGCCGGGATCTGCACTCGACTAGGGAACGAGCTGTCTTTCGCTTCCTCAGGCATCTCCACACACTGGCCAGAGCCATCGTAGCGCCAGCCGTGGTACGGACATCTCAACCCCACGACTTCCGGAATGCCGAACCCCAGGTTCACTCTACGGTGGGCACACGTATCTCCGATCAAGCCCAGGTTTCCAGACCTGTCGCGATACAACACCAGGGGCTCGCCCAGAAGTTTCACACGCCTCACCGGGTATTCGTCGAGTTGTGTGGCCGCTGCAATAGGGTGCCAGTACCAGCGCATGAGCTTCCCCAAGGGCGTATCCGGCCCAACCCTGGTGAACAGTTCATTCTCTTCCGCAGTGAGCATCGATCACTCCTTACCCGTGGTCGCACGAATTCTTGTCAATGGAGTGGAGAGAAGGCAGCCGGGTACATGATCCGCGTTTCCCTGGTGAGGGGAGCAACCGGCAGATTGGGAGGCCAATTTGCTTCGGTCAAAGCATCCATAATTTCCTCACGGTGGCCCCAGTCTTTGTACATCCATATCTGCCTGATACAGCCCTGGTTCCCTACGTCTGTGTGCCAAATACCGGCGATGGGGTATATTTTTTCCCTGGCTGGCATGGCTTCGCTGTAGGCTTTCAAAACATCCTGGACATCGTTTGGCGGGAAGGTCTCTGTTATGAGCTCATAGACCTTGCCGTACTCACCTTCCAAGGGCTTCATGAACGATGCAGCTTTAAGGATCTCTACGTCCTGGCGTTCAAAGAACTCTATGATTCCTGGAGGCCATCGGTGGCTCTCATCTCGATTTGCGGCAGCCCTGGAATCCACCCTGTCCTGAAGGTTCTCATAGGGCCATATATGCACGACTTGACTTGATTGGCCGATTTCCGTGTGCCAGAACCCGTACATCTTGGAGTATTTATTGCGGATTTCGAGGTTGTTGCCGAACCTGCGCTCCAGCTCTCTGACACCGCCGGTCTTGAGTGTGTAAATCCGTAGCTCGTAAATCATTTGCCCATCCTGAGTGAGATTACCAAGAGGGTAGGCGTCACTATAGCAGAATCCGCAAGGGCTTCGCGTCTCCGCAACGTCGATACTTCGCTGACTCTTTGGTATAGTGGCCCCGGTTGCTGTGGCGACAACGTATGCAGCAATGGGAGTTTGATCAGAGATGGAAAAGGGGTGTCATGGGAATCACACTCGATGAGGCGCAAAAGGTCGTAGCAGTCGCTGTGGAACTGAGTCGAAGCAAAGGCGTTCGCACAGCGATCGCAGTCGTCGACAATGCAGGCAGCCTGATCGCCCTAGCTCGACTGGACGAAGCGCGGTCATATTACCCTGATATTGCTCGCGGGAAAGCCATGGCCACAGCTTTGTGGGACGGCACACCCAGCAGACAGCTCGCCGGGCAGTCCGGGAGCAACTCCGTCCAACAGGCGGTGAACCACATGTATGGAGGCCGCATCGTGTTCGCTCCAGGAGCGGTGCCCATCATGCGAGGCGACGAGATGATCGGTGTCATAGGCGTAGGCGGGTCTGGACCTGAAAGCGATGAGGCGATCGCAAAAGAAGCAGTGGATTCGCTGGATAACTAGGCAATACCGGCGCCAGGGTTTGATGCGAAAAGAGGGAACAATGGTAAACGGACACTGGGAGGCCACGCCTCTCTCATTCGGGGTCTTTGACCAAATCGAATACGACGGCCAGCCCATCGGCGATATCTACGAGCAGCACCTCAAACTCATGGAGTACGCGGACAAGGCCGGGTTCTACTGCTACCACGTGAGCGAGCATCACGGGACGCCCCTCTCGTTGAGCATCTCCCCCAACCTGGTGTTGGCTGCCGCAGCCCAGCGGACTGAGAACATTCGACTCGCGGCTCTGGTCTACTGCCTGCCGTACTACGAACCGTACAGGTTGGCCAATGAGATCAGCATGCTTGACCACATGACCGGTGGCAGGATCGAAGTGGGCGTGGGCCGAGGCGTCTCGCCTATTGAGGCAGCATTCTTCGGTATACACAACGTGGACGAGTCTCGCGCTATCTACAGAGAAACCCTGGATATCATGTTGGAGACGTTCACCAACAGCGAGCTGAACTTTGACGGGAAGTACCACTCCTACTCGAATTTCCCTTTGCGCATCCCTTCCGTCCAAAAGCCTTACCCGCCGCTTTGGTTCCCCAGCAGCAACTCCCAGAGCGTCCCGTTCACAGCAGGAAACGGCTTTAACACCATCTTCAATAATCGCTTCTCTTTGGAAGAGACCCAGTCCCTTGTTGCTCAGTACAAAGAATTGTGGAGTGAGCATCGTGACGATGATGGCAGGATGAACGGTCACGTGCCATCACCAAAGCTGGGCCTATCCATCAAAGTGTATGTGGCGCCTACTGACAAAGAAGCAGAGGAAGAGGCGAGGCCCGCCTTCAAAGTCTGGGGTGAGCACATCAGCCACCTCTCACGATTGGCAGGCCAGGAAGGTGACAGAGGCCGTGAGGACTTCGATGCCCAGCGCGCGAACGGTACGCTCATCGTTGGCTCACCCCAAAGCGTGATAGAGCAGGTTAGATCAACCGTGGGAATTACAGGTATCAATTACCTGTTGAGTTCATTTGCGTTCGGCGACCTGCAACCGGTCCAGTACATGCGCTCAGTGGACCTTTTTGCGAAAAAGGTCATGCCGGCATTTGCGAGCTCTCCTGCATCGACGGTGTAGCATTCGGCAAAAGAAGCACCAATGTGGGTTCGATGGGTGAATTACTGAGGAAGCCAAGTGGGGTCAGGTGCGGAGTAGCTGTGGTGGAGCTGAGGGGACTCGAACCCCTGACCCCCTGCATGCAAAGCAGGTGCTCTCCCAGCTGAGCTACAGCCCCACGATTGATGATGTAAACAGCTTCTGAGGGTGCTTGGCGCAGCCCGCTGTTTACGCTATCTATTACAGCAGGGGAACCCCCGACCGTCAACCGTGCTGGCCTCCTATTCACTCTCCCACACAATGAACGTCCACGTTCCTTAAGGCTACAAGGGGTATCTCAATGGCCCCTATCCTGACGACACGAGCACTACGTAGCCGAGCTATATTATTTCCTCAAGGTGTTTAGTGTATTGCCGTCTTCATCGACTAGGCGGTGGTGGAGCGAGGGCTAGATGGCTACCGTCAGCTACACCATTCGGCCCTAGCGCTCCCTTTTTAATGGCTGTACGATGTAACCTGCGAATTCCATGGATTGATTCCATAAACCCATCGACTCAGCATTCTATTGCAAATTGATCGTTCGTAAGGAGGACTCCATGGCTGAACGCCACCAAGTCATCATCGTGGGTGGAGGACCCGTCGGAGTAGGAATGGCAGTTGAACTCGGCCTTCGAGGTATCGATTGCGTGGTGGTCGGCAGACATGAGGAGCCGCAGCATCTTCCAAAGGGTCAGAACCTGACACAACGTACCCTTGAGCACTTCTACTTCTGGGGGATCGTTGATCAACTTCGCAACGCCAGGTTGATGCCAATGGGCTATCCCATAGGCGGCGTGACTGCCTACGGCGACATGATGAGTGAACACTGGTATGCACCACAGGGTAGAGAGGTTGTCCGCAACTTCTACTTTGAGAAAAACGACAGACTTCCCCAATACCAAACGGAGGCGGTGCTCCGTGAGCGTTTGAAAGACCTCCCTTCAGTGACCACACTCTTCGGCTGGACCGTAGAGACCGTGGAGCAGGATGCAAACGGCGTGACGGTCACGATTGGTGAGACCGAAGGAGCCGCGCGAAAAGGTGGCCGGTACGAATGGGCGGGATTATGCCTCAAGGATTAATGTCCGCCAAGTTGGAATCGCCCCGTGCCCATTAAAGACGAAGCGCCGAGTCGTCAATGATTCCGAGGGTTTCGTGTGTAATCGATTGACTGATGGTGCAGTTATCGCAACGTCCGTTGTTACCTTAAGACACGGCGCGACAGCGATGAATTGTCGGCACGATACAATTATGCTATGTTAACCATACGGTTATCATGACAAGTCTAATGAACGAAGAGTTTCATAGTGTTGGGAGTGCGGGGGAAGAGACGCAGGTCGTCCGAGGCGTAATCAAATGGTTTAATGCCGAGAAGGGATTCGGTTTCATAATTCCCGAAGACGGTGCCGCGGATATCTTTCTACACCACTCGGTTCTCCGCGAAGCGGGGTTGGGCGTCATTGATGGTGGCGTCACAGTGGTTTGCGCCGTCGATTCCGGCGATAAAGGGCGCCAGGCCTCGCGAATTGTGGAAATCGACGCCTCAACCGCGACACCACGCCCGGAACAGCGGCCCCGCTCACCCATGGGTTTCGACCGGCCGCGCCATGCCACCCTCTCCGATGTCGGCGATTACGTTCCGGCCACGGTAAAATGGTTCAATCCCAATAAGGGCTACGGTTTCCTGTCCCTCAACGACGGCACCCCCGACGTCTTCGTCCATATGCGGACCTTGCGCCAGTTCGGCATCGTCGCCCTCGACCGTGGGCAGGAGGTCCAGGTCCGTATCGGCCAGAGTGAGCGCGGTCCCCAGGTCTCCGAAATCTCCGTAGGCTGATCCACCAGCGTCACGACACTATAAAAACTCGCATTTACAACGCATTGAGAGAACATATTT